>JANPIH010000296.1:0-42258 GCA_031424895.1 Rhodospirillales bacterium
GAGCCGACGATCCTCAGAACCCGCGTAGGTTGGTGGCCAGAAGAGGCCGCTTATCCGTTTGGGAGAGGATCGCGGAACCCATCTGGGCCAGCGGTCGCGTGCCGCACAAACAGGCCGGACACACGAGCGCTCTCGCACCAAGATCAGATTTCTTCCGCCAGGACGCCTTGAAACGGGGGGGCCGTCCACACACGACCTACGAGTCTCGGTGTAATGGGTGAAAGTTTTTTGCTTCCTTTTTTCAAAAATGAAGATACTTTCTTGATTTATTCTTCCCGGTAGTTCCAGCCCTCGACGCGGGGAAGGTGGCGTTGTTTGTCACCGGGCCAGCGGGGGCGGCCGGCGAGGTCGATGCCCCAGGCGGCGCCGACGCCTTGGACTTCCAGCCCGTCGTTGGCGATGGCGCGGTAGCCGATGTGGTGGTGACCGTGGACGACGAGGCGGGCGCCCATGGTGCGGGCCAAATTATCGAGCACGGCGGCACCGCTGCGGTGGCTGGAGGGGGCTTCGTGGGTGACGAGGATATCGGCGCGCTGGGTGGCCAGGGTTTCGACGTCTTCCGGCCAGATGGCCAGGATGGCGAGGTTGCGGGCCAGGGCGGCGGTGGCGTCGGTGCTCCAGCCGGGGCCGATTGTGGCCATGTCGGCGACGAGCTGGGTGCGGCTGAGCAGGCGCGGGGGGCTGGGCGGGTTCCAGACGCGGGTGTGGAAGGTGCCGCCGAGGCCGGCGATGCGGATGCCGGCGATCTCCACGACGCGGTTGTGCAGGGCGCCGGCGGCGGTGCGCGGGTTGCGCGCGGGGTCGGCTAGGTTGGCCCACATGTTGGGGCCGCCATCGGCGTCGTGGTTGCCGAAGATCCAGTGCAGGCCGGCGCCGTGGGCGAGGATGGAGGCGGCGTGATGGTCGAGCGGGGCGGTGCATTCCATGTCGCCGAGCAGGACGACGTGGCGGACCGGGAAGTCCAGCGTGGCGAGGCCGCGTTCGACGTGGTCCCAGCGGCGGTGGATGTCGCCGACGAAGACGATTCCGTGGCGTTCGGCTCCGAGGTCATCGAGCAGGCTCAGGGGTCGGCACTCCGGTGGCAGGGGGGCGCAGGGTAGGTAGCGGGCGGCGTTGGGGCAACCCGCGGCGGATGCCCAACGGTTCTGGCGCCGCGCGCGCATGGGAGGTATTTTAGACGAAGGGACAGGAGATGCTGGCGATGGACGTGATGGTGGCAACCGAGGACAAGGCTCGCCTGGTGGTGGAGGCGTGGCTGCGGCGGTTCAACCAGGCGCTGGAGGGAGGCGACGCGCCGGCGGTGTCGGCGCTGTTCCGTGAGGATGGGCATTGGCGCGACGTGGTGGCGCTGACCTGGCGCATCGTGACGTATAGCGGACGCGAGGATGTGGCCGCGCCGTTGCTGGCGGCGGCGAGGGCGCAGGACGCGCGGGATTTTGCCGTCGATGGCGATCGTTTTCCGCCGCGGCAGGTGGAGCGGGCGGGCGAGGCGACGGTGGAGGCGATCCTGCGCTTCGAGACGAGGGCGGGGCGCGGGGCGGGGATTTTGCGGATCAAGCTGGCGGATGCGGATGCGGGGGCGGAGGTGGGGCAGGCCTGGACGCTGATGACGTCGTTGGACCATGTGGCGGGGCATGACGAGGAGAGCGCGCGCATTGCGCGGGAGGAGCCGGCGTTCGACCGCGATTTCGGCGGGCCGAACTGGCTGGACAAGCGGCGTGCGGGGCAGCGCTACGACGATCGGGAGCCGGCGGCGCTGGTGGTCGGCGGCGGGCATGCGGGGCTTGCGGCGGCGGCGGCGCTGGGGGCGTTGAATGTCGATTCGCTGGTGGTCGACCGGATGGCGCGGGTGGGGGACAATTGGCGGCTGCGCTATCACGGGCTGAAGCTGCACAACCAGGTGTACAGCAATCATATGCCGTACATGCCGTTTCCCAAGACCTGGCCGCGGTATATTCCCAAGGACAAGATCGCCAACTGGCTGGAGAATTATGCCGAGGCGATGGAACTCAACTTCTGGACGCGCACCAGCTTCGAGGGGGCGGTGCGGGATGGTGGTTCGGGCCAGTGGGTGGCGCGGCTGCGGCAGGAAGACGGGTCCATCCGCGAGGTGCGGCCGCGGCATATCGTGATGGCGACCAGCGTGAGCGGGACGCCGAACATTCCGGTGATGCCGACGCTGGAGCGGTTCGGCGGCCAGGTGGTGCATTCGTCGAAGTTCGCCGATGCCGGGGCGTGGCGGGGCAAGAACGTGTTCGTGTTCGGCACCGGGACCAGCGCGCATGACATCGCCCAGGAGCTGCATGGCAGCGGCGCGCATGTGACGATGGTGCAGCGCAGCCCGACGCTGGTGACCAACGTGGAGCCGGCGGCGCAGCTGTACGACGGCATCTATTACGGGGCGGGGCCGTCGCTGGAGGATCGGGACCTGATCAACACCTCGGTGCCGCTGCCGGTAATGAAGCAGGCGCACAAGCTGTTGACGGCGCAGTCGCGCGCGCTGGATGCGGAGATGCTGGCGGGGCTGGAGCGGATCGGGTTCAAGCTGGAGTTCGGCGAGGACGGCACGGGGTGGCCGCTGAAGTATCGGTCACGCGGGGGTGGGTACTACTTCAACGTGGGGTGCTCCGAGTTGCTGATCCGCGGTGAGATCGGGCTGATCCAGTATCACGACATTGCGACCTTCACGGCAGGCGGCGTGCGGATGAAGGATGGGCGGGAGGTGGCCGGAGGGCTGGCGGTGCTGGCCACCGGCTACAAGGGACCGGACCACCTGCTGGGCACGCTGTTCGGGGCGGAGGTGGCCGGACGAGTTGGGCAGGTGTGGGGGTTCGACCACGCGGCGCAGGAATTGGCGAACATGTGGACGCGCACGCCGCAGGAGGGGCTGTGGTTCACCGGCGGGAGCTTCTCGCAGTGCCGGATGTATTCAAGGCACCTGGCAGTGCAGATACTGGCGGCGGAGTTGGGGGTGGCGAAGTAAGGCGAGGGCTCTGCCCTCGACCCGCCAGGGGCCGAGCCCCTGGACCTCACTTCTTAAGTAATGGGGATCCAAGGGCCCTCGGCCCTTGGCGGGTCCAGGGCAGAGCCCTGGCCTTGCCCTTCAGGCTTCCATATCGGGCAGCCAGCTTTTGGTTTCGCCGGTGTATTCGGTGCCGGGGTTTCCCCAGACGGTGGTGCGCCACATGATGCGGGAGAGGTGTTCGGCGTCGAACCAGGTGGCGGCGTGCAGGGTGCAGCGGTTGTCCCAGACGACGAGGTCGCCTTTGGTCCATTCGTGGGTGTAGACGAAGCGGGGCTGGGTGATGTGGGCGACGAGTTCGACCAGGAGTTGGCCGCTTTCACCGTCGGGGCCGGGTTCGAGGCCGGCGATCGGGCCTTCCAGCCAGTCCATCTGGCCGTATTCGCAGAGGTAGAGCGATTTCTGGCCGGTGGCCGGGTGGGTGCGGACGAGGGGTTGGCGGACCGGGCGTTCGTGGGGGGCGAGGTCGCGTTGCGGGGTGCCGGATTTGACCGCATCGTATTTGCGGCCGGCGCCGGAGGCGATGTGCAGGCCGTTCAGGGTGGCGATGCGGGATTTGGTGGTGTCGGGGAGGGCGTCGTAGGCGGCGATGCAGTCGGCGAACAGGGTTTGGCCTTGGCCTTGCGGGACCGGCAGGACGGCGAGGAAGAGGGAGATGTCGGGCGGGGGGCGGCGGTAGGACTGGTCGGTGTGCCAGCCGCGGCGGTGGGGGAACTGGACGGGCAGGGTGCCGTCGGCGGCGAGCGGCGGGATGGGCCTGGGGGGCGGGGCGCGGAGGACCGGGGGGATGTTGGAGACGACGAGGATTTCCGGCACCTCGGGGTGGACCATGTTCGCGGCCATGTGGGTGGTGCGGTAGTTTTCCACTTCGGCGCCGAACAGGCGGGAGAGGCGGACCAGGAGGGCGGGGTCTTCGGCCAAGGCGGCCATGCGGGGCAGGACCATGACGCCGTGGCAGCGCGCCAGGGCGTCGGGCAGGGCGGTTGGGTTGGCTTCGGCGGCGGCGATGGCTTCGCGGGCGCCACCCTCGAGGTGGAGGCGGCCGCCGAAGCTGGCGCCTTTCAGCGGCTGTTCGAGCCCGAACCCGATATCCATGGCCAATCCCCCTTTTCGCGTGGGGGCGGAGCGTATCGAGCGGCGGGAGGGGGCGTCAACGCGCGGCAGTTGCGGCATGGGGCGTTCCCCCGCACTGTGGCGCGGCAGGAGGAAACATGAGCCGGTATACGGCCTGGAACGTTGAGGAAGCGCGTGGCGTGGTGCGCGATGTGGGCGGCGGGGCCGATGCGGTGCTGCCGATGCTGCATGCGTTGCAGGCGCGGTTCGGGTTCATCCATGCCGAGTCGATCGCAGTGGTGGCGCAGGCGGTGAACCTGTCGCGGGCGGAGATTTTTGGAACCGTCAGTTTCTATCATGATTTTCGTACTGTGCCGCCGGCGGGGCGGGTGATCCGGTTGTGCCGGGCGGAAGCGTGCCAGGCGGTGGGGTGCGAGGCGCTGGTGGCGGAGGCGGCGCGGCTGGGGGTTGCGGTGGACCAGGGCGGGGGCGAGGTGGCGATCGAGACGGTGTATTGCCTGGGCAACTGCGCGCTGGGGCCGGCGGCACTGGTGGAGGGCGAGTTGGTGGGCCATCTCGACGTGGCGCGGCTGCGGGCGCTGGTGGCGGGGGATGCGGCGGCGGCGGTGCAGGAGCCTTTGGCGTGAGCGTGCTTGTGTTCGTTCCGGGCGATGCGGCAGCGCTGTCGGTGGGGGCGGATGCGGTGGCGCTTGCGGTCGCGCGGGAGGCGGCGCGGCGGGGGGTGGCGGTGGAGATCGTGCGCACCGGGTCGCGCGGGATGCTGTGGCTGGAGCCGCTGGTGGAGGTGGCGACGGCAGTGGGGCGGGTCGGTTTCGGGCCAGTGCGGGTGGGCGATGTGGCTGGGCTGTTCGAGGGCGGATTTCCGGCGGCGGGGCATGCGCGGGCGCTCGGGCTGGTGGAGGCGTTGCCGTGGTTGGCGCGGCAGACGCGGCTGACGTTTGGGCGGGTGGGGGTGATCGATCCGCTGTCGCTGGTGGCGTATCGGGCGCAGGGCGGGGTTGCGGGGCTGGAGGCGGCGCTGGCGGTGCCGGCGGGGGAGATTGTTGCGTGTGTGACTGCATCGGGGTTGCGCGGGCGGGGCGGGGCGGGGTTTCCGACCGGGATCAAGTGGAGGACGGTGCTGGGGGCGGCGGCGGCGCAGAAGTATGTCGTGTGCAACGCCGATGAGGGCGATAGCGGGACGTTTGCCGACCGGATGCTGATGGAGGGTGATCCGTTCACGCTGATCGAGGGGATGGCGATCGCCGGCGTGGCGGTGGGGGCGACAAAGGGGTTCATCTATCTGCGGTCCGAGTATCCGCAGGCCGAGGCGGTGCTGCGGCAGGCGTTGGCGGTGGCGCGGGAGGGGGGATTGTTGGGGGCGGCGGTGCTGGGGCGCGGGCCGGCGTTCGACATCGAGCTGCGGATGGGGGCGGGGGCGTATATCTGCGGCGAGGAAACGGCGCTGCTGGAGAGCATGGAGGGGCGGCGCGGGGTGGTGCGGGCCAAGCCGCCGTTGCCGGCGTTGCAGGGGCTGTTCGGGCAGCCGACGGTGGTGAACAACGTGCTGTCGCTGGCCGCGGTGCCGTGGATACTGGCGCATGGGGCGCAGGCCTATGCCGCGCTGGGGGCGGGGCGGTCGCGCGGGACGCTGGTGGTGCAGCTGGCCGGCAATGTGCGGCGCGGCGGGTTGTTCGAGGTGCCGTTCGGGCTTTCGTTGCGCGAGGTGGTCGAGGGGATCGGCGGCGGGACGCGCAGTGGCCGGCCGGTGCGCGCGGTGCAGGTGGGGGGGCCGCTTGGGGCCTATCTGCCCGATGCCCTGCTGGATACGGCGCTGGACTATGAGGCGCTGGCGGGGGTGGGGGGCATGCTTGGCCATGGCGGGATCGTGGTGTTCGACGACACGGTGGACATGGCGCGGCAGGCGCGGTTCGCGTTCGAGTTCTGTGCGCGCGAGAGTTGCGGCAAGTGTACGCCGTGCCGGATCGGCGCGGTGCGCGGGGTGGAGACGATCGACCGGATCATCGACGGGCGCGAGCGCGAGAAGAACCTGGCCGTGCTCGACGATCTTGCGGCGTTGATGACCGATGCTTCGCTGTGTGCGATGGGCGGGCTGACGCCGTTGCCGGTGCTGAGCGCGCTGCGCCATTTCCCCGAGGATTTCCACCGCCCGGTTGCGGCCGCGGTGGCGTGAGGAGGCCCTGATGCCCCTGATCCAGGAAACCGATTTCGGCACGCCGGCGCGGCACTCCGCGATGCAGGTGACGCTGACGATCGATGGACATTCCGTTTCCGTTCCGGTGGGGACGAGCGTGATGGCGGCGGCGATGGCGCTGGGGACGAAGATTCCGAAGCTGTGCGCGACGGACAGCCTGGAGCCGTTCGGGTCGTGCCGGCTGTGCCTGGTGGAGATCGCGGGACGGCGCGGGACGCCGGCTTCCTGCACCACGCCGGCGGAGGAAGGCATGGTGGTGGCGACGCATACCGACCGGCTGGCCAAGCTGCGGCGCGGGGTGATGGAACTGTACATCTCCGACCATCCGCTGGACTGCCTGACCTGTGCGGCCAATGGCGATTGCGAGCTGCAGGACATGGCCGGGGCGGTCGGGTTGCGGGATGTGCGGTATGGGTATGAAGGGGCCAATCATTTCGCTGACGTGAAGGATGAGTCCAACCCTTATTTCAGCTACGATCCTGCGAAGTGCATCGTCTGCAACCGCTGTGTGCGGGCGTGCGAGGAGGTGCAGGGGACGTTTGCGCTGACCATTGCCGGGCGCGGCTTCGACAGCCGGGTGGCGCCGGGGCCCGCGGATTTTCTCGGCAGCGAATGTGTTTCCTGCGGTGCCTGCGTGCAGGCGTGCCCGACGGCGACGCTGATCGAGAAGAGCGTGGTGGAGATGGGGCAGCCGGAGAAATCCGTTGTTACCACCTGTGCCTATTGCGGCGTGGGGTGTTCGTTCAAGGCGGAGCTGCAGGGCGACCGGGTGGTGCGGATGGTGCCGTTCAAGCAGGGCGGGGCGAACGAGGGGCATTCCTGCGTGAAGGGGCGGTTCGCCTGGGGCTATGCCACGCACAAGGACCGGATCACGAAGCCGATGATCCGTGCGGCGATCACCGATCCGTGGCGGGAGGTGACGTGGGAGGAGGCGATCGGGCATGCGGCGGCCGAGTTCAGGCGCATCCAGGCGGCGTTCGGGCGGGATGCGGTGGGGGCGATCTCGTCGTCGCGCTGCACCAACGAGGAAGTGTTCCTGGTGCAGAAGCTGGTGCGGGGAGCGTTTCGCAACAACAACATCGACACCTGCGCGCGGGTGTGCCACGCGCCGACCGGATACGGGTTGAAGACCACGTTCGGCACCTCGGCCGGGACGCAGGATTTCAAGTCGGTCGCGAAGGCCGATGTGATCCTGGTGATCGGCGCCAATCCGACCGATGGGCACCCGGTGTTCGCCTCGCGGATGAAACGGCGGTTGCGCCAGGGGGCGAGGCTGATCGTGGCCGATCCGCGGCGGATCGACCTGGTGCGCTCGCCGCATGTCGCGGCCGATCATCATTTGCAGCTTCTGCCTGGCACCAACGTCGCGTTCGTCAATGCGATGGCGCATGTGATCGTCACCGAGGGGCTGGTGGACGAGGACTTCGTGCGCGCGCGCTGCGACCTGGCCGAGTTCGAGGCGTGGGCGCGGTTCATCGCGCTGGAGCAGAATTCGCCCGAGGCGACGGAGGTTTTCACCGGGGTGCCGGCCGAGGCGTTGCGCGCGGCCGCGCGGCTGTATGCCACCGGGGGCAATGGCGCGATCTACTACGGCCTGGGTGTGACCGAGCACAGTCAGGGCTCGACCATGGTGATGGGCATGGCCAACCTTGCGATGGCCACCGGCAATATCGGCCGCGAGGGGGTGGGGGTGAATCCGCTGCGTGGGCAGAACAATGTCCAGGGTGCCTGCGACATGGGCAGTTTCCCGCACGAGTTTTCCGGATACCGCCATGTGTTCGACGATGCGACGCGGGAGATGTTCGAGGCGACCTGGGGGCGGGCGCTGGACGATGAGCCGGGGCTGCGGATTCCGAACATGCTCGACGAGGCGATCGGAGGCGGGTTCAAGGGGCTGTACATCCAGGGCGAGGACATCGCGCAGTCCGATCCCAACACCCAGCACGTGACGGCGGCGCTGCGGGCGATGGAGTGCGTGGTGGTGCAGGACCTTTTCCTGAACGAAACATCCCAGTTCGCGCACGTGTTCCTGCCTGGGGCGTCGTTCCTGGAGAAGGACGGCACCTTCACCAATGCCGAGCGGCGCATCAACCGCGTGCGCAAGGTGATGGAGCCGCTGGCGAAAATGTCGGAATGGCAGGTGACGGCGGCTCTTTCGACGGCGCTGGGCTTCCCGATGGACTATGGACATCCCGGCGAGATCATGGCGGAGATTGCGCGGCTGACGCCCAGCTTCGCCGGCGTCAGCTACGACATGCTCGACCAGCGTGGCTCCGTGCAGTGGCCGTGCAACGCGGCGGCGCCGGAGGGCACGCCGATCATGCATGTCGATCGCTTCGTGCGCGGGGCCGGCCGATTCATGATCACCGAGTTCGTGCCGACCGAGGAGCGGACCGGGCCGCGGTTTCCGCTGATCCTGACCACCGGGCGCATCCTGAGCCAGTACAATGTCGGCCAGCAGACGGGCCGGACCGCCAATGTGGCATGGCACGGCGAGGATGTTCTGGAGATCCATCCGTTCGACGCCGAAAGCCGCGGCATTGGCAGCGGCGACCTGGTGGCGCTGGCCAGCCGGTCCGGCGAGGTGGCGCTGCGGGCGGAGGTTTCGGAGCGGATGCAGCCGGGTGTGGTGTACACCACGTTCCACCATGCCGGCACCGGGGCGAACGTGATCACCACCGAGTTTTCGGATTGGGCAACGAATTGCCCGGAATACAAGGTGACGGCGGTGCAGGTGCGGCGCACCAATGCGCGGTCCCGTTGGCAGGCCGAGCACGAGGCCGAGGGCGAGCGCCTGCGCCGCATCGCGCCGGCGGCGGAATAGGCTTGTGGATGCCTCGCGCGTTCTGGGCGCCCTGATGCTGCGCTACGGCAACGCGGGCGGGGAGGCGGAGGTTGATGTTGAGGTGCCGGTCGAGGTTCCGGTGAACCTGGTTTATGCCACGCTGCCGCATGCGGTGATGATGGCCACGCCCGCGGACCTCGAGGATTTCGCACGCGGCTTCAGCATCACCGAAGGCATCGTCGAGACGGTTGCGGACATCCGGGGCATTGCCGTGGTGCCGGTGGCGCGGGGTGTCGTGGTGGAGGTGGAACTCGTGCCGGCGGCGCTGCGACGCCACATGGCGCGACGGCGTAGCCTTTCGGGGCGGACCGGGTGCGGCCTGTGCGGGATCGAGAGCCTGGACCAGTTGCCGCAAGCGCTGCCGGTTGCACGGGGGCAGGACATTCGTACAGAGGCGATCGGGCGCGCCCTTGTGGCACTGGAGGGGCGGCAGATACTGCATCGTGCGACCCGTGCCGTGCATGCGGCGGCGTGGTGCGGCGCGGATGGCGCGATCGTTCTGGTACGCGAGGATGTTGGCCGGCACAACGCGCTGGACAAGATGATAGGTGCGTGCCTTGCGGCCGGGCATCCTCCATCGGAAGGGTTCGTACTGCTGACCAGCCGCTGTTCCTTCGAGATGGTGGAGAAGGCGGCGGCGTTCGGCGCGGGCACGGTGGTGGCCATTTCGGCGCCGACCTCGCTGGCGGTGGAGCGGGCGCGGGCGCTGGGGGTTTGCCTTGTTGGGGTGGCGCGGCCGGACGGGGCGTTGCGCTTCACGCAGCCTGGTGATGCGGCATGATGGAGGCGGCGGCGAAGCTCGCGCGCATGGCGGGGCAGATCGCGGCGTACTTCCATGCGCTGCCGGATGACGAGGCGGCGGCGGCCATCGCCGGGCACATTAACCAGTTCTGGGCGCCGCCGATGCGCCGGGACCTGCTGGCGCATTTCGGCGGGGAGGCGGGGCGCGCGGAGCCTGCGTCGCTGGATCCGCGCGTTCGCCGGGCGCTGCGGCTGATCCGCCCGCCCGGCCCGCGTCAGTCGTAGCGGCGCTGTTCGCGGTAGCGGTAGCCACCACGGTAGGCATCGGATCGTCCGCGCTCCGATTGGTCATAGAGATAGCCGCCGGCGCCGCCGACGCCCGCGCCGAGCAGCGCGCCGAGCCCGGCATTGCCGCTGAAGGAGCCGAGCAGGCCGCCGACAGCGCCCCCGCCCAGCGCACCGATGCCCGTGCGCTGCTGGGTCTGGTTCATGTTGTCGCAGCCTGCGAGCGCCAGCCCGGCAACCACGACGGCGGCAAGACGGATTGATCGGATCATGATGTCCTCCCGCTCATCGCGGCGATTGGGCTGCACGCGCGGCACGGCCGGCGCGCGCGGGTGGGCAGGGGTGGCGGGCCTGGGCCCAGCGAAGGTAGCCATCCAGCGCCGGTTCGGCGGCATAGCGCGGCGTGGCTTGGGCCCAGCGGGAAAACTCGACGCCGGTTTCGGCGACGGTCGGGCCCGGCTGCGGCAGGCAATACAATGGCCGCATTGGCCCGCCGACCGGATGCAGCATCGTGTGGTATTGCGACGCCGCCGTCAGGAAACCCTGGCAGTAGGCGATCGCCTCGAATCGCGGCACGCCGCTCCATGACGGGTCGCAGATGGCGGCGAGGTCGCGCACCGTCTCCACGTGGGTGACAAGCCCGGCACCTGGCGGGGGCGGTTGGGCCTGGGCGGCAGTGCTCGCCAGGACCAGGGCAGCGGCAAGGGCCATTCGCATCCGTCTCCTCCTTCACGCAATCGGTGCAGGGGAAAGGCTACGGCGGCGAATTGGTTCACGCGGCCGCGATCACGTTCCTTGGCAGCCATCCGTGCCGGAGCGGAAGCCGTGCTGGCAGACGCATGGTTTTCGCGCCATCCCCCTGATCAAGAACGCACATATTCCCATGGGATAATTCCATCAGGTCGGATCTGGTTCTAGCCGCCCAGCGTCCGGTCTTGCCGGCGGAACCACGCGAGGGCCTCGTCGAGGTGCGCGGGGGAAAAATCCGGCCAGAAAGGCTCGACCACGTAGAAGTCGGCATAGACAGATTGAACCGGCAGGAAACCGCTCAGCCTTCGTGCGCCGCCCCAGCGCACGATCAGGTCCAGCCGCGAAACGTCGTCGGACCGTAGGGTGCCATGGCGCAGGCCGGCCAGATCCCATTCCCAGCCGTAATTGACCAGGAAGTTGACCCGGATGCCCTGGCCCTGGCGGGTGCGCCACGGTTTCAACGCGGCCGGGAACTGCGGCGAGGCGTCGTCGCCCACCACCAGCAGGGCGCAGCGCGGCGCGATCGCCTCGGCGAAGCGGGTGCAGGCGGCGCGGAACCGCTCGGCCTGCACGGCGGGGCGGTGGGTGTTGTCCTGGGTGAAGCCATAGACCGACACCTCCTCGATCCCGAGGCGCTCGCATTGCGCGAACAGCGAAAGCCCGGGCGCGATGCCGTGCAGGTAGCCCTCCTCGCGCGACAGGCCGCGCGCGGTGGCCCAGCGGCGGTTGCCGTCGGGGATGAAGCCGATATGGCGGGGCAGAGAAGGCTTGGACATCGTGTTCTCAATCCGGTCTGGTTCGACAACGCGCGACGGCGCCGCGGGGCAACGGCGGGGCCGGTCACTTCCGCCTCAGGTCACCGACCTCATGCCACCCCTTGTTGATTTCGGTTCGCGAAGGAAGGCACGGCTGGCCTCCGCCCAGACTCGCCTGGTCCGGCATGCGCCTTCGCGCCGCTTGCATTGATAGGTCGGGAATATCAGGGGTCGCCTCAGATGAACTGGCCGCGCAGGAAGCCCAGCGCCGGCAGCGGCTGCCAGCCGCGCGGCAGGTCGGCGCGGCGCATTGGGGCGACGGAATAGCGCGGCGGCGGCTGGCGGCTGGTGCTCAGGAAGCTGGCATGGGCGACCACCTGCGCCTCCCGCCAGGCGCGGTCTTCCAGGGCGGCGGCGCGGCTGGGATAGATGTTCGCCACTTTCGAGAGCTTGCCGATCGAGGCGATCACCGCCCACATCGTGTCGTCGCGCGCGCGCGGGAGGCTGACCACCTCGCTCATGCGCGCCATCGCGGGGCGATTCGGCCCGCCGCACTTTGGGCCGGGGCATTATAGCCCGCCGCACCTATGGACGCCCCGTTGGGGGCACCTGCGCCGCCCGGCATGCGCACCTCATTCATGGTCCTGCCGCAAATGATACCGCCGGGCGCCGCAGCGTCCAGTTGAAATCACCGCTCCGAAATGGGGGGCAGCGTGTCCTGGAACAATGGGGTGGCGGCGATGCGGTCGAACCATCCTGCCAGCGACGGTCGCCCTTCCCGCCAGCGCCAGGTGGTGTGCCGGCGTTCGCAGTAGCCGAGCGCGCAGGCGAGGACGAGCTGCGCCGTGGCGTTGCGGGGCAGGGCGGCGTCCAGCGCGGTGGCGACGCGGCGGGCGCGGATTTCCTCCAGCGCCAGGACACCGGGCGAGCGCTCATGGGGCGGGCGCCGAAGCTCGCGGTTCCATACGGCGATCCCGTCCATGAGGCCCATGGCCTGGCCAAGTTCGGCGAGGCCCGTGGCGTCTGGCGGCAGCAGCTTCGCACCTTGGTGCAGCCGGTCCAGGTGGGCGAGGATCAGCAGCGTCTCGGTCAGGACCGTGCCGTCATCCAGCACCAGCGTCGGCACGCGGCCGACGGGGTTGTGCGGCAGCAGCACCGAGACGGGGTCGCGCAGGGCTGCCTGGCACTCCTCGATCCCCGCGATGGCGCGCTCGCGCCAGGCGATGCGCACCATCCGGGCATAGGGCGAGCCGGGCGCGTAATAGAGGATCATGAGCCGGCCAACGCGCGGCCGAACACGTCGGCATCGACATTGCCGCCGCTGAGCACCGCGCCGACCACGCGGCCCTTCGCGTCGAACTTGCCGGCCAGCAGGGCGGCGAGGCACACCGCGCCGCCCGGCTCCACCACCAGCTTCAGGTGGCTGAAGGCGAAGCGGATCGCCGCCATCACCTCCTCGTCGGTAACCGCGATGCCGCCGGCCAGGCGGGGTTGGTTCACGGCGAAGGTGAGCACGCCGGGCGACTTCGCCAGCAGCGCGTCGCACAGCGTGGAGCCGCCCGGCGCGTTGGTTTCGCGCTGGCCGGAGGCCAGCGAGCGCCCGGTGTCGTCCCAGCCCGCGGGTTCCACGGCATAGAGCTTGGTGCCCGGCGAGGCGCCCTCGATGGCGAGCGCGCAGCCGGCGATCAGCCCGCCGCCGCCGGTGCAGACCAGCATGGCATCCATGGTGAAGCCGGCGGCCTCGGCATCCTCGACCAGTTCCAGCGCCAGGGTGCCCTGGCCGGCAATGACATCGGGGTGGTCGAAGGGCGGCACCAGCACGGCGCCGCTGGCATCGGCGTGGGCGCGGGTCATGCCCTCGCGGTCATCCGTATGGCGGTCGTAGCGGCGGATCTCCGCACCCCAGCGCTGCGTGCTCTCCACTTTGATCGCCGGTGCGTCGTCCGGCATGAAGATGGTGGCCTTCGCGCCCACCGATGCGGCGGCGAAGGCGGTGGCCTGGGCATGGTTGCCGGAGGAATGCGTCACCACGCCGGCGCGGCGCTGCGCTGCGTCGAGCTGCAGGATGGCGTTGCTGGCGCCGCGCAGCTTGAAGCTGCCGGTGCGCTGCAGCGTTTCCGGCTTCAGCAGGATGGTGCCGCCGGTGATCTGGTCCAGCAGCGGATGGCGCAGCATCGGTGTGCGCACCACCAGGGGGGCGATGCGGCCGCGGGCGGCCATCACGTCGTCGTAGGTCGGAACATGGGTCATCTGGGCCGTCCTGTGTGCTTCATCGCGGGCGGGGCAACAGCGCGGCCGGCTGGTCACCCTGCCGGAAGGTGCCACGATACATCCGGAACCCCTCCGCCGTCATCCCATTCCGCGCCCGGGCGATCATGGCCAGCGGTTCGAGCATTGCCCAGTCGCGCAGGTCTGGCCGGTCGTCGCGCCGCGCACTGCGGAGCAGCAGGCCAGGCCGCCCGTCCAGCGCCGTTCGCGCGTCGGGCAGGCGGAACAGCGCCCAGCGGTCCTCCAGCCCCACCACGACGATGTCGGCCGGCAACAGCCGGGCCAGCAGGGCGGCGTGGCCGTAGTTGTCGGATGCCACGAAGCCCGCCCCCTCCCGCCGCGCCGCCGCCGCCACCTCGTCTGCCAGCGTCTGCCAGCCGCCGAGGCGCAGCAGGGTGGGATCGAGGCGCATCGGCAGCGCGACGGGGGCGAGCGTTGCCTGGACGTACGTGATCGCCGTCAGTGCAGCGCCGAGCACCACGCCGGGCCGCACCCAGCCGGGCCAGCGCCCGCCCAGCCCGGCGGCGGCGATGCAGGCGGCGGGATAGAGGATGCCGGGCCAGTTGGCCTGCACCCGTGCGCCCATCGCCTGGACCACGAACACCACCGCCGGCACCGCCGACAGCCCGGCCAGCAACACCCAGCCGGGTTCGCGCCGCCACGTGCCGCGCAACGCCAGGCCGACGCCCACCGCGCAGAGCACCGCGATCCCCGGGGTTGCCAGGCCGAGCTGGCCGCCGAGCAGTTCGCCCTGGAACTGCACGGCCCGGGCCAGGGTCGCCTCGCCGCCGCGCGAGGCCTGCTTGATCAGGCTCACCCAATCGTGCGCCGCGTTCCATGCCAGCACCGGCGCCACCAGCGCCACCGCCAGCCCGGCCGCCGCCCAGGGCTGCCAGCGCCGCAGCCAAGCGCGCGGCCCTGGGGACGCAGCGAGCCACAGCAGGATACCGGGGAGCATCAAAACGGCGGAATACTTGCTCGCCCCCGCCAGCCCCGCCGCCGCGCCGGCCGCGAGCCACCAGGCGCCGTGCCCGGTGGCCGACAGGCGTGCCAGCGCCCACAGCGTGGCAGTCCAGAAGAACAGAAGCGGCGTGTCGGGCGTCATGGTCACGCTGCCGATGCCGAACAGCAGCGTCGCGTTCATCAGCGCCGCGGCCACCAGCCCCGCCCGCCGTCGTGTCGCCAAGTCGCCCGGCAGCAGGTCGGCCGCCGCCTGGGCCAGCATCAGCGAGCCGAGTGCGGCGGACAGCGGCCCAAGCAGCCGCACCCCCAGCGCGCCTTCGCCGGCCAGCGCGGTGCCGGCGGCGACCCACAGCGCCACCATCGGCGGATGATCCAAGTAGCCCGGCGCCAGGGCGCGCGACCACACCCAGTAATAGGCCTCGTCGGCCGAGAGCGGCGTGGCGTCGGCGACGATCAGGCGCAGCAGGGTCAGGGCGGCGAGTGCGGCAAGGCCCAGGCGTTCGGCCGGCAGCAGCCCTGCCCGACGCTGGCCCGCCCGACGCTGGCCCGCCCGACGCTGGCCCGCCCGAAGCTGGCCCGCCCGAAGCTGGTTGGTCAGAGCGGCACGCCGGCGAGGGCGCGGCTGGTGCGGATGGTCTGCAGCGTTTGTACCCGGGCGACGCTGGCCGCCCCGGTGAGCTTCTGGGTCAGCAGGTTCTCATGCGCCGTGTCGCGCGCTTCCAGCCGGATCAGGAAGTCGCCGCCGCCGCGGATCATGTGGCACTCGCGCACCTCCGGCCATTCCGCCACCATCGCCTCGAAGGCCGCCAGCACGACCTCCTTCTGGCTCTCCAGCCCGACGATGGCGAAGAAGGTGATCTCCCACCCCAGCAGGTGCGGGTCGGGATCCGCATGGTAGCCGCGGATGATCCCCGCCTCCTCCAGCCGCCGCACGCGGCGCAGGCAGGGGGGTGCGGAGATGCCGGCGCGGCGCGCCAGTTCCACGTTGGTCATGCGTCCGTCGGCCTGAAGCTCGGCCAGGATGCGCCGGTCGATCGCGTCCAGCACGGGCGTGTCGGGAGACGGTTTCATCGGAGGTCGGATCTTCCCCAGTAACAAGCAGTCGCCGCGCCAGACGGTTGCCGCGCCGCCTCCAGGGCCCGGGCGGACGCCGTCGTGCGTTGCCGCGCGGGGCGGCTTGGCGAAATATTATTGCACAACACCGTCCGCACAAGGCCCGCTTTCTTGAAGCCGGGTGCCAACGCCCCCTATTCTGCAAGCGGTACCGTTCGAAAGACCCAGGCATGGCCACGACGACCCACCGAACCCGCGTTCTGATCATCGGCGCGGGCCCCGCCGGCTACACCGCCGCGATCTATGCCGCGCGCGCCAGCCTGGAGCCGATGCTGGTGGCCGGGTTGCAGCCCGGCGGCCAGCTGACCATCACGACCGACGTGGAGAACTACCCGGGCTTCGCCGAGGCCATCCAGGGTCCGTGGCTGATGGAGCAGATGCAGAAGCAGGCCGAGCATGTCGGCACCCGCGTCGCCTACGACATCATCACCCGGGTCGATTTCTCCCGCCGCCCGTTCCGCTGCGAGGCCGACTCGGGGGACATCTACATCGCCGACGCCGTCATCATCGCCACCGGGGCCCAGGCGCGCTGGCTCGGCCTCGAATCCGAACAGCGGCTGCAGGGCTTTGGCGTCTCGGCCTGCGCCACCTGCGACGGGTTCTTCTTCCGCGGCAAGCGCGTGGCCGTCGTCGGCGGCGGCAACACCGCGGTCGAGGAGGCGCTTTATCTCGCCAACCTGGCCAGCGAGGTCACCCTGATTCACCGCCGAGACAGCCTGCGCGCCGAGAAGATCCTTCAGCGCCGCCTGTTTGCGCATCCGGCCATCAAGGTGGTGTGGAACGCGGTGATCGAGGAGATCACGGCCGGCACCGCCCCGGTCTCGGTCGATGGCGTGCGGCTGCGCGATACCACCACGGGCGCCGAGACTCGGCTGGATCTTGACGGTGTTTTCATCGCCATCGGGCACAGCCCGACCACGGCGGTTTTCCAGGGGCAAGTGGAGCTGGACGGGGAGGGTTACATCGTCACGGCGCCCGGATCGACGCGCACTTCGGTCGCCGGTGTCTTTGCAGCGGGCGATGTTCAGGACAAAGTGTGGCGTCAGGCGGTCACGGCAGCAGGAACTGGTTGCATGGCCGCGCTGGAAGTCGAAAAGTGGCTTTCTGGACAGTCGGCCGAGTCGCAGGCGCAAGCGGCGCGCGCCGGGGCGCCGGAACCGACGCTTGCGGCGGGCCGGTAGAGAACAGAGATATTCCCGGCTCCACAAGGAGCGGGGACCAACAAAGGGCGTTGTCCCGCCGCGGGCGGGGTGACAAGGGAATGGCTTCATCATGGACTGGGACAAATTGCGTGTGTTCCACGCGGTCGCCGAGGCAGGCAGCTTCACGCATGCCGGCGATACTCTCAACCTCAGCCAATCTGCCGTCTCGCGGCAGATCTCGGCGCTGGAGGAGGCGCTGCAGGTGCCGCTCTTTCACCGCCACGCGCGCGGGCTGATCCTGACGGAACAGGGCGAAAGCCTGAACCGCACGGTGCGGGAGGTGTTCGCGAAGCTCGCGATGACCGAGGCGCTGTTGACCGAAAGCAAGGAGCGCCCGGCCGGGCGGCTGAAGGTGACGACCACGGTGGGCTTCGGCTCCTCCTGGCTGGCGCCCAGGCTGCACATATTCCTGGAACAATACCCGGATGTGACTATGCAGCTGCTGCTGGACGACACCGACCTCGACCTCGCCATGCGCGAGGCCGATGTTGCCATCCGCATGCACGCGCCCAAGCAGCCCGACCTGGTGCAGCGCCACCTGACCGCGCTGGACTGGCACGTCGTCGCCTCGCCGGACTACCTGAAGCAGCACGGCACCCCCAAGAGCGCGGAGGAGCTGGACAACCACCGGCTGATCCTGTTCGGCGACCACCATCCGCCGGTGCCCGACATCAACTGGCTGGCCGAAGCCGGGCGCCGGCCCGCCAGCCCGCGCAAGGCGGTGCTGGAGGTGAACTCGCTGCGCGCCATGTTCTCCGCCACCCGCTCCGGGCTTGGCATCGCCTCGATCCCCGACTACATGCACGCCGCCGACTCCGAAGGGCTGGTGCGGGTGCTGGCGGACATCAAGGCGCCCAAGGTGGACGTCTATTTCGTGTACCCGGAGGAGCTGCGCAATTCCAAGCGCGTTGCCGTCTTCCGCGACTTCCTGCTCGCCCAACTCGCCCAGCGCGGCTGACACGCCGCGGGGCGCAAGCCCCTACGGCATTTTCACCCGGGCCGCGCGCACCCTGCGCGCGGCCTTTGCATGTCCGCGGATGGCGTTTTTGTTGCGGTTCAATGGTGGGGCAGCGCCGCGCACCATGTCGTCACGAAACATTAACATTCATGCCATGCCGCAGTCGCAAAATCCTGCGGAATCAACAGAGACCGCGCGTGATTTGCACGACCGGCATGGCCGATCCCGGCATTTGGCCATGGTCCGCCGATGCAGCGCACCATAGCTTGAGCCCTACGAGATCGGACGGGTTGGCGGCTATCGCGATGGCGGTCGGACCCCTCCCTTTGGTTTCCCGGACCAGTGCCGGGAAAGGGGGCCTTCGGGCTCCTGCGTCTCCCAGACGTGAAGCCTCCCTGTACACTTGCCCCGCGGCGAAAGCCGCGGGGCCTCTTTTTTGGTGCGACCCAAGGGGCGATCAGGCCGGCAGCGTCAACGTTGCGCGCAGCCCGCCGCCGGGTCGGTTTGCCAGCGTTACATCCCCGCCATGCGCCCGCGCGATGTTGCGGGTGATCGCCAGCCCCAGCCCCATCCCGCCCGTCTCACGGCTGCGGCTCGGCTCCAGGCGCTGGAACGGCAGGAACACGCGCTCCAGGTCCGAGGGCGGAATGCCCGGCCCGTCATCGTCCACGTGCAGCGTGACCAGGCCATTCGGCCCCGCCACCAGCATTGCCCGCGCCGCGCCGCCGTAGTTCACCGCGTTGGACACCAGGTTGGTTAACGCGCGCTTCAGCGCCACCGGGCGCACCACCACGGTCAGGTGGTGGACCCCGTCGTAGCGCAGCGCCTCCGCCGGCAGGTCGGGATGGGCATCGGCCGCCTCCTGGACCACCGTGTCGACCAGGGCTGCGAGGTCCACCGCCACCGCCGGTTCGGTCAACGTGGCATCCCGCCCGAAGGCCAGCGTGGCCGACACCATCGCCTCCAGCTCGGCCAGGTCGGCCAGCATCCGGCGACGCTGCTCCTCGTCCTCCATGAACTCCGCCCGCAGCCGCAGCCGGGTGATCGGCGTGCGCAGGTCGTGCCCGATCGCCGTCAGCAGGAAGGTGCGGTCCTCCACGAACCGGCGGATGCGCGCGGCCATGGTGTTGAACGCTGCCGCCGCGGTGGCCAGTTCTTCCGGCCCCGACTCGGGCAGCGGCGGTGCGTTCACGTCCCGCCCCAGCGCCTCCGCCGCGGCGGCCAGCGTGCCCACCGGGCGGATCAGCCGCCGCACCGCCCAGACAGTCAGCAGCGCGGCCACCGCCGACATGCCGGCGAAGGCGACCAGGAAGGTGCCGGAGTGCCACGGCCATACTGGCGCCATCATCGTCTCGGCCGACAGCCACTGGCCTTCGGGAAGCTGCAGCGCGATCGCCACCCGCGTCTGTCCGCTGTCGGTGTGCACCAGGATATCGCGCGGCCGTAGCGACTGCGGCAACGGGATCGTCTGCATGTCCGACCGCACGTGCCGCGTGAGATCCGCGGACGCGGGCGGGAGCGGGAAGTCGGGGATGTCGGGCGAAAGGCCGATGCGGATATCGGCCGGGAAGCGCGACTGGTCGATCAGGTTCGCCCGCTGCTCCGGCCGCGCCAGCACCACGCTGCGATAGATCGTCATGACCCGGCGCGACATATCGTGCTCCTGCGCGGTGTGCAGAAGCTCGGCCCGGTCCAGCGCATGTAGGGTGAGGCCGCCGACCTGCGACAGCAGCAACCCGGCCAGCAGCACCAGCGCTGTCCGCGTCGCCAGTCTCGACGGCCAGAACTGGCGCAACCACGGCATCACCACATCACCGCGGGGCCCACGGCGCCGGGCCGTCAGCCCCGCGTCACCTCGGCCGCCAGCACATAGCCGCCGCCGCGCACGGTCTTGATCAGCTGGGCGTGGCGCCCGTCATCCTCCAGCTTGCGCCGCAGCCGGCTGATGGCAACGTCGATCGCCCGGTCGAACGGCCCGGCCTGGCGGCCGCGCAGCAGGTCCAGCAGCATGTCACGCGTCAGAACCTTGTTGGCGCGGTCGAGCAGCGCCACCAGCAGGTCGTATTCGCCCCCGGTCAACGGCACCTCCGCCCCATCGGGGTTCAGCAGCCGCCGGCGCGCCGACTCCAGCGTCCAGCCGGCGAAATGCAATGTCTTGCTGGCGCTCTCCCGGCTTTCCCCCGCCTCGCTGGTCCGGCGCAGCACCGCGCGCATCCGGGCCAGCAGCTCGCGCGGGTTGAACGGCTTGGTCAGGTAGTCGTCCGCCCCCAGTTCCAGGCCGATGATCCGGTCGTTCTCCTCGCTCAGCGCCGTCAGCATCAGCAGCGGAATGTCGGATTCGGCTCGCAGCCAGCGCGCGAGCTCCAACCCGCCCTCGCCCGGCAGCATCAGGTCCAGGACAACCATCTGGAACGTGGTGGTCGGCCAGACGCGCCGCGCCTCGCGCGCATCGCGCACGGCGGTGACGCGGAAATGCTGGCGCTCGAGGTAGCGGGCGAGAAGATCCCGGATCTCCCGATCGTCGTCGATCACCAGGATGTGCGGGCTGACGGTGACGCTGGCTGCTTCCATGAACGCAAGAATACCGTGGCGTGACGCTTTTGGGCAGAGTCTCTCGCTTCTCTGTTGCAGTTTGATATATTAACGATCGCGTTACCTCGTGACTGCTCTCCGGAGTTCACGTCCGTTCCCCTGGCGGCGGCCCTGCGCTACTGAGGGAAGGTGGCATATCCCCTTCCCCCCGACGCTGCCCGGATCGCCCTGGACCGCCTGGTCGCCGCCGATCCGGACCTGGCGCGGATCGAGGCGCTGGCCGGCCCCCTGCCGTGGCGCCGGCGCGCCGATGGGTTCGAGGGCCTGTTGCAGGCGATCGTCGGCCAGCAGATCAGCAACCAGGCCGCCGCCGCCATCTGGGCGCGGCTGCGCGCCGTGCCCGGGGCCGTATCGCCTCAGGGCCTGCTGGCGCTCGACGACGCAGCCCTGCGGACCGCCGGCCTGTCACGCCCCAAGGTCGCCCATGCCCGCGCCCTGGCCGAGGCCTTCGCCGATGGCCGCCTTGCCGCCGCCGCGCTGGCCGGCATGCAGGACGAGGCCGCGATCGCCGCCATCGCCGCGGTGCGCGGCATGGGGCGCTGGTCGGCGGAGGTCTACCTGCTGTTCGCGCTTGAGCGCGAGGATGTCTTTCCCGCCGGCGACCTCGCTTTGGCCGCCGCCGCCGCCGCGCTGAAGGGCCTGCCCGCCCGCCCCGCGCCCGCAGCACTGCGCTTGCTGGCCGAACCCTGGCGGCCTTGGCGCGGGCTCGGCGCGCGGCTGCTCTGGCATCACTGGCGCCACCTGACCGGGCGCCCGGCCTTCGACGACATCACTGCCGCCGCGGTTGCTGTTCCCGGCACGTGATACCGCCCCCTGGCATGGCCGACGGCCGCGCGCTAAACATGATGACGTCGCAACCATTCCTTCACGAATTTCACGGATGCTCCGCCGAGGCAGATTGGAAAATCCGCATGTCGGCGCTTCTCCAGGCCAGCTACGCCCTGCCAAAGCCGGTGCTCGGTTACCATCCCGGCACCTTCCTAGAACGTGGCGCGGCCGTGCCTTTCACCACCCCGCATCTGAATGGCGCCCGCGCCCGCCCCGGGCCGCGCGGCGGGCTTGAGTTCACGGTGTCCAACCCGTCTGGCGGCCGCGGCATCTACATCGTTCCGTGGGAGGGCGTGTTCGCGCTCTGCCGCCCCACCGTCCACGATAGCCGGCTGATCTCCGCCCTGTCCGCCATGCGCGGCGTTACCCCCACGGCTATCCGCGCTGCCGCCCGCGCCATCGCCGCCGAAGGCCTGGCCGGCCGCGCCGCCCGCGCCGCCGCGCAGGAGGCGGCCGCCGCCGACGACAAGGCCCGCACCATGACCAACTTCCAGCTGCTGCTGGACCTCGTAAGCCAGGTCGAGGCGCAACAGGGCACCACCCCCGCCGACCGCGCCGGCGACATGGAGCAGCGCGCTCGCCGCGCCGTCGCCCGCATCGCCCCCGGGCTCAACCGCACGACCGAGCAGATCGCCACCTGCCTGGAGGAACTGGCCACGCTGTTCGCCGCCATCGGCATCGGCCGCGGTGCCGCCGCCGCGCGCGTGCCGCGCCTGCTGGCGTCGTTGGGCGTGCTGCGCGACGCCATGCTGGACTGGGCCCGCACCCACCCTGACGAGAGCGGTGCCGACGCCAGCCGGATTTCCGAGTCCGCGGATGTCACCATGGCCTGCGCCCGCGTCGTGGTCGGCGAGGTCCAGGCCATGACGCGCAACCTGGTCTCGCTGCTGCGCGCCTGGAGCACCGAGCCGGAGCCCGTTGCCCTTCACGCCACCCGACCCGACTGGCTCCTCGACGGGTGGGAGCGGATTATCCTGCTCTGGCAAACCGCCGAGCCCGCCGTGCGCGAGGCGACCCTGGCCGAGATGGCCAGCCTGATCCCGGTCCTGCCCAAGGAGGCGGCCGAGTGGGGCCAAATGCCGTTGCCGGGCCTGACCGAAGGCGGGTTGCGACGGCGCATGGTCTCCATGGCGGAGGACTGGCGCACCGGCGTCACCCAATACGACCTGATCGCCCGCAACGAGCAGATCCGGGCACTGGCACCATGAAGAACCCCCCCGCCGAACGCACCGAACACGCCGAACACACCGAACGCACGGGCCGCATGGCCGAGATCCGCGCCCTCCATCGCCATCTCGTCTCCGCGCAGGACACGCAGATCCTCAAGGTCGTGGCGATGGTGGATGCGATGCCCTTGCGCGGCGAGGCCGATTCGCTGATTGCCCCCCTGCGCGCGCGCCTGGCGCAGTTGCGGCCAGCCCGTCCGCTCGGGGCGATGCGCCTGCTGTTCGTCCCGCTCGACCCCGTCCTGACCCAGCCGGCGCAGTGGCGCCGCGGCAGCCTCGGCATCCCGCGCACCGTCATCCCCTGCCTCTACCGCCAGTTCGCCGCCCGCGACCAGGCGCTGCTGGAGGCCGCGGCCAGGGAAATCGCCGGCGCCACCACGGATGACCGCGCGCTGATCCTGCGCATCGGCCCACAGCTATGGGACCGCGCCGCCGACGTGATGGCGAACCAGCCGCCGCCAGCGGACTGGGCGGAGACCACCGGCCTCACCACGGCGGACCACACCGTCATCATCGCCGGTATCCTGTTGATCTGGGCCCATGGCCCCGCCATCGCCCGCATGGTTGCCGCCGGCAAGATCGACCGCGCCGAAATCTCCGCGATCCTGGTCGATGCCGCGCACACGCCCGATGCGATGGGGGTGCTGGTCAGTGCCCTGCTGCACTGGCTGCCCGGCGCGGCGCCCCTGGTGCTCGATTTCACCTCCGCCCATGCCGCCCCCACCGGCCTGCCGGGCCGCACCGCCACCGAACGCGCCGTCGAGCACGTGCTCGATACCATCGAGGCCGAGCAGTCCAGCCCGCCCGAAGGACCGCCCAGTCTCGGCCGGCTGCGCCAGGTGGTCGAAATGCTGGACGAACTCGCCGCGAGTTCGTCCGACCGTCCATCGCGCAGCGCCCGCATCGCCGCCACCCGCGGGCGCGTGGACGCCGCCTGCCGCCAGCGCTTCCAGAGCCAGCTCAAGGACAAGGTGATCGAACACCTCGCCACCGGCCTGCCCAGCACCGCCGAGGGGATGCAGTCGCTAGAAACCGCGGCGCGGGACCTGCGCCGCTTCGAAACGGTGGCGCGCCGGATCAACAATTCCGACCACTACGACCGGCTGCTGCGCGGCACCATGGCGCTGTTGGCCCCACGCACCCACGATGACGTCCAGGGCCGCGTGGACCGGCTGCGCCTGGCCGAGATCCTGCTCGGCCCCGAACAGGCACTGCAGATGCTGGTGGAGGCCGAGCCGGCCGCACCCTGAGGCTTCCCCGCATCACCCTGCCAGAAGCTCCTCCGCCAGAGCCCGCCACTCCGCCAAGAGTGTCCCCTCCGGCATCATCTGGCCCGCCCGCGCATACCAGTAGCCGGCATTGGCGAGGTCGCCTTCCTTGCGATGCAGATAGGCGTGCACCGCCGCGCCCACCCGGTCGTCCTGGTCCTGCGCGCAGCCATGCGCCCGCGCCCAGTCGCCCTTGCCGTCCCACCAGAGCCCCTGCACCGCGAGCGACATTCCCGCCGGCGGCGCATCCCCGGTCAGGGAGGACTCGAACGCGGCCAAAGTCATTGTCGCCATCTTCTCAGCCCTCCAATAGTCGGCGCAGCTTGCGCACCGCGCTGTCCGGCGTGGTGAGAACCTTCTTGCCGCTGGCCCGCGCCACCACCGCGGCCGCCCGCGCCAGGCTGAACTGCGACAGCGCGATCGCGTCGCACTTGCCTAGCCCCGCGGCGGCCACGCCATCTAGCCCCGCGGCGGCCACGCCGACCAGCCCGGCAGCAGCCACGCCGGCCAGCCGGTCATGTTCCGCCCCGTCGCCGCGGTCCAGCGCCGCCAGCGCCCCCTCCGCCAGGCACGGGACCAGCGCCATGCCCGGTGCCGCCATGGCGAACTCCGCCGGCATGGAGGCCAGCGTCGGCGCGAAGCTCGCCATCAGCCCGATCCGTCCACGAGGGCCGGCCAGCGCCACCGCCTCCTCGATCATCGCCTCGTTCGGCTTCAGCACCGGCAACGGCGCCAGTGCCGCGGCACACGCCTCGATGCACGGCCCGAACGCCGAGCAGGTGAACAGGATGCCGTCCGCCCCGCACCCGGCGGCATAGCGCGCCAGCGTCAGGAACCGGGCCGTCATTGCCGGCGTCAGCGCCCCGTCGCGCGCCAGGTCGGCCGAAAGGCTGTCGTCGAGCAGGTTGGTCCGCCGCACCTCCGGCCACAGGCGCGCGAATGCGGCCTCGATCGGCGCGACCGAATGCGCCAGGGCGTGGATCAGGGCGATGCGCATGGGGCAGGTGTCCATCAGGGGGCGGCGGGGCAGCACGATAACGGCCCGCCATCGCCTGCGAAACCCGCGCGGTTGAACCGTGGCGGCCCCCGTGGCAGTACGGGTCCCATTCCATCGGGAACGTTCGATGCTGAGGCATTTGTACAATCGCGTGCTCGCCCTGGCCGGCAGCCGCCTCGCCCCGGTCTGGCTGGCGGTGATCAGCTTCACCGAAAGCAGCTTCTTCCCGATACCCCCCGATGCGCTGCTGATCCCGATGTGCCTCGCCCGCCCCGACCGCGCCTGGCGCCTGGCCCTGATCTGCACGATCAGCAGCGTGCTGGGCGGCGCCTTCGGCTACTTCATCGGCTATGCCCTGTTCGAGGTGCTGGCCGCGCCGGTGATCCGGTTCTACCACTACGAGGCGGCGTTCGAGCGCTTCAAGGCCACCTATGACCGGTACGGGCTCTGGGTGATCCTCATCAAGGGCTTCACCCCGATCCCGTTCAAGATCGTCACCATCGCCTCCGGCGCGGCCAGCTTCAACTTCGGCGTCTTCATGCTCGCCAGCATCGCCACCCGCGCCGCCCGCTTCTTCCTCGTCGCCGGCCTGCTGCGCTTCTACGGCGAGCCCGTTCGCGAATTCATCGAGCGGCGCCTCACCCTGGTGACCACGCTGGGCGTGGCAGCAATAGTCTGCGGCTTCCTGGCGCTGAAGATGCTATGAAGACCCGTCGGTTTGGAAATGGACCGCAGGCCACGGGCGACAGGGAGACCCTTGCCCCCGCCGGCCGGCGCCGCTAAGCCCTCGCCCTTCGTTCTCACCGTCCCCTGCAACGCCGCCACGGTTGTGCCGCCGGGGCCGGGGCCACCAAGGTTGCCCAGATGTTCTCACGCTTGCTCGGGTTCATGTCCGCCGACATGGCCATCGACCTCGGGACCGCGAACACCCTTGTCTACGTCAAGGGCCGAGGCATCGTGCTCGATGAACCGAGCGTGGTCGCCATCGCCGACGTGCGCGGCAAGAAACAGGTGCTGGCGGTCGGCGACGAGGCCAAGCTGATGCTCGGCCGCACCCCGGGCAACATCGCCGCCATCCGCCCGCTGCGCGACGGGGTGATCGCCGATTTCGAGGTGGCGGAGGAAATGATCAAGCACTTCATCCGCAAGGTCCACAATCGACGTGGATTTGCCTCCCCCATCATCATCGTCTGCGTCCCTTCGGGATCGACGGCGGTGGAGCGCCGCGCGATCCAGGAAAGTGCGGAGTCCGCCGGCGCCCGCAAGGTCCTGCTGATCGAGGAACCCATGGCCGCGGCAATAGGCGCCGGCCTGCCGGTCACCGAGCCCAGCGGCTCCATGGTGGTGGACATCGGCGGCGGCACCACCGAGGTCGCGGTGATCTCGCTCGGCGGCATCGTCTATGCCCGCTCGGTGCGCGTCGGCGGCGACAAGATGGACGAGGCGATCATCAGCTACATCCGCCGCCACCATAACCTGCTGATCGGCGAATCATCCGCCGAACGCATCAAGATGGACATCGGCGCCGCCTCCGCCCCCTACGACAACGACGAAGGCCCCTACCGCGAGGTCAAGGGCCGCGACCTGATGAACGGCGTGCCGCGCGAGATCGTGGTCAGCCAGCGTGCAATCGCCGAAAGCCTGGCCGAACCTGTCACCGCCATCGTCGAGGCGGTGAAGGTGGCGCTGGAGAACACGCCCCCCGAACTCGCCGCCGACATCGTCGACAAGGGCATCGTGCTTACCGGCGGCGGCGCCCTGCTCAACCGCCTGGACCAGGTGCTGCGCGACGCCACCGGCCTGCCAGTTGTGGTGGCGGAGGATGCGCTGCAATGCGTGGCGCTGGGCACCGGCCGCGCGCTCGAGGAGATGAAGCGGCTACGGAACGTGTTGACATCAATGTATTAAGCCGCCAGCCCGCGCCATCGCGATGGGGCAGGGTGCGCCAAACTTCGGTCGTGATCGGCCCCGATGCGGCGCTGAATGGGCCGGCGCTGTATGTGCCGACGCTGTATCTGCATGCATCCTGCCGCACTCCGCGCTATGTTCAGGCTTGTGTGGGTGTGATTCGGGGATGACGTGATCCGGCTTTCCGTGCCACTGCGACAGGCGCTTGCCAAGCTGACGCTGCCCGTGTTCATCGTGGCATCGTTCGGCCTGATGCTGCTCGGCAAGGCCGATGCGCTGCTCGCCGAACGTGCCCGCATGGTTGTGGCCGATGCGCTGGCCCCGATCTACGCCGCCCTGGCCGAGCCGCTTTCGGTCGTCCATCGCGGCATCGAGGCCGCCGGCAACATCACCACCTTGCATGATGAAAATGCCCGCCTGCGCGAGGAGAACGATCGCCTGCGCCGCTGGCAATCCGTCGCCCTGGCGCTGGACGCCGAGAATACGGCGCTGAAGGCCCAGCTGCGCTGGATCCCCGCCCCCGCCCCCAGCTACGTCACCGCGCGCGTCGTCGCCGATGCCGGCGGCGTCTATGCCCGCGCCGTGCTGCTCTCCCTCGGCCCCAACCACAGCGTCACCAAGGGCCAGATCGCGCTCGACGACCGCGGGCTGGTCGGGCGTGTCACTGAACTGGGCGGCCGCAGCGCCCGCGTGCTGCTGCTGACCGACATGAACAGCCGCGTGCCCGTCATCCTGGAGAACAGCCGTGGCCGCGCCATCCTCGCCGGCACCAACGGCGCCCGCCCGCGCTTGATGTACTGGGCGGAGGGCACCCAGCCCGCCGAGGGCGAACGCGTCGTGACCAGCGCAGAGGCCAACACCTTCCCCCCCGGCCTGCCTGTCGGCGTGGTCCGCTACACCGCCAGCAACGTGCCGGAGGTCCAGCCCCTGGCCCGCCTCGACCGGCTGGAGGTGGTGCGCCTGTTCGACTACGGGCTCAAGGGCGTCCTGCCGCCCGAGACCTCCGTCGCCCGCATCCCCGAGCGCCGGCGCTGAGATCCGCCCGCATGGATGCCCCCATGGATGCCCCCCTGGATGGATAACCGCCTGCCCGGCATCCGCCCCCGCCAGACCGTCTGGCGCCGGCTCGACGGCTCCGCGCGCCGCGCCTTCCCGATCGCAATGACGCTGCTGGTGCTGCTGGTCACCGCCGCCCCCTTCCGCCTGCCCGGCCAGGCCGAGCTGCAGAACGCCGCCGCCCTGTCGTGCGTGTTCTTCTGGTCGGTGTTCCGCCCCGGCTCCATGCCCCCGCCTGGCGTGTTCCTGATCGGCCTGTTCGCCGACCTGCTCAATTTCGCACCCCCCGGCGTCGGCGTGATCAGCCTGCTGGTGGCCCATGGCGTCGCGGTGAAATGGCGCCGCTACCTCACGCGGCAAGGTTTCCTGGTGGTCTGGCTCGCCTTCGCCGGAGTCGCCGCCGGGCTCGCCGCGCTGCAATGGGTGCTGATCTCCACCCTCACCTTCCGCTTCCTGCCCCTCGGCCCCGCCCTGTTCCAGGCCGCCCTCGCCGCCGGCCTTTACCCCATGCTCGCCGTCCTCCTCGCCCGCGCGCACCGCACCATCGCCGAGCCGGCCCATGCGTAAGGCAAACAAGGATTCTTCTTTTTGTGAACAAAAAGAAGCAAAAAAACTTCACCCCATGGCGCCCATTTCCACGCCCCGCAAAAGAGTGAAAGTTTTTTGGTTCTTTTTTTCAAAAAAGAACATGCTTCCTTCCTTCTGGCTCCCCGCCCGATGAAGCGCGAAATCCAGCGCAGCGGCATCTTCACTCGCCGCGCCCTCATCATCGCGGGCGCCCAGCTGGCCACCTTCGGCGCGCTCGGCGCCAAGCTCTACCAGGTCCAGGTCGTGGAGGGCGCCCGCTATGCCACCATGTCCGACAGCAACCGCATCAGCGCCCGCCTCATCGCCCCCCCGCGCGGCCGCCTGCTGGACCGCCACGGCGCCGTGCTCGGCGGCAATCGGCTGAACTGGCGCGCCCTGCTGGTTGCCGAACAAACCGGCGATGTCGCCGCCACGCTCGAAAATTTCGCCCGCATCGTCCCGCTGTCGGAGGCCGAGCGCGCCCGCATCGATCGCGAACTGCGCCGCCACCGCCGCTTCGTGCCGATCATGGTGCGCGAGTTCCTCACCTGGGAGGACATGGCCCGCATCGAGGTCGCCGCCCCGGAGCTTCCCGGCATCCTGGTCGATGTCGGCAACACCCGCGAGTATCCCAACGGCGCCACGCTGGCCCACGTCGTCGGCTATGTCGCCCCCCCGAACGAGGCCGATGTCGCCGAAGACCAGATGCTCGCCCTGCCCGGCATCCGCGTCGGCCGCGCCGGCATGGAGCGCGTCCACGACCAGGCGCTGCGTGGCCGCGCCGGCGCCATCCAGCTGGAGGTCAACGCCGTCGGCCGCGTCATCCGCGAGCTGGACCGCCGTGAGGGCACCCAGGGCCAGGATGTCGGCCTCACCATCGACCTCGACCTGCAGAAAACCGTCCTCGAACGCCTCGGGGAGGAAAGTGCGAGCGCCGTGGTGATGGACGCGCGCAACGGCGAGGTCCTCGCCATGGCCACCAACCCCTCCTTCGACCCCAGCCTGTTCAACTCCGGCGTGTCCCAGTCGCAATGGATCGCCTGGACCTCCAACCGCCGCGCCCCCCTCATCAACAAGGCGGTCGCCGGCCTCTACGCGCCCGGCTCCACCTTCAAGATGATCGTGGCGCTGGCGGGGCTGGAGGCCCGCGTGGTGAACGTCAACGAAACCGTCTTCTGCCCCGGCTATCTCGATTTCGGCGACCGACGCTTCCACTGCTGGCGCAAATACGGCCACGGTTCGGTGGACATGCGCACGGCTATCAAGGTCAGCTGCGACTGCTATTTCTACGAAGTCGCCCGCCGCGCCGGCATCGACCGCATCGCCGCCATGTCCAACCGCTTCGGCCTTGGCGTGAAGCTCGACATCGAGCTGCCCGGTGCCCGCCCCGGCCATGTGCCCACCCGCGCCTGGCGCATCGGCCAGGGCAAGGCGTGGAACATCGGCGACACCATCGTGCACGGCATCGGCCAGGGCTTCTTCCAGCTCACCCCCCTCTCGCTCGCCACCATGACCGCGCGGCTGGCCACCGGCCGCCAGGTCCAGCCCCATCTCACCCGCAGCATCGGCGGCGTCATGCAGAAAGGCGCGCGGGCGGAGGATTGGCCAGCGCTGGGCGTCGGCGAGCGCGGAATGCAGCTGATGCGCGACGCCATGTGGGCGGTGGTCAACGAACAGGGCGGCACCGCCTTGGTCGCCCGCCTGCCACAGCCCCCCGGCGCCGTCGGCCCGCCAGTGCAGATGTCCGGCAAAACCGGCTCCGTCCAGGTCCGCAATGTCACCCGCGAACAGCGCGAGCGCGGCTTCAAGTCTGAGAACCTGCCCTGGGAATACCGCCCGCACGCCCTGTTCGTCGGCTACGCGCCGCACGACGCGCCGCGCTACGCGGTTGCCCTCGTGGTGGAACACGGCAACGCCGGGTCGGAGGCCGCCGCCCCCGTCGCGCGCGACATCATGGCCGCCACCCTCGCCCGCGACCCCGCCAACCGCACCGAGCGTGCCCGAGTCGCGGCGGGAACCGCGCCATGAGCAAAGTCGCGGAAGGGACACCGCGATGAGCATCCTCGAACGCCGCCTCATCCGCGAAAGCTCCTTCGACCTCACCGCCAAGCTGTTCCGCATCAGCTGGATCTACGTCCTCCTGCTCACCGCCCTGGCCGGCGTCGGCTATGCGGCGCTCTACTCCGCCGCCGGCGGCTCGCCCGAACCCTATGCCGCCCGCCACATGCTGCGCTTCGCCGTGGGCCTGGTGATGATGCTCTGCATCGCCATGATCGACATCCGCTTCATCCAACGCATGTCCTGGCTCGCCTGGCTCGGCGGCGTCGTCCTGCTCGTCCTCGTCCTCGTCATGGGCAACGTCGGCAAGGGCGCGCAACGCTGGATCGAGTTCGGCGGCATGCAATGGCAACCATCGGAACTGATGAAGCTCGTGCTGGTCCTCGCCCTGGCCTCCTGGTTCCACCGCGCCAGCTGGGAGCGGATGGGCAACCCGCTGTTCCTGATCCCGCCGATACTGGCCGTGCTGATCCCCGTCGCCCTCATCCTCAAGCAGCCCAACCTCGGCACCGCGGTCATCACCGCGGTGGTCGGCGGCTTCGTTTTCCTCGGCGCCGGGCTGCGCTGGTGGAAGGTCGCCCTCGTCGCCGGCGCCGCCGCCTTCGCCGCCCCGATCGCCTACAGCCACCTGCGCGACTACCAGCGCGCCCGCATCGACACCTTCCTGAACCCCGAAAGCGACCCGCTCGGCGCCGGCTACAACATCATACAATCCAAGATCGCGCTGGGCTCCGGCGGCGTCTGGGGCAAAGGCTTCCTCCAGGGCACCCAGGGCCATCTGAACTTCCTGCCAGAAAAACAAACCGACTTCATCTTCACCATGCTCGCCGAGGAACTCGGCCTGGTCGGCGGCCTCGCCATCATCGCCCTCCTCGCCGCCATCGTCTTCGGCGGCATGCTGATCGCGCTGCGCTGCCGCCATCAGTACGGCAGGCTGGTGGCGCTCGGCATCAGCATGAACTTCTTCATGTACGTCTTCGTGAACATCGCCATGGTGATGGGCGCCATCCCGGTTGGCGGCGTCCCGCTGCCGCTGGTCTCCCACGGCGGCTCGGCCATGCTGATGGTCATGATCGGCATGGGCGTGCTCATGAGCGTCCACGTCCACCGGGACGTGGAATTCGAGGACCGACGACGGGAAATTTGAACTGTAACCGAGAATCGTAAGCGAAAGCCCACCCCCACATTCCGGCACGGTCCTGGCTTGAGCATTCTATGTGGCGCAATGGGTGAGGCGGCGCGTGATGGACGAGACCGAGTGCTCTTACGAGCAATCATACGACGGTCGTAGGCGTGCTCTTGCCGAGCGCATTGAGGTGCGCAGCCGGCCGGAGCGTCGGCGGCGGTGGAGTTCTGCGGCCAAGCTGGCCATTGTTCGCGAGACCCTGGCGGCTGGCTCGACGGTGGAGGCGGTGGCGGACCATCATGGGATCGGCACGGAGCTGATCGACACATGGCGCAAGCATATGCTGCGCGCGGCGATGGCGGGCTTCGCCGCTGTCGAGATCAAGCCGGACGTGCCGGTCGCCTTGCCGGGGCCGGTCCAGGATCCCGTGTCCCTACCGTCCTCCTCCTCTGTTGCCGCATCGAGTGCGCTGTTCGGCGGGATCGAGGTCGAGCTGCCATCGGGGGTGCGGCTGCGGTTCGGGTCGGACGTGGATGGCCGAGCAGTGCAGCGCATTCTGGCGGCGCTGGCCGCGCCATGATGCTCCCGCCGGCGACCCGGGTGTATCTGGCCTGCGGGTTCACCGACATGCGCCGCGGCTTCGACGGGCTGGCGGCCCAGGTGCAGACGGTGCTGTCGCTGGATCCCTATGGCGGGGCGTTGTTCGTGTTCCGGGGCCGCCGGGGCGACCTGCTCAAGGCGCTGCACTGGGACGGCCAGGGCCTGTGCCTCTATGCCAAGCGGCTCGAGCTGCCGCAGGCCCGGTTCGTCTGGCCGCAGGCCGACAGCGGCACCATCACGCTGACGGCCGCCCAGGTGTCGATGCTGCTGGAGGGGATCGACTGGCGCATGCCCGCCTGGACGGCGCGGCCCGAGGTTGCCGTCTGAGCGGCATATTGGATTGGTGCTGGGTGATCGCGCTTGTACAGAAGGTGGCTCTCGGGTAGCCTCACCATGTGGACCTGGTCTGGCGCACCCCTGAGGACGAGATCGCCGCCCTGCGGCACGAGTTGGCGGCGGCGCGCGGCCATCTCGCCTTAAGGCTCAGCGAGCTCCTGCCTTGGAACTGCGAGGGCGCCGTCGAAGCACGCACCGCCTGAAAACTCATCCCGTCAACCGTGAGGGCCGGCTTACGCTTACCGAGTATCCGCTTCGCCATACTTGATCACACCAGGCATACGGTCCGGAGACTCGGCCCTCCGGAGACCGCATCTCGGCGTTTCCAGCACGATGCCAAGCAGACCAACCTCCGGCAAACCTTTCTGAAACCACGCATTTTTCTGGCGCCGGATTCTCGGGGAGACCACGTCTCCTGGAAGCGCTGGCTGGGGTGAGGGGACTGAGGCGGAATAGTCTCCACTTGGAGCCGGGGGAAGGGGTATCCACCCGGCGAAGGCCGCGACTGAGTTTGGACGCTTTGAAGCGCGGGGCTCAGGTGGTCTTCTTGGTGATCCTGGTGCGGGCCGCGTTGCGTCGGTTGGCGATTCGTCCGAGGGCGATCCGAAGGGGGAGTTCGTCGATCTCCGTTGGGTCCCAGTCCTCCAGGTATTCCGCGACTTCGGCGTGGTCGGGGTGTCCGGGGTCGGCCAGGGCGTCGAGCATGTTGTAGTAGCCGGGGATGCCACCGCAGTTCTCGGGCGGGCAGTCCCACTCGCCTCCGACGTAGTTGGGGTAGGAGACGCCAGGCAGGCCGGGGCGGATTTTGGTGACGGTGATGCGATGTTCCCAGCTGTCGCCGAAGTCGTAGAGATACTCGATCGTCGTCCGGCGGGGTTTAAGCACATCGCGCAGGCGTACCTTGATCGCCTCGGTGCGAGGTGCGATGCCCAGTCCTCGTCCATCGGCAGCCCGTAGACGCGGCCGTCGATCCTGAACTCCCAGAGGTGCTGGTCGAGCCAGCCCACGGTAATCTCGACGATGTCGTGCAGCATCTTGAGCGTGATGGAGGTCGGTAACTCCACCTCGCGCCAGATCAGCGGGTCGGTGTGCAACAGCTCGATCCGGACCGTGCAGATCTGGTTGAAGCTATCCTGGGCCGGGGTGTCGTTCGCAAGGGTCTTGCTTGGGCTCATGCTGCCAGTTTGGCAGCCCGCTCCATGAAGTTCCAGGGCAGCAACTCGTCCATCGCGATGCCGGGTGATCGGCGATGTGGCTGGCGTAGAGGCACAGGCGCTGCCCATCCCAATGCAGCGCCTCGAGCAGATCGCCCCGGCGCCCCCGGAAGGTGACCGGCACGTCCGGTATGATCTCGACCGCGGCGACGCTCGCCATCGCCGCGCGCAGCATCTGCTTGCGCCATGTGCAGAGCAGCCCCGTGCCGATCCGCCACAAGCCGCGCCGTAGGGTGCGCCGTGGGTGAAAGCCGTCCTGGTGCAATCTACCTGGCCGGCGCCCGCAAGAAAGCCAGCTACCTGCAAGCTCGCTCCAACGTCTGTGTCACCACCGCTGACCAAGAAAGAACATCTGCGCAGTCGCCGCGTGCATCCCCACTGCTATCTGTCAAATGCTCAAGGACGGCACATTCTATCTTGACCTCGGCGCAAACCACTTTCCGACCCAGCCCCCGAGATGCAGGCGAGAACGCTCACTAACAATATTCCCAAGCTATCGTTCAACTGTACCCTCACTCCCCACGCGGAATTCGTGGTTTCCGTTTGGCTCAGAGGCAACAGCGGGCCAATATCGGTTACCAAGGGCGGCCATGGCGGACACTGCACTCACTCGGTTCCGGGCGCCGAGGGTCCTGTAGATTGCGTTGACATGGATCTTTACCGTACCCTCGGCCATCTGCAGATCGCGTGCAATTTCTTTGTTGGACCAGCCAAGGGCCAGCAAATCCATCACGCTACGCTGCCGCGGCGACAGGACTGGAGAGCTACCCGGTTGTGGTGGTTTCGCGGCTCGTGCCGCCGACAGTGCATTGATCGACGTCTCGGCCAGGCTGCGAGGCACAAATATTCGGCCCTCGAGGATAGTACGGAAGGCAGCGAGCATTTCGGCTATCGTGTATGTCTTGGGGATGAAGCCGTGAGCACCGGAATCCAGCGCCTGCAGAATGTCCTCGCGCCGCTCGGAGTCGGAAATGACCACAAGGCGGACATCAGGATGGACCTTGCGAATGCCGGCCATGCTCGCAGCCGCCCCCATCTCGGGCATCGACAAATCGATGGTGACCAAGGACGTCTCGGGTGCGTGGCCGAGTTGGGTGATCGCCGCGTGGAGAGTGCCGACTTGGATCACTTCGCGAAAGCACAGCTCGCGCTTCAACAACGTGGCAAGCGCATCGCGGAAGAGTTCGTGGTCGTCCGCAACCAGCGCGGAGGCGACCCCCAGCGGCGCCAACGATCCTGAATTTGCTTCCATGCAGTTCCCTTTATTCATGCCGCCGACAAATTTTTAATTGGACTTAAGTACTTCCGTTGTCTTCAGCGCATCCTCTACGGCTGCATTGAGCCGGAAAAGCGCGGCCGTGGAAGCGCCGCCGTCCCGGCACGGGTTCTCCACGTCACGACAGGCTTCGGCGAGCTCGGTCAGCTGCAGCATGCTCGCCGTGGAGATGATGGCGTTTGCCCGATCGACCAATTGCTCCAGTGCTGCAGCATCGGATGGCCGGATCGGCACAAGCGCCCTCAACTCCTCCACCAGGCGAGATCGGCCCGCGGCAACCCGCTGCGGACCCAGCAGCATGACGATATCCTGCGGGGCCTCCGGCACCGGCGGCAGAGTGGGGTAGAGGTGAATGGGCCCGGTCTGGTGCGGCATGCGCGAAAGGAGGCGGTCCACCGGGGCCTGAAGCTCCGACGGGCGCAGCGGCTTGCGCCAATAGGCGCCGGTCCCGGCATTGCGCAGCGCCGACAGCAGGCTGCCGTTTGTCCGTGCGGTCAAAATGCAGATTGGAGACATAAGCATGCTTCGTCACCATCACGTTGTAGACGACTTCGAGATCGGGCTCCCCCTCCGACGCGCCCGGCGGCCGCCTGGTGTCCAAACCGCGCCCGCCATCGCGATCGAGCAGCGCGAAATGGACACCGCTAGCACGCGCTAACGCCCGGAACTGGTCCTCTAATCGCCTGCCGGGCTCGGGCGCGGTCGCCAGCATGGCCGCGACGCCCTCCAAAATGGCAACGCGGGTCCGCAACGCGCGGCCAACACGTTCGAAGATGTCCTCGTTCGCGTCATCAACCTGCATCCCCAGGCGAAAGCGTTCGACGCCCGCGAAGTGGTAGAGGGCCACGATCTCGCCGGTCAGGAGAGGAGCCGTCAGGGCAATCGCGAAGGCGACCAAATAGCTGCGGAGCGTCCATCGCCCGTGCATCCCCACCGAAAGTTCCCGCAACCAGACTTCTCCACCGACATTAGTCTGCGCACTCATGTCGAAAGTCCGATCAGATCAAGGACCGTTAAAGTATTACGGCAGGGCAGCCTGTCATCGCTTCTTGGGAAAACACTCCAGAAATGCATATGCGCTGCGTGTTGCTTTTGTTCGTCCAGCTACAATAGATCATTACGGAAAATTTGTCGTTCTGTCAAGGAATCGCCCGCCAGTCACGCCAGCTATTGCGTCGTATCACGGGCCTTTGACTGGAGGTGGCGATGGTCCATACGCGCGCGCCACGTGCGGACCGCCTTCGCGGTACCGCACGTGGCCTGGAAGGCCCGGCTGGGCAGGTGCGCCAGTGTTGCGACTCCGACGGATAGTGCCGTCGCAGTCGCACCACTGGCCTTTGATTTTGTGTGCCGATCCACCTGACGCTCAGGCAGGGAGCGTCAGGATCGGAACACTAAAGCGCCAGCAGGAAATCCGACGTGGTGATCAGCCCGACATTGGCCACGCCGGTCAACGTAATGCTGTTGGCACCCATCGTGACCAGGATGTCCGGCCCCGTGTCGGTGATGTCGACCTGGGTGCTGAAGTTCGCGGCTGAAATGCCCAGTGCCGAGATGTCCAGCAAATCCTGGCCGCCGGTCGGGTTGAAGTCGAACCCGATCACTGTATCGTTGCCGAAGCCGGGCTGGAAAACAAAGATGTCGGTGCCCGTGCCGCCGTCCATCGTGTCGTTGCCCAGACCGCCTGCCAGCGTATCTCCGCCGGCGCCTCCGTTCAGCACGTCGTTACCCGCACCGCCGATCAGCACGTCGTCGCCGCCTTGGCCGTTCAGCGTATTGGCGGCGGTATTGCCTGTCAGGACGTTGGAGCTGCCGTTGCCGGTGGCGTTGATGGCGGCCGTGCCCAGCAGCGTCAGGTTCTCCACGCCGCTGCTCGTGGCAAAGGTCACCGTGGCGTAGATCGCATCGATTCCTGACGAGCCGACGGCATTCTCGTTCACGACATCGGCGGTGTTGTCCACGTAGTAGGTGTCGTCGCCGGCCAGGCCGGTCATCCGGTCGGCTCCGACACCACCGTCGAGGATGTCGTCGCCATTGCCGCCGTTCAGCGTGTCGTCGCCGCCGAGACCCAACAGCGTGTCATTGCCGTCCAGCCCCGAGAGTGTGTTGCGCGCGCCGTTGCCGGTCAGCGCGTTCTCGACGCCGTTGCCCGTCGCGTTGATGTTCGCGCTTCCGCTCAGGGTGATATTCTCGACGTTCACGCCCGCCGTATAGGAGATCGAGGCGATCACGGTGTCGGCGCCTGAGGAGCCCGGCGCGGTCTCGTTCACGACGTCGCCGGCGCTATCCACAACGTAGGTGTCGTTGCCGGCGCCCCCCATCATGGTGTCGGCGCCGGCCCCGCCGTCGAGCCGGTCGGCGCCGCCACCACCGGATAACAGGTCGTTTCCGCCTCTTCCTTCCAGCACGTTGGCGGTTGCGTCCCCAGCGAGGTTGTCGGCGAAGTTGGATCCGGCGACGATCTCAACATTCACCAGGATATCGCCCGAGGCCTCACCGCCCGTGCCGCGCTGGCTGAGGCCGACCGTGACTGCCACGCCCGCCGCGGCCCCGGAATAGTCCGCGGTGTCGATCCCGTCGCCGCCGTCCATGTAGTCCTTGCCCAAGCCGCCGATGAGTCGGTCCATGCCGCCGCCGCCGAACAGATCATCGTCATCGGCGCCGCCAGCAAGGCTGTCGTCGCCGTCGCCACCGAACAGCTTGTCCTTACGCAGGCCGCCAGCCAAGGAGTCGTCGCCCTCGTCGCCGAACACCCGGTCGTCCCCATCGCCGCCATCGAGCGTGTCGTTGCCCTGGCCGCCGCGCAGCCCGTCATTGCCCAGTCCGCCGGCGATGCTGTCGTTGCCCGCTTCGCCATAGACGGTGTCGTCGCCCACGCTGCCGACGATAGTGTTGGCGGCCGCGTTGCCCACGATGATCAGCGCGTCGGCGTTCACCACTGCGGCAGGCACGGCGGAGAAGTTGGCCGTGTTGGCATTGCCGTCGGCGTTGCCGTCATCCGCGAGTCCAACCCGGTGCGCCACCGCGAAGATGTCGTCATGCAGGTACTCCAACCCGGTGTTGCGCGCGATGATGTCCGAGAAAGTCTGTGCCCGGATTTCGGCGACCAGCGTCGTGCCGTCCAGGCGCTCGGTGTAGTAGAATCGATCGCCGTCCTGCAGCCGGTCCAGCTGCTCCTGGAACACCCAGGTGAAGGTTGACCCCATCTGGCTCTCGTCGAAATTCGCCTCGGCCAGGCCGCCGATCCACAGGTCCACGTTGTTGAGGCCGGTTGCGGTGCTGTTCATGAACGCCGCATTGCCCATCAGCGCGGTCGCCGCTGCGTGTTTGCCTGCGAAGGTCGTGGCCGCCTGCAGTGTCGAGTGGATGCCATACAGTGCGATGAAGTCCACCAGGATCGAGGCGTCGCGCAGATGTGCGCCAAAGTCCGCCCATCCCGTGTAGGGCTGGATCGTGAGGCCCTGCTGGGCTGCACTGGTGTCCCGATAGTCGGAGGCCTGGCCCGCCTGGTCCAGCAATGTCCCCGCTGCGATCGTCGCACGCAGCTCGTTCAGCGAGGGCAGGCCCACCTCGCGCCCGCGCGCGATGTTGAGCGCGCCCAGGTCCAGCGGCTGGCCCAACAGCATGTTGCGCACGGCGTTGACCATCAGCTGGTCGATCTCCTGGTGCGCGACCTGCGTTGCCCCGTCGATCAGCGACGAGGTGCTGCTCTGGCCTCCCAGGTTGCTGGCGAACAGCGCCGGGTTCAGGAACGCCTGGATCAACGAGATCTCGTGGCGCACCCCGGCACTGTCCACGTACGACAGGGTCTCGTTGATCATAGAATGGCCGACGCGGTACACCGCGCTGGCGAACTCCTCCGAGATGCCGGGATTGACGTTGGGATTGTAGCCGCTGAAGCCGTGCTCTGAAACCGGCTGGTCGCCGGACATGGCGGTGCTGAACTCATCGAACACCAGGCGCTGGTATTCGGCTTCCACGATGATCTTGGCAGCCTGGAACACCTGCTCGGCATTCCAGGCTGGATTGGCGGCTGCGAGAAGCTCCGCCTGGTAGTTGTGCTCCCGATGCCAGACCGTATGGATGGCAGTGAGGCCGACGTTCTCGTTGGCCCGGTGATCGCCGGCGATGTAGTGCCCCAGCAACCCCGAAAGATTGAAATTCGGGTTGGGTCCGCCATTGTGGTTGAAGGGCGAAAAGCTGAAGTCGTTCTTGTCTCCCAGCAGGGGCGTCTGGAAGGCATCACCCGCGTCGTTGAAGTCAACGAACCCTGGCCGTGACGACAGCCATATCCAGGCGTCGTAGTCGCTGCCCGCGGCGGCCATGGTGAGCGCCGTTGCGACGTCGGCCTGGCTCAGTCCGTTGTTGGTCAGGATGTCCTGGTAGCGCGCAAGCGTGGCGCGCCCGCCGGCGTCGGCCGGCCCGTCCAGCAGGCGGTGCGTCTTGCCGATCACGTTGCCGGCGCCGTCGAACACGCTCTCGCGCAACAGGTAGGTGATTTCGTCGATTGAGCCATAGGTCTGGTTCTGGTCGACGAAAGGGGACGTCTTGTTCAGGTGCAGCGTGCCGTCGGTGTTGTCCAGCGAGTAGGTGCCATCGCCGTTGTCGGTGTAGCGGGCGCCACGGCCCTGGAACATTGCCGGCGGGAAGCCGGGCGGCAGGTTCGACAGGATCGGATCGGTCGCGGCGACATCGGCCGGGAGGGCCGAGAGGTCGATCGTGTAGGTCCCGCCGCCGCGGCGGAGGAAATCCAGCCCATGGTCGAAGAACTGGCCGAACAGCATAAGCATCAGGTTTGTGCCGAATGGGTTGGGCATGCTGTCGGTCGGCTGGCCGTTGCCGTCCAGCGGCTGGATCTGGTTCGACAGCACGTCGCTGACCAGGCGCTCGTTCGGCAGCGTCTGGCGCTCCTGGATCCCGGGCAGCCCAGGGTCGGCATCCACTGGCCGCCCGAACGCGTCAACCTCGACCCCGCGGGGCGAGTTCACCCCCGCATAGGCGTCAGGCGCCAGCCGCAGGAAGGGCTGGTCCGCGCTGCCCCACAGTGGGTTCGCGAGATTGTTGCCGAAGCCGCTGACGTCGCGGAGGTCCGTGGACGTATTCGAGAAGTCGAACAGAACGTCCATGTCGCGCCGGTAGAGATTGATGATCCTGGTCATGCGTGCATCTCCTTGCTCAACTGTCTTCCCGTCCTGTTCGCCGGGTTCAATGCCATTCCGGCCCGCCATCCCGCTCCGCGCCGAATGCGGCCGGATCAGTGCAGCTTCTGGTTCCGGCGCAGCTCGCAATATTCGGCCAGCAACATCACGCCGGTGGCACCGCCCTCGCCGCGGGCGCGCAGCTTCACGGCGCGGTCCTTGAATTCCCGCCCCTGCAGCTGGGACAGGAAGCGCGGGATCGCCTCGGCCTCGCCCGCAACGGCCATCAGCCAGAGGTGATCGCCAGACGTCCAGTCGCCCGGCCGCAGCACCACCGGCTTGTCCAGGTTCGCGGCCAGCTCCGCATCGACCGCGTCCGACACGCGGGCCCACAGCGCGGTTGCCACGGGGATGAAGCCGATGGCCGAGGGCTCGCCGCCCTTGGGGGCGGGAACCGAGGAATGCCCGAGCCGGCACTGGCCGGCCAGGAGCGGTGGAATGACCAGCTGCTCAAGGTCCAACAGGCGCAGGTTGCGAAAGTTGCGGTCTCGCATCAGCACCGCCACCACGCCGTTGAAGGTGGTGGCAAGGCGGGTCTGCCGGCTGCGGGACCGCGCCCGGTCCTCCACCCCGGCATCGGAGGGTGTCTCAGGTGACGCCGGCGTGTCCTGTGCGTTCATGGTGAGAGGCATCGCAATCTCCGTGAAGTTGGTCATCAGACGAGGAGGAAGTCGCTCTGGTCGATCGTGGCGAAATTGACTCCGACCAGCACGATCGAGTCCGCACCGATGGTGATGCTGGTGTTGCCGGCGCTGGGCGTTCCGATCACGACGGATGCGGCGAAGGTGGCCAGGGTGATGCCGAAGGCGGTGAGGTCAATCCGATCCTGGCCGCCGGCCGGGTCGGCGTCGAAGCCCAGGATGAAATCGTTTCCGAAGCCCGCGGCGAAGAGGAAGCTGTCGTTGCCGGCCAGCCCGTTCAGCACATCGTTGCCGGCGCCGCCGGTGATCACGTTGTCGCCGTTGTTGCCGCTCAGCTGATCGCCGAGGGCCGACCCTGTCAGGTTCTCGAAGTTCGACACCGTGTCGGTTCCGGCACCGCCGGTGGCCTGCGCGGCCGCCACGTTGAGGCTGACGGTCACGCCAGCCGCGGCGTTGGCGTAGCTCAGCGTGTCGATCCCGCCGGCGCCGTTCAGCACGTTGTTGCCCGCATTGCCGGCGACCACGTTGGCCAGGGCATTGCCGGTGCCGTTGATGTTGGCGGCGCCGGTGAGGACCAGGTCCTCGACGTTGTTGGCCAGGGTGTGGGTGGCGGAGCTGAGCACCGTGTCGGTGCCAGCGCCGGCGGCCTCGGTGATGGTGTCGCCGCCATCCGTGACGTAGGTGTCGTCGCCCAGCCCGCCTACCAGCGTGTCGATACCGCCCGCGCCATCGAGCGTGTCGTTGCCATCGCCGCCGGTGAGGATGTTGCCGAGGGCGTTGCCGGTAAGGCTGTCGTTGCCGGAGCCGCCCGTGGCGCGCTCGATGCCGGCGATCGAGGCGAAGCCTGAGGCCGTGCCGGCGCCGAGGTTGACCGCCACCGCCGCCGTGGTGCCGGTGTAGGACAAGGTGTCCAGCCCGGCCCCCAGATCGGCTGTCACCGTTTCGACATTGGCCAGCGTGCCGTCCTCGAAGGCGGTGATCGCGCTGCCGTTGTATATCACGTCCAGTACCTGGGTGGCGCCGGTTCCGGTGATGGCCAGGGTGTCGGTGTCGTCGCCGCCGTCGACCGCATCGGCGCCGTCGCCGACCGCATAGGCGAAGCTGTCGTTGCCGGCCAAGCCCGCCAGCACGTCGGCACCGCCCAGACCGGCGATGACGTTGTTGCCTGCATTGCCGGTGATGGTATTCGCCAGGGCG
>JANPIH010000297.1:0-7582 GCA_031424895.1 Rhodospirillales bacterium
ACGCGCGCCAGGTCGAGCAGGTCGCCCATCGGCCGCCTCAGCGCACGGCACGCCCCAGGACAAAGCCGAGAACGGCGCCGCCTAGCACGAACAGCGCCGTTGCCACCGGCTCGTTGCGCGCCTGCACCAGAAGCGTGTCGACCTCGCGCAGCGCGGCCGTCCGCGCATCCCGCGCCGCGCCAGTGGCGGACTCGGTGCCGCGATCGAGCAGGTCGTCGACCTGCTTGCGAAGGGCCGCGAGCTGGGCCGCAACATCCATTTCGGTGCTGCCGTCGGCGCTGCGCAATGCCATCGTGAAGTCCTTCATGTTGATACCGAAGCGATCGCCCGTGCAGATGGGTCCGCGCCCGGCCAACCGCAATGGCCGGCCTGCGCCACACCAGACATTCATGTCCCAGCGCCGTTCCGCCACAATCCCCGGATAATCTCCAACCTTCAACGACCTGACAGGAATGTGTCTGCATGGCTCTCGAGCCCGAGTCCAGCACCAAACCCGCGCGCCGGTCCGCCGCCCTGCGCTGGGCCGGCGGCGTGGCCTTGTTCCTCGCCGTCGTGGCGGCGTCGGCGGCGCTCCGGTGGGACTGGAACTGGTTCCGTCCGCTGGCCGAGGCCCGCGCCTCGGCCGGTATCGGCCGCACCGTCACGCTGCAACGCCTGGAAGTGCAGCCGGGCCTGCGCACCCGGATCGTCCTGCATGGCGTCCAGATCGCCGGACCCGACGGCTTCGAGGGCCCCGCATTCGCCAGCTTCCCGCGCCTCGCCATCACCTTCGACGCCGCCGCCTGGGTGCGCACCGGGCGCATCGTGCTCCCGCTCGTGGAGGCGGACCACCCCGCCTACAACTTCATCCAGACCGCGGACGGCCGCAACAACTGGACCCTGCCGCTCCCCTCCCTGCTCGACACCGCCGCCGATGCCCCGCCGCCGGTCGAGGTAGGCAATGTCGTCGTCGACCGCGGAACCGCGCACTTCCTCTCGGCGCGCCTGGCGGCGGACATCACCATGGACCTTTCCACCGGCCGCGACGGCGACCGCGGCGCGCTGGTCGTTGACGCCCGGGGCACCTACGCGAACCAGCCGGTCACCGCGCGCCTCGTGGGCGGCGCCCTGCTCGCCATCGGCGATGCCGTCAAGCAATACGGCGTGGACTTCACCCTCGCAAACGGCCCGACACTAATCACCCTGAAGGGCACCGTCCGCAACCTCCTCGCTCCGTCCGGCGCCAACCTCGATCTCACCCTGGCCGGGTCCGACATGGCGCTGCTGTTTCCCCTCACCGGCCTCCCGCTCCCGAAGACGCCGCCCTACGAATTAGCCGGCAAGCTCGACTTCGCCGACGGACAGGTGAAACTCTCCGCGATCGCTGGCCGGGTCGGCAGCACCGACCTGGCCGGCGACGTGACCGTCGATCCGCGCGTCGCCCGCCCGGTCCTGCGCGGCACGCTGACCTCGCGCCAGGTGGACATGGAGGACCTGGCGGGCATCATCGGCTCGCAACCCGGCCGCGTCACCACGCCGGGCCAGACCGCTGCCCAGGTGCAGGACGTGAAGCGCGCCGAAGCCAGCCTGCAATGGCTGCCGAATGCGCCGATCAACCTGCCGCGCATGCGGGCGGCGGACATCCACCTCGCCTACACCGGCGCCAGGATCATCGGCCGGAACGTCCCCTTCGAATCCCTCGCGGCGCAGCTGGACATCGTGGACGGCCACATCCGCCTGACCTCGCTGCGCGTCGGCCTCGGCGGGGGCCTGATGTTGGGGACCGTCGACCTCAATCCCGTGGGCGACGAGCTGGATGCCAGCGTGGACGTGACGTTCGAGCGCGTGAACATCGGCGCCTTGCTCCAGTCGGCCGGACTCGGCCGCGGCAACGGACCCGTCAGCGGCAGCGCGCAGCTAAAGGGCCGCGGCACATCGGTGGCCGGCATCGTCGGGCGCGGCGATGGCGCGCTGCGCGTCGTGATGGCCAAGGGCGGCGCGATCAACGCGCTCCTGCTCGACGTGTCCGGCCTGCAGCTCGGCCGCGCCCTACTGTCCGCGATCGGCCTGCCGGAGAAGGAGCATGTCCGCTGCATGGTGGCGGACTTCGTGTTGCGCCGGGGCATCCTGGCCAGCCGCACGCTGGTGCTGAACACCACCGACCATGTCGTCTCCGGCGGCGGACGCATCGACCTGGCCCGCGAAGTGATGGAGCTGCGCCTGCGCTCGGACACCAAGCGGTTCTCCATCGGAACCCTAGCGACTCCGATCCTGATCTTCGGTCCCTTCAAGGACCTGCGCTACCGCCCAGACGTAGAACTCGCCGCGCGCGGCGGTGCCGCGGTGGGCCTGGGCCTGCTGTTCCTCCCGGCGGCGCTGCTGCCAACCATCCAGTTCGGCGTCGGCGACGACTCCCCGTGTGCAGAAACGCGAAACTAGACGAGCCCAGCAGTCCGCTGGCGAAAACGGAGGTCGCATCTGCCTTCGACAAGCAGCAATGCGGTCTCTCACTTGTTGCTTGACACCGTGCCTGCCCTATTGACATGCCCATCACGGTAGGGACGCCCGTTACCGGGCGCCCCCCGGACAGATCCGAGCATGCGCTGCTAACGCACTCGGCTCCTACCTCGGGTGTTTGACGATGAAGCGTTGCTGTGGATAGGGGTGGGTGATCCTAGGGGTGATTTGGAGCTGGGTCGCGGACTTCATCGTGGCCAGCGGTCATGCGCACCGCAAAGAAAGGCCGGACACATGACCGCACCCGACCGCGGAGCCGTCACATTCAAAATGCCCTTGCATCCAAGGGGCCGTCCACACATGGCTCAGGAGATGTGGATATCCTTGTAAGTGGAGCGTTCGTCCCCGCCCAGGCATGCTTGCTGATGAACGGGATCGACGACGAGCAGACGACGTCGCCGCAACCACACGGCGGCACTTAAGGCGAAGGCGCGAGAGTTGGCGCCTTCCCCCACTTCGGCCCCGGGGGTTGGAGGGATTCAGCATCCTCCAGCCAGCATCCCCCTCTGCTCCCCCCACTCCACCGGAAATCCCTCCCGCAGCACGTGGACCCCAAGATCGGCCGGCTGCCGTCCGTCCAGGATCGCCTCGACGATATCCGGCGCCAGCAGCGTCAGCATCAGGATCTTCCCGAGGTAGCCTCGATCCAGCTTCTCCGCGGCCGCCAGTTCCGTGACCGACCCGTAGCGGCCCTCGTCCAGCATCTTCTTCCACCGGTGCGCCCGCGCCAACGCTTTGATCAGAGTGCTGTCGATCCGCACTCTGGGAGGCGACCAGGGCGCGCCGTCCGGCGCAACCACCAGTCGTCGCCCGCCGCGCTTGCGGATGGTAACTGGGACGCGGACCGTGATGCTGGCCGACATCAGGCGGGCTCCCGAGCCGACGATGCCCGCAGGTCCCGCACCAGGCCGGCCAGCCCATCCAGCCGCAGCCGAATGTCGGCGCCGGCGGGGCTGACGTCCACACGCTCAACCAGACTCCTCACGATCCGCGCCTGCTCGGCAGGGAACAACTCCTCCCACAATGGGTCAAGTTGCTCCAGTGCCTCGCGCGTCTCAGCCTCGGTCATGTCCGGGACCTCGGCCTGCGCGGCCCGCCACGTCCCGATCACCACCTCGGGTTGCCGGAGCAACGCCCGCACCTGCTCCATCACGGCGGCCTCGATCTCGCCCGCTAAGAGGCGCCGGACCGTGCAGCCGTCGTCGGTGCCCTTCAGCACGGCCTGGCTCACATAATATGTGTACAGCTTCCCCTTGCGACGGGTGTGCGTCGGCGACAGCGCCCTGCCGTCCGGCCCGAAGATCAGCCCGCGGAGCAGCGCCGGTGTCTGGCGGCGAGACTGATTGCCGCGGACGCGCGGGCTGTCGCGCATGATGTCGTGCGCGCGGTCCCACAAGTCCTGGGACACGATCGCCTGGTGCTCGCCGGGCTAGACCTTTCGCTGATGGGTCACGACGCCGAGGTACGTACGGAGGTTCAGTGTCTTGTAGATCGCGCCCTTGTCGAACGGGCGGCCCGTCTTGGTCAGCAGACCCTCGGCACGGAGCGCCGGCACCAGCAGCGTTGCCGAGCCGATGGAGGCGAAAGCCTCAAAAACCCGCCGCACCACCGCTGCCCCGGCCTCGCTAACCACCAGCTTACGGTCGCGAACGTCGTAGCCAAGCGGCACGGGCCCGCCCATCCAGGAAGTTTGAATCTACGATGAGCATCTTGCTTGTCTGCGCATCATGATCCGGATCATGGCAAGGCGGACGAAGGCTGCTGCGCAGCGCACGAGGCGCTCGAAATCGCGGGCCAATCTTCGGTGGTGGCTGATCCAGCCGATCGTGCGTTCGACGATCCATCGCTTGGGCAGCACGACAAAGCGGTGCTGGTCGCGGCGCCAGACGATCTGCATCTGCCTTGTTCCGGTTCGCTCGACCGCCGCGGCCATCTTCGGCCCCTGGTAGCCGGCATCGCCGATAATTCGCTCGATGAACGGGAACTGGCGACGCGCCTGGCGCAACAGCGGTTCGGCGCCGTCTCGGTCCTGGATGTTGGCAGGATGCACCAGCACGCCCAGCAGCAAGCCGAGCGTTTCGGTCAGGATGTGGCGCTTGCGGCCAAGGGTCTTCTTGCCCGCGTCATAGCCAGACGGGTCGAGCGTAGACCCCCCTTTTGAGCCCCCTTCGCGGTCTGGCTATCAATGATTGCGGTCGTTGGGCTCGCCTCTCGCCCAGCCCGCTCGCGCTCGGCCCTATAGAGAGTGTGGTGGATGCGCTCGATCGTTCCATCCCAGTCCCACAGCGAGAAATAGCTCCACGCCGTGCTCTTCGGCGGCAGGTCCTTCGGCATCGCCTGCCATTGGCAACCAGTCGAGAGCACGTAGAATATGGCGTTCAACACCTCGCGCACATTGACTGTCCGCGGTCGACCGCCGCGCTTGGCAGGGCGGATCAGCGGCTGGACCAAGGCCCACTCCGCATCCGTCATATCGCTCGGGTAGTGCAGACCTCGCCGATCCGCCAAGCGTCGATGCTCTGCCGTCCAGGTCATGATCCACTCCACGAATCGTCACGCAGAACAGCGAATCACATCCGATTCCAACGACTCAATTTCTTTCTGGATGGGCTCTTACGCTCGTCTTGGTCCCGGCCCGGAGTGGCGTGACCACTCCGAGTGTGGTGCCCGAAAACAGGGGCAGAAGCGATCTGCCCCGCTGTCAGTCAACAATTACATATGCCTTATACGATCCTTTCGCTTTTACCTGCTCGCACCCAACCATGCGCACGCTCTCCAGGGTGGTGACCTGGAAGTCCTTCTTCTTCAGCCCCGCGAGGAATCCGCGGACGGTGTGGGAGGCCCAGCCCATCGCCTCGGCGATCTGCGCCACCGTCGCACCCTCATCGCGGCGGGGCGGGGTGAGTACCGCCTCCTGCTTGGTGCCCTCCCGCGGCAGGCGCGGGACATCAGGTTCGCGGGCGGCGCGGCCAGGCTTCGTGGCAAGGGTGGCGCGCAAGCGCTCAATCGCCTCCTGCAGCCCATAATGGCTGTTGTCCCGGTCGTCCCACTCCTCCCGCATCGCCGCGGCGGCGTCGCGCAGGCTGGCGCGCGGGGCGGGCACCGTCGCGTCCTGGGCGGCTTCCAAGGCGTCGGCAACCGCCAGGACCCCCCTCTGCACCGCCGCCGCGTGGGCCACGGTGGGCATGTCCGTGGAGGCAATTCGGCTTCGGCGTCGCGCGGGGCTCGCTGCGGGGGGACCAAGGCTAAGGGCGCGGTATCCTGAGTGGGCGAGCGCCGCGTGGTAAGCATCACTTCCTGATCCGCTGTCCCCTAGAACGACTTCACAAAAATATACGAGACTTCCGCCGCGAGCATTTGTAAACACTCCCCAACTTTTTCTTTGATAGCCGGATTTAAGACGCACAAATAGCCGTCGCCAACGCTCGACCAAAAAGTGGACTCCGCTGCCGCCCAGCACCTGCAGGAGCGGTGAGATCCATCAACTGATTTAGACATCGAACCCTTGCAGACCCGATAATTCAAAATAACCGTTTACAATTGGTCAATTGGCTCATGGCTGTCTTCATTGCGGACACTGGCGGCACGACAGCCAGCGCTAAAACTCCTTCTTCCCATTCAGACGCCGCCAGCATATCCGATCGGCAGCAGGCGGCAGTTCACGAAGCGGGCCACTTAACCCTCGCTGCGCATTTCGGTGTTCCAGCGAACGTCACAATCTGGCGACTGCAGCCTACCGTCGAAGGCTTGCCCATCTGGAGCGGCAAGGTCGAATATCAGCTCGACAGCTACCGGCGCCTCGCTATGTATCGCCGAGCAATGATCTGTGTAGCCGGACTCGTAGCAGAGCACGCTTGGAAGGCTAGTGAAGCCACCGGCATCCTCAAACACCCGTGGGAAGAGATCCTGAGGGATCCAAACTGCATGTCTGAGACGGACTGGGCGGGAGCAGGTGTCATTCAAAAGACGAATGGCGGAGTCGACTTATTGCGCCCATTGCGAGCTTGTGAACGCGTGGCTGTGTTGCTCGACCCTCAGTCGGGCTCTTTGTGGCAATCGCTGTGCAAGAATACTGAGACATTGATTTTGCCACTGCCGGACTGAGATGTCTCAGGACAGTCGCGGACAGCTTAAGCATCGGTACAATTTGGTAACGCCCCTGACGATCGTCGTCGCGTTGCGCCTGCCCTGCTGCCTATCGCTGCCTATCCTGACCCATCATGGCGTCATAGGCACTCCGCACCGGCTCCGCCCCATATTGCCGCTCCAGCCGCCGTACGGTGAAATGCGCGCGGGCAACACCGCGGAAGTGCTCCAGGAACGCGAGGTTCACTGCAGCGCCGGCCGCGGCGCCCAGGAACGGCGCTGCCTGCGCCGACAGCTTGAGCGCGACGGGTCCGGCGAAGCGGGAAGCGATGGCGCCGATGAAGCCGGGCACCAGCACACCCGCCAGGCCGCCCGAAACCGCTGACCGAAGCGCCTCGGTCAGCGCCACCCGTGTTGTGAAGTAGTCCGTCCGTTCAGGCGACCCATCAGGCTCGCGACTGCCCAGCGCGAACACCTTCAAGCACTCAGCAGCAGACGCTGGATCGGGCAGATTCTCGCCTTCCTCGGCTGCAATGACGGCGATCTGTCGCAGCAGGAGGGTGGTGGTGCTTGGGAGTTCCACCAGTGTGCCGGGAAGCCCGAACGCTCCACCAGCCACGCCCGACGCGGCGGCAAGGCCACGATGGAGCCAGCTGGACGTGGTCCAGCCGGCGCGACCGGGCCCCGACGCCAGCGCCGCCCTGGCCGCCGCCGTCAGGGCCCGGCGTACCAACCGGTCGAGCGATCCCTGGATCGGCCGGGGTAGCCGTGCCTTGAGCGCCTCGATCGGCGCGCCGGCCAGCGAAGCCATCCGCAGGGCGAAAGACTTTCCCTCCAGGATCCCGGCCGCCCGGGATAGCTCGCGAAGCGCCTCGCCCGGCAGGTGCCTCGTCAAGGCCGGGAACGATGGAGCGTCGGGTGGGGATGATCTATTGGATGACATGCCGACGGGCAACTCCCATGACCACTCCGCTGTTCCGCCCCCGTGACCATGGCGCGG
>JANPIH010000298.1:0-6624 GCA_031424895.1 Rhodospirillales bacterium
AGCTGGCGGCGCTGGCGCTGGTGATCGGGGTGGTATTCGGCATTCCGGCGGGGGTGATCGCGGCGACCAACCGGGGGCGGTGGCCGGACCAGGTGATGCGGTTCCTGTCGCTGGTCGGGTATTCGATGCCGGTGTTCTGGCTGGGGCTGGTCGGGCTGTTGCTGTTCTATGCCAAGCTCGGCTGGGTGGAGGGGCCGGGGCGGCTCGATGTGATGTATGACGACGTCATCGCGCCCGTCACCGGCATGCTGACCATCGATGCGTTGCTGGCGGGCGAGGACGAGGTGTTCGCCAATGCGCTGGGCCACCTGGTGCTGCCGGCCTCGATCCTCGGGTTCCTGTCGCTGGCCTATGTGGCGCGGATGACGCGCAGCTTCATGCTGGAGCAGCTGGAGCAGGAATATATCCTGGCGGCCCTGGCGAAGGGGCTGTCGCCCTGGCGGGTGGTGTGGGTGCATGCGCTGGGCAATATCTGGGTGCAGCTTGTGACGGTGATCGCGCTGACCTTCGGCAGCCTGCTGGAAGGCGCGGTGCTGACCGAGACCGTCTTCGCCTGGCCGGGGCTGGGGCTGTACATGAAGAACTCGCTTTTTGCCGCCGATCTCAATGCCGTGCTGGGCGGCACGCTGCTGATCGGGGCGATCTATATCCTGCTGAACATGCTGTCCGACCTCGTCTATGCGCTGGTCGACCCGCGCGCGCGGGGCCAAGGCTGATGCAGATGCGCGCCTGGCTGCTCGACCCCGCGCCGGGCAGCCGGCGGCAGGCCCGGATGGGCGGATGGTTCCGCGCGTGGCTGGCGTTCCGGCGCAACACGCTGGGGATGGCGGGGCTGGCGATCGTGCTGCTGCTGCTGGCGGTGGCGGCGTTCGCGCCGTTGATCGCCGACCCGGCGAGCGCGCTGACGCAGACGCTGGAGAACCGGTTGCAGCCTTCGTCCTGGGCGCATCCGTTCGGCACCGACGAGTTGGGCCGCGACATCCTGGCGCGGGTGATGTTCGGGGCGCGGATCACGCTGACCATAGTGGTGCTGGTGAGCCTGATCGTGGTGCCGATCGGGCTGGCGATCGGGTTGCCGGCGGGGTATTTCGGTGGCTGGATCGACGCGGCGCTGATGCGGGTGACGGACATCTTCCTGGCGTTTCCGCGGCTGGTGCTGGCGCTGGCCTTCGCCGCGGCACTGGGGCCGGGGATCGAGAACGCGGTGATCGCCATCGCGCTGACGGCCTGGCCGCCCTATGCGCGCCTCGCCCGGGCCGAGACGATGACGCGGCGGCGCAGCGAGTTCATCGAGGCGGCGGAGCTGCAAGGAGCCTCGCATCTGCGGATCATTGCCACCCAGATCGTGCCGCTGTGCCTGCCGTCGGTGATCATCCGGCTGACGCTCGATATGGCCGGGATCATCCTGACGGCCGCGGGGCTGGGGTTCCTGGGGCTGGGCGCGCAGCCGCCGTCGCCGGAATGGGGGGCGATGGTTTCGACCGGGCGCGAGGTTCTGCTGGACCAGTGGTGGGTGGCGACGATTCCGGGGCTGGCGATCTTCATCACCAGCCTGGGCTTCAACCTGCTGGGGGACGGGCTGCGCGACGTGTCGTCGGGGCGGGGGTAGGGTTGATGGACGGGCCTTTGCTGCGGGTGCGCAACCTCAGTGTCACCTATCCGTCCGACACCGGGGATTTCCGCGCGGTGCGCAACGTGAGCTTCAGCGTGGGGCGCGAGCGGCTGGGGATCGTGGGCGAGTCCGGCTCCGGCAAATCCACCACCGGGCGGGCGATCATGGGGCTGGTGCGCCACCCGGCGCGGGTGGCCAGCGACGAGATGATGCTGGGCGATACCGACCTGCGCGGGCTGCCGGAGCGGGGGTTCCGGCGGCTGCGGGGCAAGCGCATCGCGATGGTGCTGCAGGACCCGAAATACTCGCTCGACCCGGTGATGCAGGTGGGGCAGCAGATCGCCGAGACGCACCGCACCCATCTTTTGAGCAGCAAGGCGGAGGCGCGGCAGGCGGCGCTGGAGATGCTGGAGGCGGTGCATATCCGCGACCCCGAGCGCGTCTATCCCATGTATCCGCACCAGGTGTCGGGCGGCATGGGGCAGCGGATCATGATCGCGATGATGCTGATCGCCGGGCCGGAGTTGCTGATCGCCGACGAGCCGACCTCGGCGCTGGATGTGACGGTGCAGAGCCAGGTGCTGTCGATCATGGACGCGCTGGTGCGCAGCCGGGGCATGGGGCTGATCCTGATCAGCCACAATTTGCACCTGGTGTCGTCGTTCTGCGACCGGGTGCTGGTGATGTATGCCGGGCAGGTGGTGGAGGTGTGTGCGGCCGCGCGGCTTTCGGAGGCGCAGCATCCCTACACGCGGGGGCTGCTGGCGGCGTTGCCGGAGCTGGGCAGGCGGCGGGCGGAGTTGCCGCAGTTGCAACGCGATCCGGCGTGGATGGAGGACATCGCGACACCGTTGGAAACCCTGGCCCCGGGGAGTGGGCGATGAGCATCGTCCTGGAGCATGTGACGGTCAGCTACGGGCGCGGGGCGAAGCGGTTCGATGCGGCCAGGAACGTTTCCTTGGCGGTGGCCGAGGGCGAGGCCTTTGGGCTGGTGGGCGAGTCGGGCTCGGGCAAGTCGACGGTGCTGCGGGCGGTGGCAGGGCTGATCGCGCATGCCCAGGGGCGGGTGGCGCTGGCCGGGCAGACGATGGGCAGAACGCGCACCACGGCGCAGCGCAAGACGGTGCAGATGGTGTTCCAGGACCCTTATGGATCGCTGCACCCGAGCCAGACGGTCGACCAGATCCTATCCATGCCCATTGCCATCCACAGGCTGGGCGATGCCGACCGGCGCGTGGCCGCGGCACTGGACGAGGTGGGGATGGGGCCGGCGCACCGGTTCCGCTATCCGCACCAGCTTTCGGGCGGGCAGCGGCAGCGGATCGCCATCGCCCGCGCCCTGATCCTGGAGCCGCGCATCCTGTTGCTGGACGAGCCCACCTCGGCGCTGGATGTGTCGGTGCAGGCGGAGATCCTGAACCTGCTGTCGCGGCTGCGACGCGAGCATGGGCTGACGATGCTGATGGTCAGCCACGACCTGGCGGTGATCGCGCATCTGTGCGACCGGATCGCGGTGATGAACCGGGGCGAGATCGTGGAGACCACGACCGCCGAAGCGCTGGCGGCGGGGGATGTGGCGAACCCCTATACGCGGGAGTTGCTGCGGTCGAACCAGGGGTTTGATTCGAGCGGAGGGGGGATGGATTGCCTGGACGAGATTCGTATTCGTTGAACGCTTGGGTTAGACCAACCCTCGTTGAATCAGACTCATAGAACGATAGCAAGGTTGGGCTCTGCCCAAACCCGCCAGGGGCCAAGCCCCTGGACCTTATCCTTCTGAAAAACAAAGGGGATCGAAGGGCCGCCGGCCCTTTGCGGGTACCCCGTGGCGCGACTTCGCGTTGCGACGGCAGAGCACTGGCCTTGCGTGCTTTCATGGGTGGAGAGTTTCAGGGATTGGAATTATACTAATCGGCCCAATGATCGACCTATACCGAAGTTAAAGCTGGGCTCTGCCCAGACCCGCCTGGGCCGGCGCGCGCCTTCGCGCGACGGGCCGAGCCCCTGGACCTCAACTCATCGAAAATGAATGGGGTTCCAGGGGCCGTCGGCCCTTGGTGGGTCTTTCGCGTCGCGACGGCAAAGCCCCGGCCTTTTCTCTCTTCATGGGTCAGTCATTTGGTCGGTTGGTATTAGGCCGTCGAGTTTACAAGTCGATTTCAAAAGGCCAGCGGCGGCCGAAGCCTGCATTAAGGGCGCATTCATTCTGTTTCACAAATTTTTTCATTCCATCATATGCACGGAAACATTTAGTAACTTATTGAATATTCATAATTTTACACTTATTATAACATACAATACATGCAACTAATACTATTGTATGTTCAGATACATTTTTCAATAATTCTCCCTCATCCGTGATCGTGACTAGCATGTGAACACATGTAGTTTTCGACTTACACCTTTGGGGATGAAGTACCATGAGCATCTTAAAGAAAATTGGCTTCGCCATTGGAGCGGCCGCTGTGCTTGCGCTTGCGCCGGCGGGCGCCGGCGCCATCACGTTCTCCGGATCGTCCGGCAGTCTTGCATCCTCGGTCACGTTCGACGCTCTTCCTGGCTCGCAGCTTCAGGTGGTGCTGACGAACACCTCCACGTTCGATGTGTTGGCACCGGCCGACATTCTGACGGGCGTGTTCTTCAGCGGTTTGAACAACCTCACTTCGGTGTCGGCTGTCCTGACGGCCGGCAGCACGGTGTTCTACGATCCCCAGGGCCAGCCGGCCGGTGGCGTCGTGGGTGGAGAGTTCGCCTATGCCACCGGCATTGCCGGCCCGGGCGGCGCCACGGCGGGGATTTCCAGTTCCGGCTTGAATCTCTTTGGTGGCGCGACCTTCCCGGGAGCCGACCTGTCAGCTCCGGCGGCGGTCAACGGGGTGAACTACGGCCTGCTGTCCGCCGGCGACAACACGGCGACGGCCAACGGCGGCATCATCAACTCGGAAGGCCAGATCAAGAACTCGGTCACGTTCGTGCTGGGCAATTACACCGGCGGCGTGGCTGGCCTGAACGGCATCACCAACGTGTCGTTCCAGTATGGAACTTCGCTTACCGAGCCCAACATTCCCGGCGGCGGCGTCTGCGCCAACGGGGCGCCGAACTTCCCGATCTGCAGCCCGCAGGTCGTCGAAACGCCCGAGCCGATGAGCATGGCGGTGCTGGGCATGGGCCTGCTCGGCCTGGGCGCTGCACGCATGCGGCGGCGCGCGGCCTGATCGCCTGATACGGCCGGACGACGCGAAAGGGGCCCGTGCCTGGTGAAGGCACGGGCCCTAATTCTGTCCGGGCGGCCTCAGCGGCGGGCGGTGGCGAGCAGTTCCTCGACGACGCGCTCCAGCTGGGCGATCGTATTGCAGGTGACCATCTGGTTGCAGAACGGCGCGTAGCGGAACATGTCGCTGTCGCCGGTGCCCCACAGGGACTGCGGTTCCGGGTTGAGCCAGATGACGCGGCCGGCACGGTTGAAGATGTCGCCCATCAGTTCCACCCGGGCCTCGTTGCGGTTGCCGCGGGCGTCGCCGAGGATGATCACCGTGGTCTGGCGGTTCACGCCGCGCAGCGCCATGCCGCAGAAATCCTCTAGCGACTTGCCGTAGTTGGTGGAGCCGAAGCCCACCGCCTCCAGGATCTTGGTGACGGCATCGTCGCTGTTCTCGCGCCGCAGGATGTCGCTGACCTCGATGAGGTGGCTGGAGAAGGCGAAGCCGCGCAGGTCGGCCAGCACGTCGTTCAGCGAATACAGGAACATCAGCAGGAAGCGCGCGACGGTGGAGACCGAGCCGGAGACATCGCACAGCGCCATGACGCGCGGCTTGTCGATGCGCTCGCGCTTCCACACGGTGCGGAACGGCACGCCGTCGAAGGCCATGTTCTTGCGCATGGTGCGCCGCGTATCGAGCACGCCGCGCCGGTCGCGATAGCGTTTGCGGCTGTAGCGCTCGGCCAGCTTCTTGGCCATCTCGCGGATCAGCTGGCGCATGCGCTGGATGTCGCGGCGGTCGAGCTGGGAGAGGTTGACCTGGCGCAGCGCGCCTTCGCGGATTTCGCGGGTGGTGCCGGTGGCGAACAGGGTCAGCTGGCGTTCCATGTAGCCGCGCGCGCGGTCGCCGAGGTCGCGGCGCGCCTTGGCCAGAAGGTCGGCAAGTTCGGTGTTGCCCTCGGCGCGCAGCCGCGTGATCTCGCGCTCCAGCTCCGGCAGGCCCATGCGGTCCAGGATGCGGCGGGCATAGAGGTTGGTCTGGGTGAACAGGGTGATGTTGGTGGCACCCGCGGCTTCGGCGGCCCGTTCCATCGCGGCGGCAAGGCCGGCGATGTCGTTGTCCAGCAGCATCTGGCCGAGGCGGGAGGCAGCACCACTGCCTTCGCCCTGCGGCTCGCCGCCCATGCCTTCGCCGCCTTGGCCATCCTGGCTTTCGCCGGATTGCGGCTGGCCGTCGGCGGACGCCTCCGGGTCGCGGGCGGCGTCGGCCGACTTTGTGCCGTAGGAGGAGGTGTCGCGCTTGAAATAGGTCTCGAAGGCCTGCTCGAAGATCTGCTTCTCCTCGACCGTCTTGGCGATGGTGAGGGTGAGGGCATCCTTCAGCGCCTGGCGGTCGGCGAACCCGACCGCGTTGGCGGATTCGAAGGCGTCCAGCGATTCGGACACCGAGATGCGCACGCCCGCCCCGCGCGCCACCCGCAGCAGGCGCAGCAACATATCCGACGAGAGCGGCGGGTCGGATGCGGCGGCCCCGAACGGGCTGCGGGACGAGGCGGACATGGCCGCGCTACTTCGCAGCCAGGCCCTGCGTCTCGCGCAGCGCCTGGTGCGTCATCTCGCCGACCAGCTTGCCGGCGCTGGACATGTCGCCCTCGAACTTGAGCAGCACGTTCAGCGTGGTCTGCACCAGCTCTGGGTCCAGTTGCGAGGCGTTGAGCAGGATCAGCGCGCGCGCCCAATCGAGCGTTTCGCTGACCGAGGGCAGCTTGCGGAGGTCTTGCGTGCGCAGGCTTTGGACGAAATGCACCAGCTG
>JANPIH010000299.1:0-23663 GCA_031424895.1 Rhodospirillales bacterium
CCGTGCAGGCCTTCCGCGATGCCTGCCTCGCCCCCGCAGCCCACGTGCATACCGACGGACTGCGCGCCTTTTGCGCTTTCGGCTCGGAAGGGCGCATCCATCAGCGCACTATCACCGCCAGCAAGCGCCCTTCGCGCGAACGCGGCAGCGCCTTCTTCGTGCTCAACACAGCCATTGCCAATCTCAGCACAGCCATCAAGGCCACGCACAAGGCGATCTCCGCCAAGCACACCGACGACTATCTCGGCGCCTTCTGCTGGACCACAAACCGACGACGCAACATGGCCGATATGGTCCCGGCACTCTGCAGGGCCATTGCCACGTCAACCAGCCTCACACGTCGAAACGTCTTCGCAAGCGACACCGTGCCAATTGGTTGATAAGCGGGAAAAGACTTTTTCCATTGCGCCCCGGTTATTCGCCATCGCTTCGTTAATGAATGAAGTTTTTTTGCTTCTTTTTGTTCACAAAAAGAAGGCGCTTTCTTACTTCAGCGCCTCCACCACCCGCGCCACCACGTCGCCCCACGCCCCCGGGGCGCTCTGCCGGAACCGTCGCAGCGTCGGATACCACGGGCTGTCATCGCGCTCGCGCATCCAGCGCCAGCACGAATCGTAGCGGTCCAACAGCCACACCTTTCGCCCCAGACCGCCCGCCAGGTGCAGCGGCGAGGTATCGGCGCTGATCACCAGGTCGAGCGCCCGCATCAGCGCCGCGGTATCGGCGAAATCGCCCAGTTCGTCGGTCCAGTCGTGCAGCACCATCCCGGCTGGCAGCGCCTGCGCCGCCCCCGCCCCCTTTTGCAGAGATACGAACGACAAGCCTGGAACGCCGCCCAGCGGCGCCAGCGCGGCCAACGGCAGCGAGCGCCGCCGGTCGATCCTGTGTGCATCCGGCACTTCCGGCCGCGGCTCCCCGGCCCACACCAGCCCCACCTTCAGTCCTGGCAGCCCCGCTAGCCGCGACCGCCATGCCGCCACCGCACCCGGTTCGGCGCGCAGATACGGCACCGAAGCCGGAATGCTGGCCCGATCCGTCCCGAACGCCCAGGGCAGATGCAGCAACGGAACCGCCACGTCCCATCCGTCGGTGCCGTCGGCCAGCCGCACCCTCTCGTCCACAGCGACTGCCAGCCGCCGCAGCGGCCCGGGCATCTCCAGCCCCACCTCGCCCGCCAAATCGGCGACCATCGGCACGTAGCGCAGGAATTGCAGCGTATCCCCCAGCCCCTGCTCGGCGAATAGCAGCACCCGCCTCCCCCGCCACGTCGCAGGGTCGGGCCGTTCCAGAGGACGATCCGGCATTCGGTCCGCCGCCGTGCCATACGCCAGCCACCGCCAGGCATAATGCGGCCACGCCTCCGCCAGCCGTCCGCAGGACAGCAGTGTCGTCGCCAACGCCATGTGCCGTCGCGCATCGTCAGGTGCAGCCGCCACGTGCGCGCGCAACGGCCCGATCGCCTCCGGCCCCCGCTGGTCCCAATGCACCAGCGCCAGCGCCCGCCCGAGCCAGTCGTGCACCGCGGCCACTTCGGGCGCCAGTGCCGCCGCCGCCTCCAGCGCGCGTACCGCCTCCACCGCCCGCCCCAGTTGCAACAGCGCGACACCCAGCCGCAGCGTCACCCCCGCATCTTCCGGCCGCCCCGCCCGCAGCGCCGCGAAGATGGCCACGGCCTCGTCCCGCCGGCCCTCGTCCCACAGCCGCGCCGCGTGGGCCGCCTCCGCGTTCACCGCACCCGCTCCGCCAACGCCGACGCCACCCGCGCCACCACGCCATCCCAATCCCCCGGTCGCTCCTGCCGGAACTGCCGCAGCGTCGGGTACCAGGGGCTGTCGTCGCTATCGAGCAGCCAGCGCCAGCAGGTGTCGAACCGGTTCAGCAGCCACACCTCCCGCCCCAGCGCGCCAGCCAGATGCGCGGGCGCCGTATCGACGCTGATCACCAGGTCGAGCGCCGCCATCAACCCTGCGGTCTCAGCGAAATCCACCATTTCCCCCGTCCAGTCATGCAGCACCAGCCCCGCCGGAACCGCCTGGCGCCCCGCCATCCCGGTCTGCACCGACACGAACGACACCCCCGCCACCGCCCCCAGCGGCGCCAGTGCGGCCAGCTCCATCGACCGGCGCCGATCGGTCGCGAGCGCCCCCGGGTCTTCCGGCCGCGGCTCCCCGGCCCACACCAGCCCCACCTTCAGCCCCGGCAATGCCGCCAGCCGCCCCCGCCACCGCGCCGCCAGCCCCGCATCGGCCGCCAGGTAGGGCCCGCCTGGCGGCACCGCCGCCACCGTGGTCCCGAACGCCCAGGGCAGGTGGAACATAGGCACCGCGACATCATGCGCCGGCACCGCATCGCCTGCCGCGACCACCTCCACCCCAGCCAACCCGCGCGCCAGCCGCACCAGCCCCGGCTGCACCTCCAGCACCACCCGCGCGCCCGTCGCCACCGCCATCGGCACGTAGCGCAGGCATTGCAGCGTGTCCCCATGCCCTTGCTCGGCATACAGCAGCACCGTCCGACCCGCCCACGCGCCGGGATCGGGCCGCACCAGCGGGTTCGTCGGCACCCGCAGGCGCGCCGGCGAAACCCCTTGCCAGCGCCAGGCATGCTCCGCCCAGCCTTCCTCCCACCGCCCCAGCGCCAGCAGCGCCTCGGCGCGCGCCATGTGCCAGAGCTTCTCCGCCGGCCGCAGCCGCAACGCCGCCTCCAGCGGCCCCAGCGCCTCCGCTTGTCGCCGCAGCGCCATCAGCGCCATGCCCCACCAGGCCTGCGCCTCCGCATGCTCCGGCAATGCCGCCGCGACGGCACGCAACAGCGCCTCGCCCTCGCCGGCTGCACCGGTCTGCACCAGCGCCCGCCCGAGCACGTAGCCCAACTGCCCGTCGCCCGGATGCGCCGCCAGCAACTCCCGATACTCCGCCACCGCAGCGCGATACCTCCCCGTCGCCCAACGGCACGCCGCCAGCGCCAGCCGCGCGCCATGGTCGTCCGCCCGCGCCGCCACCATGCCGGCCAGCACGCCCGCCATCGCCTCCGGCGTCCCAAGCTCGTGTGACAGCCGCGCCATCAGCGCCCCCGCCGCCTCGTGCACCGAGCCGGTCACCGTCCCCACGCCGCCACGCCCGGCCTAGCCACCGTCGAAGCCCTGCGCCACCCGCTCGCGCAGCGCCGCGGCCACCCGCGCGATCACTCCCTCCCAGTCCCCCGGCCGCGCCTGCCGGAACTGGCGCATCGTCGGATACCAGGGGCTATCGTCTCGGCCCAGCAGCCAGCGAAAATCGGTGTCGAACCGGTTCAGCAGCCATACCGGCCGCCCCAGCGCCCCCGCCAGGTGCGCCGGCGCCGTATCCACCGAGATCACCAGGTCCAGCGCCGTCATCAGCGCGGCGGTCGCGTCGAAATCCTCCAGCTCCGCGGTCCAGTCATGCACCACCATGCCCGCCGGCGGGTTCGCCGCCTGTGTCGCCGGCGCGCCCTTCTGCAGCGACACGAACACCACTCCCGGCACCGCCGCCAGCGGCGCAAGGTCGGCCAGCCGGATCGAGCGCCGCCGGTCCATCGACGACTGCACCGGGTTGTTCGGCCGCGGATCACCCGACCACACCAGCCCCACCCGCAGCCCCGGCAGCCCCATCATCCGCCGCCGGAACTGCGCCGCCCGCGCAAGGTCGCCGCGCAGATAGGGCACGGCGGCTGGAATCGTCTCCAGCCGGGTGTCGAACGCCCATGGCAGGTGAAGCAGCGGCACCGCGACATCGAACGGCGGCAACGCCTCGCCGCGCACGAACACGCCCGCCATGTTCGGGATGCGCGCGGCAATTGTCTTCAGCGGCCCGTGCACCTCCAGCAACACCCGCGCCCCTGAGCCAGCAACCATGCGGGCATAGCGCAGGAACTGGATCGAATCGCCCAGCGCCTGCTCGGCATACACCAGCACGGTCCGCCCGGCCCAGGCGGCGGGGTCGGGCTTCTCCAGCGGGTCGGGCGGCGCGCGCCCCGCATCGGCGTTCATCCGCATCCGCCAGCGCCAGGCATAGCCCCGCCACCCATCCTCCAGCCGCCCGCCGACCAGCAGCGCCAGCGCCCTGGCAAAGTGAAGATCGGCGTCGTCCGGGGCGGCCGCCAGCGCCGTGTTCAGCGCCGCCACCGCCTCATCCGGCCGTTGCTGACCCAACAGCGCCAGGCCGACCAGCCCATGCGCCTGGGCCATCGGCATCGACGGCTCCAGCATCATCGCCCGCTCCAGCAGCGGCAGCGCCTCCTCGCTCGGCCCTTGCGCCAGAAGCGCGTTCGCCAGCCCGACCATCGCCATCGGCATGTCCGGCTGCAGCGCCAGCGCCGTGCGGAAACTCCGCTCCGCCTCGCCCGACGCACCGCGCCGGCGCAGTTCCATCCCCAGCCGCGCATGCATCGCCGCATGGCCCGGTGCGAGCTTCAGCGCGCCGCGCAGCGTCTCCAGCCCCGCCGGCCGTTCCGCCTGCTCCAGCGCCAGCGTCGCCAGCTCCGCTGTCACCTCCGGCTGGCCCGGCCGCAGCGCCAGCGCCCGGCGCAGCGCCGCCGCCGCGGTGTCGCGCGCCAGCACCGACCAGTCCGCCAGCTCGGTTCCCGCCGGGGCGCCGATCCGCGTGGCCACCAGCGCGCGCGCCAGCGCCACCGGCCAAACCGAATCGCGCGGCGCGCCAGCCAGCCCTTCCAGCGGGCGCAGGATGCGCTGCGTGGCGCCGTCCAGCCCGGATGTCGCATCCGCCTCCTCCGGTTGCGCCAGTGCGGCACTTGCCGCCGCGTTCCCCGGGTCGAGCGCCGCCGCACGGCGGTGCCAGGCCCGCGCCGCCCGCATCGCCCCCAGCCGCTCCAGTAACACCGCCACGTCCGCCGCCGGCCCGGCCGCCGACCCCGGGGCCTCGGGCGCCAGCAGCACCATGCGCAGCACCAGCGCCAGCGACTCCACCGTCCGCCCCTGCCACGCCAGCATGCCGCGCAGCCGCCCCAGCGTGCCGCCATGCTCCGGCCGCGCCGCCGAGACGCGCACCATCGCGGCAACCGATTCGCCATGCCGCCCCTGCTGCCACAGCAGGGCCGCCAGCCGCTCGTCGATCTCGCGCAGCTGCTCGCGGGCCTGGGCCTCCGCGGCCATCGCAGCGGCATTGTCGGGCCGGTGGCGGCCCAGGATCTCCTCCTCCACCGCCGCGCGCGCCGCCAGTGCAGCATCGGCGTCGCCAGCCATCACTGTCGCAACTGCGATGTTCGCCAGCACTGCGGGCGACGCCCGGCCGTACAGGCTGCGCTGCAGCCGCGTCGCCTCGCGCAGGGCCGCCACGGCCCCCGGCCCGTCGCCACGCAGCAGCGCCAGCCCACCCTCCAGCTCCCGGAACGCCGGCTGCCCTCGCGCCTGGGGCCCCACCTCGGCCAGCAGCACCGCCGCTTCCTCCATCCGCCCGGCGACATAGGCGGCGGCGGCGGCCCTCAACGCGTCGTCGCCATGCCCGGCCGGCGGCACGGCAGCGACTCCTTCAGCGGAATCTGACATCCAGCGCCTCCCCGACGCGCGCAAGCACACTGTCCCAGTCCCCCGCTGCAGGCTGGCGGAACAATCGCATTGTCGGATACCACGGGCTGTCCCCCCGCCCCAGCAGCCATCGCCAATCGGGCAGGAACGGCAGAAGGGTCCAGGTCGGCCGCCCCAGCGCCCCGGCCAGGTGCGCCACAGAGGTGTCCACCGCCACCACCAGGTCCATCATCTCCACCAGCGCCGCGGTGTCGGCAAAATCGCCCACCCCCTCGTGGACCAGCGCCAACCCATCCAGCACCTCGTGTTCGCCCTCGCGCAGCCGGTCGGTCAGCACGTGGAACGCCAGTCCCGGCCGTGCCAGCACCTGGCGGAACGCCGCCAGCGGAATCGAGCGTTGCCGATCGCCGGCATGGGTGGGGCTGCCCCGCCAGATCACACCCACCCGCGGCCGCCCGTCGCCCGAGCCTATCCGCGCCCGCCACATCGCCTGGCGGTCCCCGGGCGTCGCCAGATACGGCACCGAAGCCGGTATGCACGCCAAGTCGGTACCGAACGCCAGCGGCAGGCTCAACAGTGGCACCACCACATCGGCCGCCGGCGTGCTGTCCGCTGTCGGCACCATCGCTGCCACCGCCGGCATCGCACCCAGCAGCGGCGCCAGTCCCGCCTGCGACCCCACCGCCACCTCCACGCGGGCGCCGCGCGCAGCCAGCATCGGCAGGTAGCGAACGAACTGCAGCGTATCTCCCTGTCCCTGCTCCAGCACTGCGCGCACCGTCACCCCATCCAGCCGTGCCGGCGCGATCCATGGCGCCGGCGGCGGCCCCTCTGGCGCCCCGATCGCCCGCAGCCGACCCCGCCGCCATTCGTAGCCCGGCCACCCGGCCACGAAATCCCCGCGTACCAGCCGAAGCATCGCCAGGAACAGCCGCGCATCCGCATGCCCAGCATCGGCCCGCAGCGCCGCTTCGTAGCACCCCTCCGCCCCCGCCCGGTCACCCGCGCGATGCAGCACGAAGGCCAGACGAACCAGCTGCGCAGGGTTCTGCGTGACCGCCGGCATGGTCACGCGCGCCAGCGCCGCCGCTTCCGCCAACTCTGCCAGCCCCGGCGGCGCCACCACCGCCACCTCTGCCAGCACCTCGGCCAGGCACAGCCGCACCGCCGGCGCCGGGCCTTGCAGCAGCGCCAGCGCCTGGCGCAGCACAGGCACCGCCGCCGCCGCCTCCCCTTGCTGCCGCAGCGCCTCGCCCAAGGCGGCCTGCGCCGCGCCGTCCCCGGGCGTCCGCGCCAACAGCGCGCGCCAGGTCTCGATCGCCGCCGCCCGCGCGCCCTTCTCCCACTGCGCCTCCGCCAACGGCCGATACGCCGCCACCATGTCCGGCCGCCCCGCCACCACGTCGCCCAGCAGCATCACGGCATCGCCATGCCGCCCCTGCCGCGCGCGCACCTCCGCCAGTTGCAGCCGCACCTCGTCACGGCCCGGCACCGCCGCGATAACCGCCTCAAGCGCCGCCGCCCCCTCGTCGAGATCACCCAGCGCCAGCCTGCACGCGGCAAGCAGGTGGCGCGCGCCCACCTGTGCCGGGTCGTGCGCCAGCATTGCCCGCGCGCCCGCCTCCGCCGCCTCCATCCGCCCGGCCGCATAGTCGGCGGCGGCCTGGCGCATCAGCGCCCCGCTCAGCCCCCCGATCAGCGCAGCGCCGCCCGGACGGCGTCGAGCACAGGCGCCCATTCGCCCAGCACAGCCTGCCGGAACAGCCGTGCCGTCGGATACCACGGGCTGTCCGCCCGCCCCTCCAGCCAACGCCAGTCGGCGGCGAACGGCAGCATGATCCACACCGGCCGCCCCAGCGCGCCCGCCAGATGCGCCACCGCCGTATCGACGGCGATCACCAGGTCCATCCGCTCCAGCACCGCCGCGGTATCGGCGAAATCGACCAGCTCGCGCCGCAGGTCCACCACCCCGGGATGCGCGGCGGCCACCGCGTCGTCGCCCGCGCGGATGTCGGTCTGCACCAGGTGCACCTCCAGCGCCGGGTCGGCCAGCAGCGGCGCGAACGCCGCCAATGACAAGGAGCGGAACAGGTCCGCGCTGAAGCCGGGATTGCCCGACCAGCACAGCCCGACCCGCCGCCGCCCCGGCGTCGCCGCGCCCAGCCTCTCGCCCCAGCGCGCCCGCCGCTCCTCCGGCACCGCCAGGTAGGGCACCGCCGCCGGAATTGTGTCCAGCCGCGTCCCGAACACATGCCCCAGGCTCATCATCGGGCAGGTGAAGTCGGCCTCCGGCGCCGGCGCGCCCTGCGCCGTCACGCCCGCAATCCCCGGCATCGCCGCCACCAGCGGCACCAGCGGCGCCTGCACCTCCAGCAGCACCTGCGCGCCGCGCGCGGCCAGCAGCGGGGCATAGCGCAGGAACTGCAGCGTATCGCCCTGCCCCTGCTCGGCGGCCAGCAGCACGCGCCGCCCCTCCAGCGTCCCGGCCTCCGTCAGCGGCGGCAGCCGCTTCCCGGCCGGGCGGAACGCCGCCAGCTGCGGCGTCTCCAGCCGCGTCTCGAACCCCGCCAGCCCTTCCTGATAATTGCCGCGGGTCAGTTGGATCATCGCCAGCGTGGTCCGCGCCACCGGCTCGCCCGGCCGCAGCGCCAGCACCGCGGCAAAGGCCGCGCTGGCCTCCGCCGCACGCCCCTGCACGTACCGCACCGCCCCAATCGTCGCCAACGCGTCGATCGATCCCGGGTCGAGCGTTTGCGCGCGCTGGCAGGCCTCCACGGCCTCGTCCAGCCGCCCCGCCCGCGCCAGCGCCCGCCCCAGCCGGATGCGCGCCAGCGCCGAGCCCGGGTTGCGCGCCACCATCTGCCGCTCCAGGTCCACCAGTGCGCCTTGGTTGTGATGCCCGGTCAGCATGGCCGTCAGCGCCGAGTAGGCCATCGTCGGATCGGGCATCGTCTCCATCGCCCGCCGCAGGCTGGCGGCCGCCCCCGCCTGGTTGCCTGAAGCCGCCAGCACCTGGCCAAGCGCGAAATGCGCGTCCCCGCGCCCCGGCTCGGCGGCGACCGCCTGCCGCAGGCTCGCCGCCGCATCCTCAGCCCGCCCGCGTTCGAACAGCATCAGGCCGAGGTTGATCATCGCATCGGTGAAGCCCGGCCGCAGCAGCAGCGCCACGCGCAGGCTGCCGATCGCCTCGTCGTGCCGCCCCAGCATGCGCAGCGCCACGCCCAGGTTCATGTGGATCTCGGCTTCGGCCGGCATCTGCCCCAGCGCCTGGCGCAGGCTCGCCTCCGCTTCATGGTAGCGCTGCTGGCGCAGCCGTGCGGCGCCCAGCCCGGCATTGGTGACCGGATCGTCCGGGTCCAGCTGCACGGCCTTCAGCAGCATGTCCGCCGCCCCGGCGAAATCGCCCTGCTTCATCAACGCATAGCCCATGCCGCGCAGCACGAGTGGGTTGTCGGCCTTGCCCTGCAACGCGCGCCGCAACACCCCCATCCCCTCCTCGGCGCGACCCATCAGGCGCAGCATCACGCTCAGGTTGCCCTGCGCCGCGGCGAAATCCGGCGCTTTATCCAGCGCGCGGCCCAACAGCGCCGCCCCCTCCTGGGTCTGCCCCTGCGCGAAGCGCACCAGCCCCAGCAGGTGCAGCGCATCGGGATTGTCGGGCTGGCGTGTCAGCACCTCGTCCAGGATGGCGCGCGCCTCGTCCAGCCGCCCGGCCCCCTGGTGCTCGATGGCCGCCCGCAGCGCGGCCTCGGTATCGGGGTCCAGAAGATCGGCAGTAGCGGCTTGGTCCGGCGAAACGGTCGGTGGGGACATGACATGCTCCAGTCATACGTTGGCGCGCATGGGCACTGAATAGCACCGGCGCGCCGAAAAGACGCACCCCCGTTCGAACCCGGGCCTTCTGCCCCTATGTGCGCGCGCGCGCCCGGTCCAACCGCGGCAGCAGCGCGATCAGCAGCCCGATCGCCGGCAGGAAGGCCGAGACCTGATAGACGAACTCGATGCTCGTCGCATCAGCCAGCCGCCCCATGCCCGCCGCCCCCAGCCCGCCCAATCCGAAGGCGAAGCCGAAGAAGATCCCAGCCACCAGCCCCACCCGCCCCGGCACCAGTTCCTGCGCATAGACCACGATCGCCGAGAACGCAGAGGACATCACCAGCCCGATCAGGATCGTCAGCGCGATCGTCGCGCCCAGCCCGACACACGGCAGCGCCAGCGTGAACGGCAGCACGCCCAGGATCGACACCCACATCACCGCCCGCGTCCCCAGCCGGTCGGCGATCGGCCCGCCCAGCAGCGTGCCCAGCGCATTGGCCGCCAGGTAAACGAACAACAGCACCTGCGCCCCGGTCACCGTCATGCCAAAGCGTTCGATCAGGTAGAAGGTATAGTAGCTGCCGAGGCTCGCCCCATACACGCTCTTGCTGAACATCAAGGCCAGCAGGATGGCAATCGCGAACGCCACCTTCCCCACCGGCAACGACAGCCCATCCGCCTTCGCCGCCGCCGCCCGCGCCCGGGCCGCGCGCGCATTGGCCGCATACCACCGCGACACCCAGGCCAGCACCAGCATCGCCAGCAATGCCGCCGAGGCAAACAGCGCGATCGACCACTGCCCGCGTGGCAACACGATCAGCGCTGCCAACAGCGGCCCGATCGCCCCTCCGGTATTGCCCCCCACCTGGAACAAGGATTGCGCGAAGCCATACCGCCCGCCCGAGGCCATCCGCGCCACCCGCGACGATTCCGGATGGAACACCGCCGAGCCCACGCCCACCAGCATCGCCGAGAACACCACCATCGGATAGGAATGCGCCTGGGACAGCAGCAGCAGCCCCATCAGCGTGAACCCCATCCCGATCGGCAGCGACCACGGCAGCGACCGCTTGTCGGTCACGAACCCCACCACCGGCTGCAGCATCGAGGCAGTCAGCTGGAACGCCAGCGCGATCATGCCGACCTGGGTGAAGTTCAGCTCGAACTCGTCCTTCAGCAGCGGATACAGCGAAGGGATCAGCGACTGCATCATGTCGTTCAGCATGTGGCAGAAGCTCAGCGCCACCAGCACCGGCAACGCCGTCGCCGATGCCCCCGCCGGCACGGTGGGCGCCGATTGCACCACAGGTTGGGTGCCGGCTTCGGCGGCAACGGTCTCGACGACGGCTTTCTGCATCGGGCGCATCCGGGTCAGGTGACGAAATCACTATGGCCCGCCCTGTAGCACCCCGACCACCCACCCGCCGGCAAGCCAGCCCCTCGCCCGCCGCCCGCCCCGCTGAGCCACACCACGCCCGCTTCACCATAACCGGTGCCACGGCCGCGTCCGGTGCGCCTCCTGCACCGGCGTCAGCACGCGCGGCCCGTCCGCCACCTCGGTGTAGGGCGCGCCAAGGTCCTGCGGATTGCGCCAGCAATCCACGATCCCCAGGCTGCGCGTGCACACCAGCGGCGCCACCGGCGGCTTCTCCTCCGGCGCGCAGTAGGTCTTGCCCGCATCCAGCCGCACCAGCGAGCAATCCGCGCCGACAACCGCGGAAACCACGACATCCGGCAGCGACCGCCCGATCAGCGGCACCGCCGCCACGCTCGCGCCCACCGCCGCCGCACCCACCGTGGCCACCGTCTCCATGCATCCGCCCGCCAGCAGCGGCAGCAACACGGCGAGCAGACGATGTGGGGATCGGCGCATGCCGCATCCTTGCGCCAAAGGATGAACGCCTTCTTGCCGCCCCGCGGACCATGCGTCGCGTCGGCGGTTTGCTCCGGCCCCGCGCCGCCGCTATGGTCCGCCCGCACCGCGCCGCCGCCCCTCTGCCACCCCGATTCCGGCGCGCAGCCCGACCCGAAAGGATCCGCGTGCCCGATATCTTCGACGAGGTCAGCGAGGACCTGCGCGCCGAACGTGCGCAGCAGATGCTGAAGAAATACGGTGGCCTGCTCGTGGCCGCCGCCCTGGCCGTCATCGCGGCCACGGCCGGCTGGCAGGGCTGGACCTGGTACCAGGCGCGCGAAAACACCCGCGTCGCCGCCACCTACATCACCGCCCTGCGCGCCGCCGACCGCCCACCGGGCCCCGAGCGCGACGCCGCACGCCCCCTCCTCGGCCAGGTCATCGCCGAGGGCAGCACCGGCTACCGCACCCTCGCCCGCTTGCGCGACGCCGCACTGCTGGCCAATGCCGGCGACCTCCCGGGCGCCATGGCGCACTATAGCCAAGTCGCCACCGACGGCGCCGCCGACCCCCTGCTGCGCGACCTCGCCACCCTGCACTGGGTCACCCGCCAGGTCGATTCAGGCGACCCCGCGATGCTCGGCGCCCGCCTCGCCCCGCTCGCCACCCCCGACCACCCGCTGCGCGCCCTCGCCACCGAAGCCCAGGCCCTGATCGCCATTCGCCAGGGCCGCGCCGACGCCGCCCGCGACATCCTCAAGCGCCTCGGCCAGGACGTCACCGCGCCGGACGGCGTGCGCGGCCGCGCCAACGGCCTGCTGGCCCAACTCGGCGGAGGCGCCACGCCATGACCGATTTCGTTCTCTCCCGCCGCACCGCCCTGCTCGCCGGCCTCGCCATGCTGCCCGGCTGCTCGGTCTATGATTCGGTGTTCGGTTCCAGCAAGAAGCCCCTGCCCGGCGAACGCCAGGCCGTGCTGTCCGTCGGCCGCACCCTGGCCGACGCCACCACCACCGCCCGCGTCGCCGTGCCCGCGCCGGCCGCGCCGGCCGACTGGCCCCAGCCCGGCGGCACCCCGGCGCACGAGGGCGGCCACCTTGCCCTGTCCGGTGCCCAATCCGGCGAGGGCGGCTTCTCCCGCGCCTGGACCGCCAGCGTCGGCCAGAGCACCGGCTACCGCCGCCGCATCACCGCCCAGCCCGTCGCCGCCGCCGGTCGCGTGTTCACCATGGACGCAGACGGCGTTGTTGCCGCCTTCGACGCCGCCGGCGGGCGTAATCTCTGGCGCGCCGACACCGAGCCGGAAGGCGACCGCAGCACCAACGTGGGCGGCGGCATCGCGCTTGCCGGCGACACCATCTTCGCCGCCACCGGTCGCGCCGAGCTGCTGGCCCTCGATGCCGGCACCGGCGCCATACGCTGGCGCGCCCGCCTCGGCGCCCCGGCCCGCTCCGCCCCCACCATTGCCTCCGAACGCGTCTACGTCGCCACCATCGACAACCAGATGCTCGGCCTCGCGGTGGCCGACGGCAAGCGCCTGTGGTCCTACCAGTCGCCCGCCTCCGACACGCTTGTGCTCGGCCTGCCCGCCCCCGCCTATGTTGACGGAATCGTCATCGCCGGCTTCGGCTCCGGCGAACTCGTGGCACTCCGCGCCGCCAGCGGCACCGTGGTCTGGTCCGACAGCCTCGCCGCCGCGCGCGGCCGCATCTCGATCTCCGACCTCTCGGCGATCCGCGGCATGCCAATGGTCCGCGATGGCCGCGTCTATGCCACCAGCCTCGGCGGCCAACTGGTCGCCAACGATCTCCGCTCCGGCCGCCGCCTGTGGGAGCTGGAGCTTGCCTCGGCCGAAACCCCCTGGGTTGCCGGCGACTGGGTGTTCGCCGTCGGCACCGACGGCCGCCTCGCTGCCGTCAACCGCATCGACGGCGCCGTTGCCTGGGTCACCCAGCTCGACCGCTGGGAAACCCCCGCCAAGGAACAGGACCCGATCAGCTGGGCCGGCCCCATCCTGGCCGGCGGTCGCCTGTTCCTCGGCAACTCCACCGGCCGCGCCGTGCTGGTCGATCCGGCGACCGGCTCGGTGGAAACAACTTTTTCGCTGCCTGGCGCCCTCAGTCTCGCGCCGATCGTCGCTGGCGGCACCATGTATATGGTGACCGACAACGCTACGTTGGTGGCGTTGCGCTGAAGGAAGCACGTTCTTTTTTGAAAAAAAGAACCAAAAAACTTTTAACCCTTTGGCGCGAGACTTAGCCCCGGCGTAAAGTGCAAAAGTCTTTTTGCTTTTTTTTCTACAGAAAAAGAAGGTCTTCCTTGCTTCCTGAAAGGAACACACACATGCTCCCCGTCGTCGTCATTGCCGGGCGGCCGAACGTGGGCAAGTCCACCCTGTTCAACAAGCTCGCCGGCCGCCGCGCCGCCCTTGTCGCCGACACCCCCGGCGTCACGCGCGATCGCAAGGACGCCACCGCCATGCTGCGCGGCCGCGAGGTGCGCCTCGTCGATACGGCCGGCCTCGAGGAATCCGCCCCGGAAACCCTCTACGGCCGGATGCGCGCCAGTTCCGAGGCCGCCGTCACCCAGGCCGACCTCGTGTTGTTCGTGGTCGATGCGCGCACCGGCGTCACCCCGGCCGATGAGCACTTCGCCGACTGGCTGCGCCGTCAGGGCCGGCCGATCCTGCTCGTGGTCAACAAGGCCGAAGGCCGCACCGGCGCGGCGGCGGCACTCGATGCCTACTCGCTCGGCCTCGGCGAACCCATCGCCGTCTCTGCCGAGCATAGCGAGGGCATCGCCGACCTCATGGGTCACATCGCCGACCACCTGCCCGAGGGCCCGACCCGGGAGGAACGCGACTCCACCCTGAAACTGGCCATCGTCGGCCGGCCAAATGCGGGAAAATCCACCCTGCTCAACCGCCTGCTCGGCGAGGAGCGCATGATCACCGGCCCCGAGCCGGGCTTGACCCGCGACGCCGTCGCCGTGCGCTTCCACGACGACCAGGGCGCCATCGAGCTGGTCGATACCGCCGGCCTGCGCAAGCGCGCCCGCGTCGACGAGGGGCTGGAGAAGATGTCCACCTCGGCCAGCATCGAGGCGCTGAAGATGGCCGAGGTCGTGGTGCTGGCCGTCGACGCCACGGAGGCCGAACTCGGCCGTGGCCTGCACGACCAGGACCTGCAGATCGCCCGCCTGATCGAACGCGAGGGCCGTGCCTGCGTGCTCGCGATGACCAAGTGGGACGCGGTGGCCGACCGCAACGCGGCGCGTAAAATGGTCTCCGACCGGCTGGAGGCCAGCCTTGCCCAAATGAAGGGCATCGAGGTCGTCACTCTCTCCGGCATCACCGGCCAGGGGGTCGAGCGCCTGCTGCCGGCGGTGCGCCGTGCGCATGAAACCTGGAACCGCCGCGTCGCCACCGGCGCGTTGAACCGCTGGTTCGAGGCAGCACTTGAACGCCACCAGGCGCCGCTGGTCGATGGGCGGCGCCTCAAGCTGCGTTACATCACACAGGCCAAGGCCCGCCCACCCACATTCATCATCTTCGGCACCCGCGCCGAGCAGACGCCGGAAGACTATCGCCGCTACCTTGTCAACGGCCTGCGCGAAACCTTCGACCTGCCAGGCACGCCAGTGCGCCTGCAGTTCCGCGGCACGAAGAACCCCTACGAGGATAAGGACTGAGGTTCAGGCTCACCGCTCGGGCATTCGCCGCACCATCCGAGTGGTGGCCGCGGCGGAAGCCGCGCCGATGGATGCGCGGTCTCCGCCCAGCCGTTATGCGACGTTGCAATTCTTCGGACCGAGTGCTCCCACTCGGTCCGAAATTGCACTAGCGAACCGGCGTCCCTCCCGGGGTCGTCGTGCCGGTCCCGGTCGTGCCCATGCCAGTCGCACCCCTGCCAGTCGTGCCCATGCCGGTGCCCATGCCAGTGCCGGTGCTGCTTGTGCCCATCCCGGTGCCGGTCGTCCCAGTGCCAGTTGTCCCAGTGCCGGTCGTCCCAGTGCCGCTGCCCGTTGTACCGGTCGTGCCGGTTCTGGGCGTCGTCGCCGAGCCGCCGGTGCGCAGCGCGTCCATGGTCCGCGTATCGAGCCGTCCGGTTTCAGTCAGGTTGCTGGCGCGCTGGAAGTCGCGCAATGCGCGCGTGCTCCGGGTGCCCCAGACCCCATCAACCGGGCCGGGGTCATAGCCCCGGTCGGCCAGCGCCCGTTGCGCCTGGCGAGCATCGCCGCCCTCCCGCGCATCGGCTGTGCGCATCCCGCGCCGGCGTGCCCCGCGCTCATCGGTGCCTGCGCCGGGCACGCGCGCTTCCGGATTCGTCCAGGGCGGCCGGCCAAGATTGACGTCCTCCGGCCGAGTGGTCGCACCGGCGATGGCGCCAGCGCCCGCACCCACTGCCGCGCCGGCCAGCGCACCCACCGGCCCGCCCAGCGCGCCCACTCCCGCCCCCGTGGCGGCACCGGCCGCTGCACCACCCGTCGTACGTTCAGACGTGGTTTGGCCGCAGCCCGCGACCACCAGCGCCAGGCCCAACGCGGCAACCATCTTCACGGTCATGCTCGTTCCTTTCGCATATGGGCAGACCACATCGCTTCACTGCGTGTGTGTCCGCGTTCATCCCCTCCGCAACGCAGGCGACCCGTTTGGGTTGCGGATTTACCTGCGGCACCAGGGTGCCGTGCGCGGGAGATGGCGCCAGAAGCGAGAATACAGGCCCTTAACCGCTCCCGATCAACACCCCGCTGGCGAACACCAGGGCGCCGCCCAGCCCCACCTGCAACGCGGCCGAGACTGGCGGGCTATCCATGTATTTCCAACGGATCCAGGTGATTACCGCCAGCTCCAGGATCACCACCACCACGGCCAGCAGGGTCGCGGTCATGAAATGCGGGATCAGGTACGGCAGGGTGTGAAAGATGCCACCCAGCGTGGTCATCACGCCGCAGATCACGCCGCGCATCCAGGGGGTCCCACGCCCGGTCAGGCTGCCGTTGTCGGACAGGCCTTCGGCCATGCCCATCGAGATGCCCGCGCCGACCGAGGCTGCCATGCCCACCAGGAAGGTCTCCCACGAATGCCCGGTCGCGAACGCGGCGGCGAACAGCGGTGCGAGGGTGGAGACGGAGCCGTCCATCAGCCCAACCAGCCCCGGCTGGACATAGCGCAGCACGAACAGGCGCCGCGCCGTCTCGTCTTCTTCGGCGCGGGCGTTGTCGGTCAGCTTGGTGGCGGTGAGTTTCTCGGCCGCGTGCTCGTGCGCCACCTCCGCCTCGGCAAGGTCGATCAGCAGCTGGCGCACTGAGGCATCCGTGGTGCGGGTGGCCGCGGTGCGATAGAAGCGCGCCGCCTCGACCTCCATCAGCTCGGCCTGCTGGCGCACCTGGTCCAGGTTCAGCTCCGGCAGCTGCCAGATCGGCTTGGGCAGGATGGCGCCGCGGATGTCCTGGCGCCGGATCAGCGGGATGTGCTCGCCGAAACGCTCGCGGTAGATGTCGAACAGGCGGCGGCGGTGCTCGCTCTCCTCAGCCGCCATCTCGATGAACACCGCCGCACTCGCCGGGTAGTTGGTGCGCAGGCGGTCGGCAAAATCGAGATAGATGCGGCCGTCTTCCTCCTCGTTGGTGATGGCCAGCGCCAGCACCTCGCGCTCGCTCAGTTCGCTGAAATTCCGCATCGCTCAATCTCCGTCCGGCTGACGATGATGCCCGATCAGCGCCGGAACGATCAACACGTCACCGCAATGATGAGGACGCTTCGCATCCATCTGCCACGTGGATGTAATGCGGCGCTTGCGGTGCGCCAGTGTGCCGGCCGGCGCGTGGGCCGATTATCCACACATCGGAGGGGGCGTGCTTGACCCCACCATCGTGCGAGGTATTGACGGCGGATACCAGGGCATGATGCGCGGAGGCAGAGCAAAGCACGATGCGAACTTTGCCGCAGTGGTCGCGGCGGGCACGGCGCGCAAATGCTTGGGTGGTGTGGAGTCCCCCTCTAATGTCAGCATTCGTTATGGAGTCGGGCCGGATGTACAGCGACGACGAATTGGATGCGGCCGTGGCGGCCGGTGCGCTCAGCGCCCAGTCCGCGGCCACCCTGCGCGCCTTCGTGGCCCATCATCGTGCCGCCCCCGCCGCCGACGAGGAGCAGTTCCGGCTGCTGACCGGCTTCAACGACATCTTTGTCTCGATCGCCGCGGCGCTGATGCTGGTGGCGCTGGGCTTTATCGGCGGGGCGATCTTCGGCGCCCTTGCCGTGGCGGCGGCGAGCTGGGGGCTGGCGGAGCACTTCACCCGTCGCCGGCGCATGGCGCTGCCCAGTATCGTGCTGCTGGTGTCCTTCTCGCTGGCGGTGTTCACGCTCGGCGGGCTGTGCGGCAAGGTGGTGGCCGATGGGCTGGGCCGGTCGGGTGGCACAGTGGGCACCGCCCTCGGCGCGGTGGTGGCGATGGCGGCCACCTTCGTGCACTGGCGCCGCTTCCACGTGCCGGTCACGGTGGCGGTCGGGGCGCTGGCGGGGATCGCGGCGGCGATCGCGGCGGCGGTGGCGTGGGTGCCGGGGCTCGGCGAGGCGTGGCAGATGATGGTGTTCGTCGCCGGGCTGACCCTGTTCGCGGGGGCGATGTGGTGGGACATGAGCGACCCGGCGCGGATCACGCGGCGGTCGGACGTGGCGTTCTGGCTGCATCTCGCCGCCGCACCGATGATCGTGCACCCGGTGTTCTCGGCGCTGGGTCTGTTGCGCGGCGATGGCGCTGCCAGCACGGCGGCGGGGGCGTTTGCGCTGTATGTCGTGCTGGCGTGGGTGGCGCTGGTGGTGGACCGGCGGGCACTGTTGGTATCAGCGTTGGCTTATGTACTATACGCGATCAGCACGCTGGTGGCGGCGGCAGGGGCGGCGGGGGTAACTTTCTCGCTGACCGCGCTGCTGGTGGGGTCGGGGCTATTGTTGCTATCGGCGTTCTGGCATGCGGCGCGGCAGCGCGTTCTGCGGGTTCTGCCAGGCAAGTGGCGCGCGCGGTTGCCGGCAGCCTGAGCCGCCGGCACGCGGAGGCTCAGCAGCGGCGGCCGGCGCCGTCGCGACAGGAGCCGGAGCCCGGCTGGTAGCGCGGGTCCGACGCGCGCTGCGCCATCGCCTCGGTGCCGCCCAACGAAATTACGGGCACTGCGATATCACCCACCAGCGTGACCGTGGTCGGCGTTGCGGCAAAGCCCAGCACCAGGGCGCCAGCCACCAGAATGATCCTTGTCATTTCAACTCCCCTATCAAAGCGCCGGCCTAAGCGCCGGCACGGAAAACTCTGGCGCACTGCGGTTGCCAGATCAATCCTTTCTCAACACGATGGCGCGCCATTGTCATGCACGGATCAGTGCCGGAAATGGCGCATGCCGGTCAGCACCATGGCGACTCCGGCTTCGTCGGCGGCGGCGATCACTTCGTTGTCGCGCATCGAACCGCCGGGCTGGATCACGGCGGTGGCGCCAGCGGCGACGGCGGCTTGCAGCCCGTCGGCGAAGGGGAAGAAGGCGTCCGATGCCACCACGCTGCCGATGGCGAGCGATTGCGGCAGGCCAGCCTTGTCGGCGGCGTCCTGCGCTTTCCAGGCGGCGATGCGGGAGGAGTTCACGCGGCTCATCTGGCCGGCGCCGATGCCGACGGTGGCGGCGGCCTTGGCGTAGATGATGGCATTGGACTTCACGTGCTTGCAGACGCGGAATGCGAAGAGGAGGTCGGCGAGTTCCTCGGCGGTTGGCTGGCGTTTCGTGACGACCCTGAGGTCGGCCTGGGTGATGCGGCCGGCGTCGCGGGATTGGACCAGGAAGCCGCCGGCGACGGATTTGTAAGCGAGGCCGGGAGTGGCAGGGTCCGGCAAGCCGCCGGTGAGCAGGAGGCGGAGGTTCTTCTTGCGCGCCAGCGCCGCCTTGGCCCCAACGGTCGCGTCCGGGGCGATGATGACCTCCGAGAAGATGGCGGCCATCTTCTCGGCGGCGGCTTCGTCGAGCGTGCGGTTGACGGCGATGATGCCGCCGAAGGCGGACTCCGGATCGCAGCGCAGCGCGCTGTCCCATGCGTCGGCCAGGGTGGTGGTGGTGGCGACGCCGCAGGGGTTGGCGTGCTTGACGATCACTACCGTGGGTTCGGCGAACTCGGCGACGCATTCGAAGGCGGCGTCGGTGTCGTTGAGGTTGTTGTAGCTGAGTTCCTTCCCTTGGACCTGTAGGGCGGTGGCGATGCCGGGGCGATCGTGTGTTGTGTAGAAGGCGGCCTGCTGGTGGGGGTTCTCGCCGTAGCGCAGGGTCTGGCGGCGGGTGCCGGCGATGGCGAAGCGGGTGGGCAGGGGGTCGCTGACTTCCTGGGGGCGTTGGCTCGCGAACCAGGCGGCGATGGCGGCGTCGTAGGCTGCGGTGCGGGCGTAGGCCTCGCCAGCCAGGCGGCGGCGGAGGTTGGACGTGGTGCCGCCTTGGGTTTCGAGTTCGGCCAGGATCTCGGCGTAGTGGGTGGGGTCGGTGAGGATGGCGACGTGGTCGTTGTTCTTGGCGGCGGCGCGGATCAGGGCGGGACCGCCGATGTCGATGTTCTCGACGCAGTCGTCGAAGGCGGCGCCGCGGGCGACGGTGGCTTCGAAGGGGTAGAGGTTGACGGCGACGAGGTCGATCGGGGCGATAGCGTGTTGTTCCATCTGGGCGAGGTGTGCGGGCAGGTCGCGGCGGGCGAGGATGCCGCCGTGGATCTGGGGGACAAGGGTTTTCACGCGGCCGTCGAGGATTTCAGGGAAGCCGGTGTGGTCGGAGACTTCCTTGACCGGGATGCCGGCGTCGCGGAGTGCCTTGGCGCTGCCGCCGGTGGAAATGATCTCGATGCCGCGTGATGCCAGGGCCTGGGCGAAGGGGACCAGTCCGGACTTGTCGGAGACGGAGATGAGGGCGCGGCGGATGGGGACAATGCCGGGCTGGGTCTCGGTCATGGCGGGCGCCTTTCTGCCCGCGGGGGCGCGGGCGCGGGGGGAAACGAGGCGCGGAGATACGCGCGGGCGGCAGGAGGGGCACCTGGGTGCCGATGGCGTCGCGCAGGATGGTGATCAGACGGCCGAACTGCTCTCCAACGGAATCTACCCGATGCCCGGAATGCTGGCTCTTTTTGCGTTTCGAGCGGCTGGTATCGTACGCCCGGCCGGGCGGCGCGCACAACAAGACTCATGCTGACTCCCCGCCGACCGGTCCTTCATCGGTTTGCCACAAAGGCTGTTGGTATCTGGCAGAAAAGCCCCGGTTCGACCTGTCCTCGTAGTGTAGGGGCGACCGTGGGGAAGCGATTGAGACGAAGCCTTGTGTGCCGTGTTTTCCTAAAGAAAACTTCAGCGGCGAAGCTGCGTGGCGGAGAGGGTGGGATTCGAACCCACGGTACGCGTAAACGTACAACGGTTTTCGAGACCGTCCCGATCGACCGCTCCGGCACCTCTCCTGACCTGCGGCGAGCGGCTCTTATAGGCAGGTGGGGGGTAGGCTGCAATGGTGGGGTGCCTCAAGTGCCCCTGCGCCGGTCGCCGTTGCGGCGGAGGAGGAATTCGCGGCCGACCTTTACCATCGGGACGCCGTCGTATTCCACGATGTCCGCGGTTGCGTATGTCTCGCTCCAGGTGTCGGGGATGAAGCTGCCGGAGCCGACGACGTCGATGGGGGCGCGGCAGTCGGACATCACGCGGCATTTGTCCACACCGAAGCCGGACGAGGCGACGATGCGGACCGCCGGAAAGCCGCCCTGGTTGAGGGCTTCGCGCATGCGCCAGATGGCGGCGGCGGAGACGCCGGTGCCGACGAGGTAGCGCAGTTCGGTGTCGCTGCGGTAGCGGCGGATGGCGCCGGGGGCGTGGCGTTCGAGCACGGCATAGCTTTCGGCAGGGTCGAGCCCTTCGAGGAAGCGGCCGCCATGGGTGTCCAGGCGAAGCTGCAGCTTGCCGGCGGCGGCAAGTGCCGGGAAGCGGTGGCAGACGGCCAGGCCGTCGGAGATCTCTCGGCCGTAGTAGTCGACCAGGACGGTGAGGGTTTCCTCGGGGAAGGTCTCGTGGAACATCTCGGCGGCGCGGACGGTGCTGCCGGCGTAGCCGATCAGGGCGTGGGGCATGGTGCCGCGGCCGGCGGTGTTGCCGAACCAGTGGGCGGTGAAGTCGTTGGCGTTGCCGATGAAGCCTTTCGCACCTTCGGCCTGGGCGGCGGTGCTGCCGACGGCGGCGGCGTAGGCCATCATTTCCTGCATCTCGGCGCCGGCGCAGTGGCGGGCTTCCATGGCGAGGAAGGCGACGTCGGGGAGGGCGAGGGCCATCTGGTAGGCGTTGTGGGCGGCGACGCAGGGGGGGCCGAGTTTCTGGAGGAGGAGGGTCTCCAGGTCGGAGAGCTGTTCGAAGCTGCCGCTGATGTAGACGAGGGGCTCGCCGGCGCCGGTCCAGCGGCCTTCGGGGTGGGTCACCTCGATGTCGAAGTGGGCGGCGCGGGCGGTGGCGACTTCGGCGAGCCAGTCGAGCATCAGGCGGGGGGCCGAGATCACCGGGCGGCGCAGGAAGACCGCATAGGTGACGCGCTTGTCGCCGAAGCGGTGGACGATGGCGCGGGTGCGGTTGAAGTAGACGTCGGTTCGCCCCGCGATCTCGCGTTGCAGATCGTCCGCCCGCTCATCCTTGTTCATTGACGCGGACTACTGGGCGGCCATTGGCTGGGTGGCGGGCAAGGTTCGGCGTTCCTTCAGCTCCTCGGCGACGAGGAAGGCGAGTTCGAGGGACTGGCTGGCGTTGAGTCGGGGGTCGCAGAAGGTTTCGTAGCGGTCGCCGAGGTCGGCGGCGGTGAGCTGGTGGGCGCCGCCGATGCACTCGGTGACCTCACGGCCGGTCATCTCGACATGGACGCCGCCGGCCCAGGTGCCTTCGGCGGCGTGGACGTCGAAGAAGCCGCGGACTTCCTGGAGGATGGATTCGAAGTTGCGCGTTTTCACCTTGTCGGCGGTCGAGATGGTGTTGCCGTGCATCGGGTCGCACAGCCAGACCACCTTGCGGCCGGCGCGCTGCACGGCGCGGAGCAGGGGGGGGAGGAGGGTTTCGACCTTCTCGGCACCCATGCGGCTGATCAGGGTGAGGCGGCCGGGTTCGTTGGCGGGATTGAGGGTGTCGATCAGGCGGAGCAGGTCGTCGACCGTGGTGGTGGGGCCGACCTTGAGGCCGAGGGGGTTCTTGACGCCGCGGAGGAACTCCACGTGGGCGCCGTCGGGCTGGCGGGTGCGGTCGCCGATCCAGAGGAAGTGGGCGGAGCAGGCGTACCAGTCGCCGGAGGTGGAATCGACGCGGGTGAGGGCCTGTTCGTAGGGCAGGAGCAGGGCTTCGTGGCTGGTGAAGAAATCGGTCTCGCGGATCTGCGGGATGGCGGCGCTGGTCATGCCGCAGGCGGACATGAAGGCCAGCGTTTCGTCGATCCGGTTGGCGAGTTGCTGGTAGCGCTCGGCCAGCGGCGAGTTGGCGGCGAAGTCGAGGTTCCAGCGGTGGACTTCGTGCAGGTCGGAGTAGCCGCCGGTGGCGAAGGCGCGCAGCAGGTTCAAGGTGCCGGCGGACTGGAAGTAGCCGGTTTCCATGCGGGCGGGGTCGGGGATGCGGTCCTGTGCGGTGAAGGCTGGGCCGTTGATGATGTCGCCGCGGTAGCTGGGCAGGGTTTCGCCGTTGATAGTTTCGGTATCGCTGCTGCGGGGCTTGGCGAACTGGCCGGCCATGCGGCCCATCTTCACGACGGGGACGCCGGCGCCGAAGGTGAGGACGACGGCCATCTGGAGCAGGACGCGGAAGGTGTCGCGGATGATGTTGGCGGTGAAGTCGCCGAAGGCTTCCGCACAGTCGCCGCCCTGGAGGACGAAGGCCTCGCCGTTGGCGACGCGGGCGAGGGAGGCTTTCAGGTTGCGGGCCTCGCCGGCGAAGACGAGCGGGGGGTAGCGGTGGAGCTTGGACTCCATGGCGTGGAGGGCGGCCTGGTCGGGGTAGCTGGGGACCTGCTTGATCGGGCGGGCGCGCCAGGAATCAGGGGTCCAGGTGGTGGTCATGCGGTCTCGCTCCCGTCCCGGCTTGTCAGGCCGTTCATCGTGAGGGGGACTTATCCACATTACGTCCGGCTTGGCTACAGCGGGGGGGGTTCGGGGGTGGTGAAGTAGCATACTGAGAAAGTTTTGATATCGGAACAATATGGACATGCCCAAGCGTGTTTATCGACGATCCATTTTTTTGGCGTTGCGCGCGGCGGCAATGACGTAGGGCTGGCGGCGGTGGCTGGGGTCGGTCAGCTTGAGGGGGCGGTCGGGGCGGGGTTTCTGCCGTCGCGGTTTTCGGGGGCGCGGGGGGAGTTTCAGCCAGTCCGGCTGCTGGACGCCGAGGGCGTGGCAAAGCGGGCGCAGGAGGCGGCCGGCCTGGGGGGCATCCTGGACGAATTGGCGGGCTTCGGTTTCGTTGTGGAGGA
>JANPIH010000300.1:0-3150 GCA_031424895.1 Rhodospirillales bacterium
CCGTTCATGGCGTGCAATCAGCAGGAGAGAGCATTGCCATGAACAACATCATCTACATCATCGGCCTCGTCGTGGTCGTCATCGCCATCCTGGGCTTCCTCGGGCTGCGCTAACTCACCAGCAGCGGCTGCGGGTCCAGCCAGGTCTGGAACCACCCCAACGAAAAATGCAGATGCGGGCCGGTGACACGGCCCGTCGCCCCCATGGCCCCAAGCCTTGTGCCCTGGTTGATCAACTGCCCCTCCGCCACGTCGATGGCGGAGAGATGCGCGTAGAGCGTATTCAACCCATGCCCGTGATCCAGCACCACCAGCTTCCCGAAGAAATGGAACTCGGCCGCCAATGACACGCGGCCGGCCCAGGCAGCCGCGACAGGCGTGCCCACCGGCCCGGCCACGTCCAGGCCCAGATGCGGCTGCCGCGGCTGGCCGTTGAGGATGCGCTGGCTGCCATAGACGCCGCTGATCCGCCCCCGCGCCGGCCAGGCCAACGGCGCGGTGAAGTGGGTGGCCGTACCATCCACCGCGCGCGCCGCGGCCAGCCTGGCGCGCTCGGCCACGATGCGTTCCAGCGTCGCCGCATCCGGGGTCACCTGCGCGGGAGGCAGGCCCGAGATCGACTGCACATCCCAGCTGCGACGGGCTACCGCAATGCGGCGCATCTGGCCGTTGGCGGACAGCACCGCCTCAGGCCCATGGTCGCGGCCGAAGCCCAGCACGAATTCGCCCGCGGTCGACACGCGGACCGCCCGGCCGTCCAGCGCCAACCGCATACCCTGCGCGCCGCGGCCGATCAGCAGGCCCCCTTGCTGGGATGCATGGGCCACATCGAGGGCGGATGCGGGCCGGGCCAGGAGCACCGGCATCGCCAACACGGAACGACGTGCGATCACAACAATTCCCCCTGTCCCGTCGCCTTCGCGGCCCGGGCGGCGACCTCGCCGTCATGAAACCGGATGGTCAACGCCGCCCCGGCGCGCACCGCCGCCGCGCTGGTGACCGCAGCCCCGCCAGTGCCGCGCACCAAGGCAAAGCCCCGCGCCAGAACGGCGGTGTAGGACACACCCTCCAGCCGCGCCGACAGGCCGGCCAGCGCCGTCGCCTGCTGCCGCAGCGCTGCCTGCAGGGGGCTGGGCGAAAAACGCAGCAGCGCGGGCGTGGCCCGCCGCCGGGCCACCTCAGCCGCCCATGCCGCTTCGAGCCTGCCGCTCGCGGCGGCAAGCGAGGCCGCACTCCGGCCCACCGCCGCCCGCAACGGCGCCGGCCCGAAGCGCGCCAACGCCGGTGACGAGGCCCGTGCCGACTGGGCCGCCCGCCAGGCCCCGCCGATGCGGCCCTGCAGCAACGCCATCCCATGACGCCGCGCCGCAATCCCCTCGCGCGGATGTGGCAAGGCGAGACGGGCGAACGCCGTTCGCTTCCGCCCGACCAGCGCCGGCAGCGCCTGTCGCAGACGCTCGCCGCGATCCTCCAGCCGCTGCCGCAGGCCACCCAACAGGTCGGGCATCGAGGGCAGGCCGCGCTCGGCGCGCGTCAACGCGTGGCGCGCCCCGTTGAGCTGCCCCTGCACCGCCTGGTGCAGCCGGCCGCCGCGCTGCGCCAGGTCGGCCAGCAGTTCGACCCGCGCCGGCACCGCCATCTCGGCCGCCGCGGTTGGGGTGGGCGCGCGGCGGTCGGAGGCGAAGTCGATCAGCGTGGTGTCGGTCTCGTGCCCCACGGCCGAGATCAGCGGGATGACCGAGGCCGCCGCCGCCCGCACCACCGCCTCGTCGTTGAAGGCCATCAAATCCTCCAGGCTGCCGCCGCCGCGCGCCACGATCAGCACGTCCGGCCGTTGGCCCTCGGGCAGGGCGCCCATGGCGGTGATGGCGGCAGCGATCTTCTCCGCGGCGCCCGCGCCCTGCACCGCCACCGGCCACAACAGGATCGGCCGCGGGAAGCGGCGCGCGATGGTGGTGCGGATGTCCTGCAGAACCGCCCCCTTCTCGGAGGTGATGACGCCGATCAGGCGGGGGATGAGCGGGAAGGGCCGTTTGCGCTCGAACAGCCCCTCGGCAAGCAGTCTCAAGCGCAGCTTCTCGATGGCGGCCAGCAGCGCGCCTTCACCCGCATACTCCAGCCGCTCGATGACGAGCTGGTACTTGCTGCGGTCGGCATAGGTGTCGATCCGGCCGGTGGCGATGACCTCCAGGCCGTTCTCCGGCGCCAGGCCCAAGCCGCGCACCGCCATCTTCCACACCACCGCCTCCAGCTTGGCGTCGGCGTCCTTAAGGCTCAGGTAGATGTGGCCGGAGGGGTAGCGCTTGCATTCGGTGATTTCGCCGCGTACCCGCACCCGGCCGAACGCCTCGCGAAGCACACCCTTGATGGCGCCGGAGAGTTCGGAGACGGCGTATTCGGGGACGTTGGTGACTGTGTCCATCGTCGCACTGTAGCAGGCGTAAGCCGCCCCCTCCACGTCACCGCCGGGCTTGACCCGGCGGCCTCTCCCGGCAACTCCTCCCTCAGGGCACAGTGGAGTTCCAATGAAAATCCTGGTGGTCGGCGGCGGCGGGCGCGAGCATGCGCTGTGCTGGAAGATCGCCCAGTCGCCGCTGCTGACGAAGCTGTGGTGCGCGCCGGGCAATGCCGGCATCGCCGATGTGGCCGAGTGCGTGGCGGTGGCGGCCGAGGATGTAGCCGGGCAGGTGGCCCTGGCACGCCGGCTGGGCATCGATCTGGTGGTCGTCGGCCCCGAGGCGCCGCTGACCCTGGGTTTGGCCGATGCCTGCCGGGCCGCCGGGATCGCCTGCTTCGGGCCTTCGGCCGCGGCGGCCGCGCTGGAGGGAAGCAAGACCTTCACCAAGCAGGTGGCCGATGCCGCCGGCGCGCCGACCGCCACCTGGGCACGCTTCACCGATGCCGAGGCCGCGCGCGGCTACCTGGCCGAGGTCGGCGCCCCCATCGTGGTCAAGGCCGATGGGCTGGCCGCCGGCAAGGGCGTGGTCGTGGCGACCACTTCTGCCGAAGCGGCGGCTGCCATCACGGATTTCATGGAGTCCCGCGTGCATGGCGAGGCCGGCGCGTCGGTGGTCATCGAGGAATGCCTGGTGGGGGAGGAAATCAGCTTCTTCGCCCTGTGCGACGGCCGCACGGCCATTCCGTTCGGCGC
>JANPIH010000301.1:0-4499 GCA_031424895.1 Rhodospirillales bacterium
CCTGGACCCGCCAAGGGCCGAGGGCCCTTGGATCCCCATCACTTTTCACAAGGATAAGGTCCAGGGGCTTGGCCCATCGCGCGAAGGCGCGCGCCGGGCCAGGCGGGCTTGGGCAGAGCCCAACCTTGCCTTCGTTCTATAGGTCGATGTCCACGAGGCTTGGTATTACGTACGTATATTTTCTTTCCTATTTCCCTTGCATCCCTAACATCAGTTAGTTATATTCATCGTCAACACATCGTCTCTCCCCCACGCTCAACCGTCCAACATCCAGCAAAGGCCCCCCATGTCCCCGCCCCTCTCCCCCCTGGCCGAAACGGTCGCCAGCCTGCGCGTCGCGACTCTTGCGACCCCCGCGCACGCTTGGGTGCCGGAGGCGATCCATGCCCTGATCCTGGCATGCCTCGTCCGCCTGTTCGGCCGCCTGGAGGAGATGATTCGCCTGTGGCAGGCCGGCCTGCTTCCGCCCCCGCCGGCACCGCGCCCCCACTTGCCGCGAACTGCCGTCAATCCGGAAGAAGTGCATTATCGCGCACGCCAGGCCCCGCTCGTCGGCCACACGGCCAACCCGCGCCTGCCCCCCCGCGAGGAGCAGTGGCAAGCCCACGCCGCGGCATCGGCCAGCGCGCACGGCGCCCGTTGCACGCGCGCAGGCTCGGCGTCCCACCCAGTCGAAACTACCTGGCGTCCCGGGTATGCGCGCATCGAGGCAACGCCCGCATGCCATCCTGCCTACCCGTCCTCCGCCGCCTTCACGCGCCGGCACTCCCGCGCTCCGCCGCCCTTGCCAGCCCGATCAGCCCACAACCGGCATCGTCGACGCACGCCTATTTCATTACGAAATCGTATTTATTTGCGGGTATCCGCAGAAGACGACATCGGCAGCCGGTCCGTCCGGCACAGCAGCCCCGTACGCCGGTCCACGTAGAACGGCTGCGACCAGATATCCATGCCAGACCGCTGTTTCATCGGGAAATGGATGCGCCGCGGCTTCACCGCCACGAAATGGTGCAGGTGGTCGCGCACATGCTGTTGCACCGCGCTGGTGGGGCGCAGATGCACGCTGATCTCGGCATACACGCGGTCCCACTTCCGCCCGACCTGCCGCTCCAGGTAGCGCCGCAGCGGGGCCAGGTTCTCGTTCAGCACCTTCCCACCCCAGTTCCGCACATGCGGCGCGCGCATCCCCTCATGCGACGGCAGATCGTCCGCCCCCAGCGCACGCCCGCGCCGCGTCGCCCGCTCCACGCGCCGCGGCCGCTCCACGATCACCTTGGCCATGTCGGCGCGCATCGGGCTCTTCCTTGCGGCAGCTGCGATCGCAGATATACATTGCCGCCGTATATCCTCGCAAGGAGATCAGCATGCGCGTGGCGAAGTGGGGCAACAGCCTGGCGGTGCGCCTGCCGGTCGCGGTGGTGGAAGCGCTGGGCCTGAAGGACGGCGACGAGGTGGAAATCACCCTGGCGGGGCAGCGACACCTCGAAGTCGGGCGGGACACGGCGCGGGATGCGGCGCTGGCGGAAATCCGCATGCTGAGCCGGCCGCTGCCGCCCGGCTTCAAGTTCGACCGCGACGAAGCCAATGCCAGGTAGTGTTTTCTTCGACACCAACATCCTGGTCTACGCCTTCGGCACCACCGATCCGCGGTCCATCCGTGCGAAGGAGCTCCTTGCCGAAGGTGGCGCCATCAGCGTCCAGGTGCTGAACGAATTCGCGGCGGTCGCCCGTCGCCGAATAGGCATGGACTGGTCTGAAGTCCAGCGAGCCCTCAGTGCGTTACGTACCGTCTGTTCGCCGATCCTGCCGTTGACTCTCGCGATGCACGGATCGGCCATGACCTTGGCCGAACAGCATGGCCTCCACGTCTACGACGCCATGATCGTATCCGCTGCCATGGCGGCCGGATGCAAGGTGCTCTATTCCGAAGACATGCAGAACGGCCGAAGCTTCCCCGGCGGCCCCACCATCCGTAACCCGTTCAGCTGAGTAATACCTTCACATAACTCCCCGGCGCGTCCTCCAACACCGCCAGCTTGCCGTCGCCGGGGGTGCGGGCCGGAACCTGGCGCTTGTCGAGTGCCGTGATCCAGCGCTGCCAGTCCGGCCACCAGGAACCGGCGATTTCGGTGGCGCCCTGGAACCAGGCTTCGGGCTCCTCGGGCAGTTCGGGGTTGATCCAGTGGCTGTATTTACCGCCATCGGGCGGGTTCACCACGCCGGCGATGTGGCCGCTGGCCGCCAGCACGAAGCGGTTCTCGCCGCCAAGCAGCTTGGTGCCGCGATAGGTGGCGCGCCACGGGGCGATGTGGTCCTCGCGGGTGGAGATGAAATAGGCCGGAACCTTCACCTTGCCGAGGTCGATCGGCGTGCCGGCGAGGGTGATGCCGCCGGGCTGCGACAGGCGGTTCTCCTGGTACATGTTCCGAAGATAAAAGGAGTGCATGCGGGCGGGCATCCGGGTGGAATCGGAGTTCCAGTAGAGCAGGTCGAACGGGAACGGGTCGTTGCCGAGCAGGTAATTGTTCACCACGAAGGACCAGATCAGGTCGTTGGCGCGCAACATGTTGAAGGTGGTGGCCATCTCGGAGCCTTCGAGGAAGCCCCGCTTGTTCATCTTGTCCTCGAGCGCCTTGATCTGCTCCTCGTCGATGAAGACGTTCAGTTCGCCGCTTTCGCGGAAATCCATCAGCGTAACGAAGAACGTGGCGCTCTTTATGCGGTCGTCGCCATTTGCAGCCATCCAGGCGAGGCTGGAGGACAGCAGCGTGCCGCCGAGGCAGTAGCCGATGGCATTGATCGCCCGCTCGCCGGTGGCCTGCTCGATCGCGTCCAGCGCGGCCAGCACGCCATCCTTCATGTAGTCTTCGAAGCCCTTCTCGGCGAGCGTCTCGTCAGGGTTGACCCAGGAGACGATGAACACCGTATGGCCCTGGGCGGTGGCCCAGCGGACGAAGCTGTTCCGGGCGCGCAGGTCGAGGATATAGAACTTGTTGATCCAGGGCGGCAGGATCAGCAGCGGCCGCTTCAGCACCTTCTCGGTGGTGGGGGTATACTGGATCAGCTGCATCAGGTCGTTCTGAAACACGACCTTGCCGGGCGTCACGGCGATGTTCTCGCCGATCTTGAATGCCTCCATGTCGGTCATCTTGATGCGCAGATTGCCCTTGCCGCGCTCCAGGTCGCCCAGCAGGTTGTTCAGGCCCTTGATGAGGTTCTCGCCGCCGGTCTCGGCGGTCTTGCGCAGCACCTCGGGGTTGGTGAGCAGGAAGTTGCTCGGGCTCATCGCGTCGATGAACTGGCGGGAATAGAAATCGACCTTCTGGGCGGTGGCCGGCGGCAGGCCATCGGCCTGCTTCACCACGTCCTGGATGTAGCGGGCGGAGAGCAGGTAGGACTGCTTGATAAAGTCGAAAACCTCGTTGTCCTTCCAGGCCTCGTCCTTGAAGCGGCGGTCGCGCGGGTCGCCCTCGATGGTGGGCGGGGCCTCAAGCCCCATCATGCGGCGCGCGGTGCTCTGCCACAGCGACATGTAGTCCTGCCAGAACCCCATCTGCGCCTGGACCAGCCGCTGGGGGTTGGCCATCAGGCGGGTGGTCATCTCCATGAAGGCGGCGCCGACGTTCATCGGGTCAGGCTTGCCCGGGCCGTCCTGCGCCTGCCGCTTGAGCCAATCGCCGACGAGGCGCTGGCTGCGCTCGGCGATGTCGGCCATCGATCGGGACATGGCGGCGGGGTCAGGGAGCTTGAACGGCACCGTTTCGGGCTTCTGCGGGTCGGCCATGGCGTCGTCCTTTCCGTGGGCGGCACTGCGCTGCTACACCGGCCTGGGCGACCGCTCGTCGTGCGGGGCGCCGTTGGAGGGTGGATGCAGCCTATGCGATCCGGGTGCGCCGAGTCTGCTGCTGCGGTTGGATGTAGTCGCCTTGACGGCCCAGCCCAAGGCCGCCGCGACTCTGGGCGGGCATTCACGCTGCGGGCCTGTATGGCGTTGGGCGCGCTGCTGGCGCTGGGAGCGTGCGGCGGCGGGACCGGGGCGGACCCGATCGCGTGGTGGCGGCAGCTGGAAGGCGGGCGGCTGGCCGAGGAACGCCCGCTGCCGCCCAATGCCGATGCGCCCTATCCGAACCTGGCCACCGTACCGGCGCGGCCCGGCACGACGGAGGCCGGACAGCGGACGCGCATTGCCGCGGGGCTGGAAGGCGACCGGCGCGATGCCGCCTATGCCGCAGCACAGCCGATCACCGCCCCGGGGGCACGCCGCGCAGCCCCGGCCGATCCGCCTGGGGGTGGTGGCATGGGCGCCTCGCTGTCGGCCGCCTCCGCACCACCGGCAGCTTCTGCGCCGCGTGCGCCTCAAGTTGCAGTGCCGCCCCCTGCCCCCGTGGCTCCGGCACCTGCCGTGGCGGCGGCACCCGTGCCAGCGCCGGCGGTGCGCTCCGCCGCGACGGAGGCCTTGGCCGGGTTGCCGGCGGGACCGCCGCCACCGCCGCGCCTGG
>JANPIH010000302.1:0-6522 GCA_031424895.1 Rhodospirillales bacterium
TCTTCGGCGACGGGCTGCGCGACGTGCTGGACCCGAGGTCGGAATGATTAGCGCGAAGGCAAGGCCAGGGCTTTGCCCTGGACCCACCAGGGGCCCAGCCCCAGGACCGCATAAATTTGTGGGGCCAGGGGGCGCGGCCCCCGCGCGCGAAGGCGCGCGCCGGACCAGGCGGGCCTGGGCAGAGCCCAGCCTTCCTTTCCTTTCTTTGGATCGTTGCGCATGACTCCCCAGCTGATCGTCGAAGACCTTCACGTCCGTTTCCGCACCCCTCAGCGCATGGTCCACGCCGTTCGCGGCGTTTCCTTCACTGTCGGGCGCGAGAAAGTTGGCATTGTCGGCGAATCCGGCTCCGGCAAGTCGCAGACCGGCCGCGCCATCATGAAGCTCACCCCGCCCAACGGCACCGTCGAGGCAACCCGCCTGCAGTTCCAGGAGCTGGACCTCGCCCGCGCCTCCGAACGCGACATGCTGAAGGTCCGTGGCCGCCGCATCTCCATGATCATGCAGGACCCCAAGCACGCGCTCGACCCGGTCATGCGCGTCGGCACCCAGATCGCCGAAGCCATCCCCGACGACGCCCGCCTCTCCAAGGCCGAAAAGCGCGACCGCGTGCTCGCGATGCTGGAGGCGGTCCACATCCGCAACCCCGCCCGCGTCCACCAGCTTTACCCCCACGAAGTCTCCGGCGGCATGGGCCAGCGGGTCATGATCGCCATGATGCTGATGGCCGACCCCGAACTCCTGATCGCCGACGAACCCACCTCGGCACTGGACGTCACCGTGCGCATGCAGGTCCTGGCCATCCTCGACGACCTCGTCACCCGCCGCGGCCTCGGCCTCATCTTCATCAGCCACGACCTCAACCTCGTCGCCACCTTCTGCGACCGCGTGCTTATCATGTACGCCGGCCGCATCGTCGAGGAATGCGCCGCCTCCGAACTGCAAAACGCCACCCACCCCTACACCCGCGGCCTGCTCGCCTCCCTGCCCCGCATCGGCTCCCGCCACCAGAAACTCGCCGTCCTGGCCCGCGACCCCGCCTGGCTGGACGGGTAGCTCCATGACCCCCCAAGCCACTACCGAACCGATGATCAGCGTCGACACCCTCCGCGTCACCTTCGGCACCGGCGCCAACAGCGTCGCCGCCGTCGACGGCGTCTCCTTCGTGGTCAAGCCCGGCGAAACCTATGGCCTGGTCGGCGAATCCGGCTGCGGCAAATCCACCGTCCTGCGCGCCCTCTGCGGCCTCAACCCCAACTGGTCCGGCACCGTCGCCATCGGCGGCGAGCAAATGACCCCCCAGCGCAGCCGCGGCTTCTTCCGCCGTGTCCAGATGGTCTTCCAGGACCCCTATGGCTCGCTCCACCCCCGCCACATCGTCAACACCACCTTGGCCGAACCGCTCGCCATCCACGGCATCGGCGACGTCGATGACCGCATCGCCCGAATCCTGGTGCAGGTCGGCCTCGGCCCCTCCTTCCGCTACCGCTACCCCCACCAACTCTCCGGCGGCCAACGCCAACGCCTGGCCATCGCCCGCGCCCTGATCCTCGAACCCCAGGTTCTGCTGCTCGACGAACCGACCTCCGCACTCGACGTCTCCGTCCAGGCCGAAATCCTGAACCTGCTGGTCGACCTGCGCGAACGCCTCGGCCTCACCTGCATCCTGGTCAGCCACGACCTCGCCGTCGTCGCCCATATGTGCGACCGCATCGGCGTGATGAACGCCGGACACCTGCTCGAGGAACTCCCCGTCAGCGCCCTCGAAGACAACTCCCCCACCCACCCCTACACTCGCCAACTCCTCGCCGCCAGCATGGGATACGACCGGAAACTGGCGCCGGAGGCAGTGGAAGACATTGAAGGATAAGGATTCTTCTTTTTGTGAACAAAAAGAAGCAAAAAAACTGTTTTCATTTCGCGCGACGGGCGCCTCGTCTCTTAACAACTCCCACCGTAGATACCCCCGCCAGCCAATCCACTTGGCACCGCCTTCCCATTGGCAAATGAATAAAGTTTTTTTGCTTCTTTTTGTTCACAAAAAGAAGAATCCTTTCCTTGCCTGAATCCCCTTGCCTTCCTCCGTCAAGTTAGTTATATTCTCCGCAATGTCTGTTCACCCCACCCCTTTGGCCCAGCAAGTGGCCCACATCCGCGGCGCGATTCTCACGCAGGAGAAGTGCGTCTGGATTCCGGCGGTGGTGCATGCCCTGATCATCGCCTGCCTGGCCCGCATATTCGGCCGCCTGGAGGAGATGATCCGCCTGTGGCAATCCGGCCAACTCCCCCTGCCTCCTGCCCCGCGCCCCTATGCCCCGCGCGCCGCCTGCGCCACGCCCCGGGTCCATCATTGGCCGACCGCGCGTCCGCGGCACGCCATGGCCTTGCCGATCCCGGAGTCCGCCTCGGCCACCGCGCCCCGCCACGCCCCGGCCGCCCCCTTCCCCACGCTCCCCACGCCGTGCGCCGGTCCCAACCCAATCCACGCCCAATCGCGCCACGCCCGTGCGCCGCCACCGAACCGGCGCGCCCATTCCGCAAAAAACCCCTCACACCGCGACCGCGTCAGCACGCCTATTTCATTACGCTATAAAAACAAATTAATCTCTTTGTGAACCTGCTTCCGTCCTCAGCCCCCCACTGGCCGAGGCTGCAGATTAGGCTGAACATCCGAGGGAATCGGGCACACATACGGCGTGGCCGCCGTCCGCGCCGCATGGTCCGCCTTGGCCGCCGCCAGCAACGCCGGATTGCCGATCGCCTCCACGGCGAGTGCCGCCATCACCTTGGCCACGTGCACCATGCCCTTCTTGGCCAGCGGCGACTTGCCTTGCGCCGTCATCTGCCAGGAGTGGAACGGCGTCCCCACCGCCACCGTCGCCCCGTCCGCCTGCACCAGCGGCACTTTCCAGCTCACATCGCCCACATCGGTGGAGCCCAGCATCGGCGCCCCGGTCTGCCCCAGCGTGGTGATGAAATCGGCCAAAGGCTGATCGGCCCGGAACGCCACCCCGTGCCGGCGATACGGATAGGCGATGTCGTCCGCCGACAGCGTCGCCCGGATCTCCTCGGCAAAGGCCCGGTCCGCCTCGTCGAACGGCGGCGGCCCCAGCCGCTCGAACTGCCCCTGCATCGCCTGCTCCAACGGCGTGTTGCCCATCAGGTTCGAAACCGCGGAGATCACCTTCTCTTCGACGGTCGTCTCCGTCATCAACGCCGCCCCCTGCGCGATCTTGCGCACCCGGTCATTCAGTTGCTGCATCTCCACCAGGTCCCGCGCCCGCACCGCATAACGAATTTTCGCCGTCCCCTGCACCACGTTCGGCGCGATCCCGCCGGTATCGAGATACGCATAATGAATTCGCGCATCGGACGGCATGTGCTCACGCATGTAGTTCACGCCGACATTCATCAGCTCCACCGCATCCAGCGCCGACCGCCCCAAATGCGGCGAGGCGGCAGCATGCGAGGGCCGGCCGACGAACGAAAAATCGATCCGCGTATTGGCCAGCGAAAGCGCGTCGTTCACCCCGGCGAACGGCATCGAGTGCCAGGTGATCGCGATGTCCACATCGTCGAAGCACCCCTCCCGCACCATGAACGCCTTCGCCGCCCCGCCCTCTTCCGCCGGGCAGCCATAGTACCGAACCCGCCCCTTGATCCCCTGCGACGCCAGCCAGTCCTTCACCGCCGTCGCCGCCAACATCGCCCCGGAGCCCAGCAGATTATGCCCGCACCCATGCCCCATCCCGTCCCCCGGCAACGGCCGCGCCTCCGCCACCCCCGGTTCCTGGCTCAGCCCCGGCAGCGCGTCATACTCGCCAAGAATGGCAATCACCGGCCCATCCTCGCCCGCCTCGCCCATGATGGCCGTCGGGATACCGGCGAGGTTCTCGGTGATCCGGAACCCCTGCCGCTCCAGCTCCGCCTTGTGCTCGGCGACCGACCGGAACTCGGTGTAGGCAATCTCCGGCATGTCGAACACCCGGTCGCTCAACGCCTCGAACGCCTCGCGCTTCGCGTCCACAAGCTGCCAGATGATGTCCGAGTTCTGCATGGGGAAGGCCTCCGGTTGACCCCCCGGTTCTACGTCAATCCGTCGGCAGCGGCCAACGGTCCAGATACCCCTGGTACTCCGGCTCCACATCGATCTGCATCGTCGCCAGGAACCGCACCACCGCGCAGTAGAACGCAATCGTCACCACCAGGTCGGTCAGGTGCTCGGTGCTGAAATGCGTCTTCATCTCCGCGAAGGTGCCGTCACTCGCCGCCCCCTCAATCGTCATCTCCCGCGCCGCCCGCAACACGCACTGCTCAACCGCCCCAAGCGACGTCGCCTTGCCCGCCGTATCGTCGATCAGCGCCTGGATGTCGGCATCGCTCACTCCGAAATCGTGCCCGATCTTCACATGGTGCGACCACTCGTAGGGCGAGCGCGCCAGCCACCCCACCTGCAGGATCGCCAGCTCCCGCAACCGCCCGTCGAGCGTGGACTTGTTGCGGATGTATCCGCCCAACCCCTGGAACGCCCGCGTGGCGCCTGGGCTGTGTACCATCAGCCGCGTCAGCGCGATATCCCGCGCCAGCAGCTTCTTGTCGTCAGGCGCCAAATCGTCCTGGGTCAGGTACGGCAAGCGGGCCATCGGCGGATCCTCCTCGTGCAATCTTGCCGCGGAGCATAGAATGGCTTTGACTGTCGGCACAGTTGCAGCGCGGAGCGGATGTGAACGTGGACGGAACAAGGATCGCCCACCAGCCTTTCGTCGCCGAGCCGGTGCCCGCCCTGGCCAACGCCGCCGAAATCCTGCGCACCCCCTGCGGCGACGGCTCAATGGTCTGGCGCCGCTGGGGCCAGGGCATCCCGCTGGTGCTGCTGCACGGCGGCACCGGCTCCTGGCGCCACTGGGCCGGCAACATCACCGCCCTGGCGCAGCACTACCAGGTCTACGCCGCCGACGCCCCGGGCCTGGGCGATTCCGACATGATGCACCACCACCCCGAGATCACCCCCGAAAGCGTCAGCGCCATCGTGGCCAACGGCCTCGCGCAGATCCTGCCGGAACACGCTCGCTTCCACATCATCGGCTTCTCCTTCGGCGCCATGGTCGCCACCCACGTCGCCGCCCAACACGCAAACCGCGCCCGCTCGCTCACCGTGGTCGGCCCCGCCGCCCTGGGCTTCACCCGCCCGGCCGTGCCGCTGGAGAAGATCCGCAACAAGCACGGCCAGGAGCGCTACGAGGCCAACCGCAAGAACCTCGGCATGTTCATGTTCGCCGACCCCGCCCGCATCGCCGAGGAAGCCGTTGCCATCCAGGACTGGAACACAGTCCACGCCCGCTTCAAAAGCAAGGGCTTCGCCGGCTCCACCTCGCTCCGCGACGCCGCCGGCCGCGCCACCGCCCGCCTCACCGCCGTCTGGGGCGACGGCGACATCACGTCCTTCCCGTCAATCGAGGCCCGCATCGCCTCGCTGCGCACTACCCGCCCCGATGCCGCATTGCACGTCATCGAAGGCGCCGGCCACTGGGTCGCCTACGAGGCCGCCGAGGCCTTCAACACCCTCGCCCTGTCGATCCTGCGCGAAGCCGACCATGCCGGCGCCTGATCTGGCGCACGCCTGAGATGTGGGGGCGGCGCGCCCTGCTGGCCATCGCCGCCCTGTCGGGCAAGCCCGCCCACGCCGCCGAGATCGACATGCTGCTGGCCCTTGCCGTCGACGCCTCCGGCAGCGTCACCGAGCATCGCTTCCTGCTGCAGCGCCAAGGCTACGCCGACGCCTTCCGCGCCCCCCGCCTGCACCAGGCCATCCGCTCCGGCCCCGCCGGCGCCATCGCGGTGGCGATGTTCCAATGGACCGGCCCGCAACTCCACGCCGAAGTCGCACCCTGGACCCGCCTCGCCACCGCCGCCGATGCAATCGCTTTCGCGCACACGATTGAAACCACGCCGCGCCACCTGTTCGGCGGCGGCACCTCGATCAGCGGCGCCATCGACTACGCCAGGCGACAGATCGCACGCGCCCCGCTCCAGGCGCCCCGCCACGTGATCGACGTCTCCGGCGACGGCGCCAACAACCGCGGCCGCGAAGCCACCGACGCGCGCGACGACGCAGTCGCCGCCGGCATCACGATCAACGGCCTGCCCATCCTGGCCCTGGAACCCGATCTCGACACCCACTACCGCGATGAGGTCATCGGCGGCCCCGGCGCCTTCATGGTCCCGGTCGCCAGCTTCGAAGAGTTCGGCGCGGCCGTGTTAAGGAAGCTCGTGACGGAGATCGCGAGCATAGACAAGAATGTAGTTCTTTTTTGAAAAAAAGAACCAAAAAACTTTTATCCATTCGCGCCGATGACTGACCGCATGACGCGGTGCAAATGAATGAAAGTCTTTTCCCGCTTATCAACCAATTGGCACGGTGTCACTTGCGAAGACGTTTCGACGTGTGAGGCTGGTTGACGTGGCAATGGCCCTGCAGAGTGCCGGGACCATATCGGCCATGTTGCGTCGTCGGTTTGTGGT
>JANPIH010000303.1:0-2809 GCA_031424895.1 Rhodospirillales bacterium
GACATGGAGGACGTGCTGGAGGACTTCGTCGCCAGTGCCCGGCGTGGCGATGCCGCCGGCTTCGATATGCTGGAGCTGCACTGCGCTCACGGCTACCTGCTGGCCAGCTTCCTCTCGCCGTTGACGAACCATCGGGCCGACGAATATGGCGGCAGCCTGGAGAACCGGCTGCGCTTCCCGCTAGAAGTCTTCGCCGCCCTGCGCGCAACCTGGCCGGCGGGCAAACCCATGTCGGTACGCATCTCGGCCACCGACTGGGCGGATGGCGGCACCACCGATGCAGACAGCCTTGAGATTGCCCGCGCCTTCCGCGCGGCGGGTGCCGACCTGATCGACGTATCCACCGGCCAGACCACCGCCGATGCAGCCCCGCAATATGGCCGGATGTTCCAGCTCCCCTGGGCCGACATGATCCGCAACGAGGCGGGCATCGCCACGATGTGCGTGGGCAGCATCACCACCGCCGACCAGGCCAACACCATCCTGGCGGCGGGTCGAGCCGATCTCGTGGCGCTGGCGCGGCCGCATTTGACTGACCCGAGCTTTGCACTGCACGCGGCGGCCCAATACGGCAGCCGCAACGTGACGAGCCCGGCACAGTACGGTCCGGGCCGGGACGCCCTGTTCCGCAACAGCAAGCGGGAGCGGGAGGAGATGATGGAATTGCGGCGGAAAGCCAGGCCGGCAAGTCACGCGCCAGCCGGCTGACCTCCTGCGGGGCCCGTGGCTACCCGCCGATGAGATGGCCGATCGAGCCCGCCCATGACGCAAGGGGGGCACGACGGACGCGCCTGCCGCATGGCCCAAAGACGGCACACGCGGGCTTGACCCGCGTGTGCCCGTCAGTCGGCGATGCGCCTGGCCGCGCTTTTGACCTCAGGCCGCCTGGCCACTCACCATCCCGCCTTTTTCCATCAGCCCCTCGACCACATCCCAGGCCACCAGCTTGTTCAGGAAGTTGTCCAGGTAGTTCGGCCGCACATTGCGGAAGTCGAGGTAGTAGGCGTGTTCCCAAACATCCGCACCCAGGATCGGCGTGCCTTCGCCGGTGCTGACCGGGTTGGCGCCGTTCGGCGTCTTGGTCACCTTCAGGCGGCCGTCGGTGCCCACAATCAGCCACGCCCAGCCGGAGCCGAACTGCGTCACACCAGCCTGCTTGAAGGCCTCCTTGAAGGCCGCAAGTCCGCCCAGGTCGCTGTCGATCTTCGCTGCCAGTTTGGCCGGCAGGCTATCGCCGCCACCATTCGGGCTCATCACCTGCCAGAACAGCGCATGGTTCCAATGCTGCCCGGCCTGGTTCAGCACCGGCAGGCCATCGGTGCCCGCTGCGCCGGCCTCGGCCACGATGGTCTCCAGGCTCTTGCCGGCCAGGCCCTTGCTCTCGACCATGCCGTTCAGCGCCGTGACGTAGGCGTTGTGGTGCTTGCCGTGGTGCAGCTCCAGCGTCTCCTGGCACATGCCCTGGGCGGCGAGTGCTGAGGTCGAATAGGGCAGGGCGGGGAGGCTGAAGGGCATGGACGTGTCTCCTTTTGTGTAACGGGGGAGGTAGGCAACGGGTGGCGGGGCGTCAACCGACGCCGTAGAGAACGTCATGGCCGCGCAACTGACGGAGATCGGTGCTTTCGCCCGTAAGCACGACCCGGACCGGTTCTTCTGCGCCCTCATCGCCCCGCCGGCCGCGCGCGAGGCGCTCTTCGCCCTGATCGGCTATCACCACGAACTCGGCCGCGCGCGGGAGGCCGCCAGCAACCCGATGATCGCCGCCATCCGCCTGCAGTGGTGGCGCGACGCGTTGGAGCAACCGCGCCGGCACGAAGTGGCGACGCCGATGCAACAGGCCATTGCCGCCGGCCTGCTTGACCCCGCCGACCTGTTGGCCATGGCCGATGCGCGGGAGGCCGAGCTGGATGAGGACGGCATCCCCAGCCGTGCCGCCTTCGCCGCCTATCTGCGCGGCACCCATGGTGGATACGCGGTGGCGGCCGGGCGGATGCTGGGGGCGGCCGGCCCCGACCTGGCGACCCTGCAGGCCATCGGCGCCGCGCAAGGGCTTGCCGCGCTGCTGCGGAGCGCCCCGGCGATGGCGGTGCGTGGCCGCTGCCTGTTGCCGCTGGACGCACTGGCCGAGGCCGGGCTGGACCCGTACCAGGCACAGGCCGACCCCGGCCGGCTCGCCCCGGTCATCCAGGCCCTGGCGCTGGCGCCGCCACCCCCGCGGCGCTGGCCCGCAGCCCTGGTCCCCGCCGCACTGCCGGCCATCCTGGCGCGGCGCGACCTCGCCCGGCTGGCCCGCGGCCAGCCCGCCCGGCGCGGCACGCTCGACAGGCTGGCCCTGCTGCTCGCCGCCTGGCGCCGGCAAGCGTGATCGCGCCCGCATCCGTCCTTGCTTGCGCCACATTGCGCTGGCACCAACTCAGCATCGTCATTGGAGACCACGCGTGGCCCGTTACCTCGTCACCGGCGGCGCCGGCTATGTCGGCAGCCATGTCGTCCTCGCCCTGCTCGATCGCGGCGACGAGGTGGTCGTGTTCGACAACCTCAGCACCGGGCATCGCGGGGCGGTGCCCGCCGGCGCCCGGCTGGTTGAGGCCGATCTGGCCAACCCCCGCGACGTGGCCGAGACCTTCGCCGCCTGGAAGTTCGACGCCGTCTTCCACATGGCGGCCCTCTCGCTTGTCGGCGACAGCATGAAGCGGCCGTTGCACTACATTCGCACCAACGTCGGCAACTCTGTCGCGCTGGCCGAGGCGGCGGTGGCGGCGGGGGTGAGGCGCTTCGTCTTCAGCTCCACCGCCGCCATCTTCGGCGT
>JANPIH010000304.1:0-7382 GCA_031424895.1 Rhodospirillales bacterium
GCCGGAGGAAGGCCGGGTCGGTCCGGACATGGGCCGCGTGGTCGAGCCCGACATGGCCAAAGGCGATGCGGCAGAACTCCAGCACCGTCGTGGTGCGGCCGGTGGCGATCACGTAGTCGTCCGGCACCTCCTGCTGCACCATCAGCCACATCGCCTGCACATAGTCCCGCGCATGGCCCCAGTCGCGCATGGCACCGAGGTTGCCCAGCACCAGCTCGTTGGCCAACCCCAGCTTGATCCGCGCCACCCCATCGGTGATCTTGCGCGTGACGAACTCGATGCCGCGCAGCGGGCTCTCGTGGTTGAACAGGATGCCGGAGCTGGCATGCATGCCGAAGCTCTCGCGGTAGTTCACCGTCATCCAGTGGGCATACAGCTTCGCCGCCGCATAGGGGCTGCGCGGATAGAACGGCGTGCGCTCGCTCTGCCGCTCCTCCTGGATCTTGCCGAACATCTCCGATGACGACGCCTGATAAAAGCGCGCCTTGGGTGCCACGATCCGCACCGCCTCCAGCATGTTCACCGCCCCCATGCCGGTCACATTGCCGGTCAGGATCGGCTGCTGCCAGGACGCATGGACGAAGCTCTGCGCCGCAAGGTTGTACACCTCGTCCGGCTGCACCCGCTCCACGATCCGCAGGATGCTCGACAAATCCATCAGGTCGCCGTCATGCAGCGTCACCCGCTCCAACACGCCGATCCATCGCAGCCGCTCCCCGATCACGTCCGCCGACGCCGAGCGCCGCAGCAACCCGTGCACGGCATAGCCCTTCCCAAGCAGGAACTGCGACAGATAGGCTCCATCCTGGCCGGTGATGCCGGTGATCAGTGCATTGGCCATGGCGCGGGATGTGCTCCTGTTGCAGCCGTGATGATCTAGACGGCAGAACCGCCCTCGTCCATCGCCCAGGGCCGGTCCACCCCAGGCCCCGCGTTCACACCCGCGACAGCATCAACCCCGGCAAGAGCATCCAGCATCGCCGCCGCCGTCTCGCGCCACGCCACCGGCCGGAACGCCGCCCGCACCTCCGCCCGCCACGCCGCCACGCCCGCCGGGTCCTCGACCAGGCCGCGGATCACCCGCGTGGCATCGCCCACGCTGTCCGCCTCGAAATACCGCGCCAGCGCCCCGCCCGCCTCAGGCAGCGAAGTGGCGTCCGCGCACACCACCGGGGTTCCGAACGACAGGCTCTCCACCACCGGCAGCCCCCAGCCCTCGTAGTGCGACGGATACACGGTGAACATCGCCCCCCGGTACAACGCCGCCAGCGCCGCGTCCGACGGGTTGGCAATCACCCGCACCCGCCCGTCCAGGTGCCCGGAATTGCGCAACTGCTGCATCAGGTCGCCCACCAGCCACCCGATCCCGCCCGCGAACACCAGCAGCGGCACCGTGCCCGTCGCCATCCCGTCCACCAGCCGCCGCCACACCCGCATCAGCAGAAGGTGGTTCTTGCGCACCTCGATCGTGGACACGAACAACACATAGGGCTCCGCCGGCACCAGCGCCGCCGCCGCCCCGTCGCGGTCCTCAGGGATCGAAGGGAAGCCCGTCCCGATCGGCACCACCCGCACCGGCCCGCGCAACGCAAGCCCCTCCCGTGCCGCGAACGCCTCCACGTCCCGCCGCGTCGCCTCCGAAATCGCCATCGTCACTCCCGCCAGCGGCAGCATCCGCCGCGCCCAGTCGCCATAGCGGCGCACCACCGCCACCACGCAGAACTCCGGCCGCATCACCGGGATCATGTCGTACACCAGCGCCGCATAGCGCACCCCCCGCTCGCGGCAGGCCCGCTCGGCGCGGTCCATGTGCTCGTCGCTCCACGGGGCCGCAATGCCCAGCAGCACGTCGCCCGCTGCCATCCCCACCTCCGTCGCCTCCGCCTGCTCCGCGGCCTTCTCGCCGCGCCAGCGCGCCTGCACCGCCGTGCGTATCAGCAGCGGCACCGCCCGCGCCGCCGCCCACAGATGCAGCAGCAAGTCCAGCAGCGCCATCCGCACCTCGCCCGGCAGCAGCCGCCCCACCCTGCGCCACGCCCGCCGCAGCACGGAGGGCGCCTGCGCCGAGGGATCGGTCTCGTCGGCGGCCTTCGCCCCGTGTGCCGCCGCCGGCTGCCACATCCGGTCCTCCCGCGCCGCCGGCGCCACCGCCGCCTCGTAGGCCGCGGCAAGCTCGGCATACGGCACCTCGTAGAACCCACCGCCGCCGGCCGCATGGCGCAGGAACCGCACCCGCTCCACCCCCGCCACCGCCACCAGCGCCCGCGCCGCCTCGAACGCCAGCCGCTGGATGCCCGTCGGCCGCGCGCGCCAGGTCAGGTGAACCAGCACATCCTCCACGTCGATCCAGATCACGTTCCCCATCGCGGCCGGCGTCCTTCGTCAATGGCGGGCATCAGTATTGGCGGGCGTGCTCATAACATGCCAAACCCCCGCCCCACACAGGCGCATGCCGGGGAATCGGGGAGTGCCGCACGGGCGGGAGCGGACTGTGATCTCGGTCATCCTCTACGGGCGCAACGACAGCTACGGCTACAACCTGCACAAGCGCGCCGCCCTCAGCTTCAACTGCATCGCCGAACTGCTCGACGCCCCAAACGACGAGATCCTCTTCGTCGACTACAACACGCCCGACGACTTCCCCACCTTCCCCGAGGCGATCCGCGACACCCTCACCCCCCGCGCCCGCCAGCGCCTGCGCATCCTGCGCGTCCGCCCCGCGCACCACCGCCGCTTCGCCCATCTGAGCCACCTCGTCGCCCTGGAGCCGGTGGCGCGCAACGTCGCCGCCCGGCGCGCCAACCCGGCCAACCGCTGGCTGCTCTCCACCAACACCGACATGATCTTCGCGCCGCGCACCGGCCGCACACTCTCCGCACTCGCCGCCCCGCTGCCCGACGGCTACTGCCACCTCGCGCGGCTCGAAATCCCCGAATCGCTGTGGGAGACGCTGGATCGCCTCGACCCCGCCGGCACCATCGCCACCGTGGCCGACTGGGGCTGGCGCTTCCACCTCAACGAGATCACCGAGCACGCCCTGCCCTACCTGCGCTTCGACGCGCCCGGCGACTTCCAGCTGATGCTGCGCGCCGACCTGCACCGCCTGCACGGCTTCGACGAGCGGATGCTGCTCGGCTACCACGTCGACAGCAACATCGCGCGCCGCCTCCACCTCCTCCACGGCAGCTGCGGCGACCTACAGGACGACCTGTTCGGCTACCACTGCGACCATACGCGCCAGGTCACCCCCGCCCACCGCCACGACGCGGTCGAGAACGACGTCAACCGCTTCGTCTTCGCCCTCGACTCGCCCTTCGCCCCGCACCAGGCCGAAACCTGGGGCCTCGCCGGCGAAGCGATCGAGGAGATCCGGCTCGACGGCGGCCGCCCCACCTACCGCGCCACCCTCGAACGCGTCATCGGCACGCCGATGACCACCCCAACACGCTCCCTCCTGGCCGACGAATGGATCGAACGGCTGGACTACGACCCCCGCCACGCGCTGCCCTTCCTGCTCGACGCGCTGGTCGAATACCCGCGCAGCACCGTGCTCGGCTGGTTCGGCACCCGCGCCGACACGCTCGCCCTCTTCGCCCAGGCCTGGCAGGCCCTCGGCTTCACCGCCCCCATCCTGGTGCCGAACGACGCCCCCTGGCTCGCCCCACCACCCGAATCCGCCACCCCCGCCGCCCCGGCCACAATCGTGGCGGACGCCCACCTCTTCGTCCTCGACGGCGGCATCCCCCCCGGCATGCCGCCCGACACGCTGGCCCCTCACACGCCGCAGATGCGCCATGTCGTTCGCGCCCTCGGCCGCATCGCCGCTGTCGAACGCCGCCTCCAGCCCGCCCGCGCCGCCGGCACCACCCTTCCCGCCCACCAGCAGGCACCCCGCCGCGTCATCGGTCTCAACGGTTTCCTCAACACCTGGGAACTGCAATTCGCCGCCGCCATCGGCGCCGCCAAGTCCCCCGGCACCACCCGCGTCCGCCAGGGCTTCGTGCTGCCCGTCCCCACCGCCCCCCTGCCGCACACCGCGCTCATCCCCTACCCCGCCGGCCAGCGCATCGACGACCGCATCCGCCTGCTCCCCCACCGCGGCCAAGTCTTCCTCGCATCCCAACACGGCCTGCCCCCCGGCGACTGGGTGTTCGAGCTGGCACTCTCCCCCCCCGCCGGCCGCCCCCGCCCCGGCCCCCTCAAACTCGAACTCCTGCGCGGCGACGCCGTCCTGGGCTTCCGCCGCCTGGTCGCCACCGGCCTCGTGCCCCAGCGTCTGCGCCTGCCGTTCACCCTGCCGGACGACGGGCGCGACGGCGAGGAAATCGTCCTGCGGATGCACACCATCGGCCTCGCCGGCGGCGACATCACTTCCCTGCGCCTCCTGCGCCGCGGCACCTGACCCCGGCGCGCGTGACGGGCCAATGCGAACCGGCTAATATGCAAAAGTTCGCCCTTCGTTGCGGACTCCTCCGGGAGCTGAAGTAAACCCATGAGAACAGCCCTCGTCTGCGGCGCTGGCGGCTTCATCGGCAGCCATCTCGTCCGCCGCCTGAAATCCGAAGGCTTCTGGGTCCGCGGCGTCGACCTCAAGCGCCCGGACTTCACCGCCACCACCGCCGATGACTTCGTCCAGGGCGACCTGCGCGACCCCCTGCTCTGCCGCGACATCACCGACCGCCGCTTCGACGAGGTCTACCAGCTCGCCGCCGACATGGGCGGCGCCGGCTTCATCTTCACCGGCGAGAACGACGCCGACATCATGCACAACTCGGCAACCATCAACCTCAACATGCTAGACGCCATCAAGCGCGCCGCCATCCCGCGCGTCTTCTACTCCTCCTCCGCCTGCATCTACCCCGAACGCAACCAGGAAGACCCCGACAACCCCAACTGCGCCGAGGACAGCGCCTACCCCGCAGCCCCCGACAGCGAATACGGCTGGGAAAAACTGTTCAGCGAGCGCCTGTTCCTCGCCTACGCCCGCAACCACGGCATCGAGGTCCACATCGCCCGCTACCATAACATCTTCGGCCCTGAAGGCACATGGCGCGGCGGCCGCGAGAAAGCCCCCGCCGCCCTCTGCCGCAAGGTCGCCGAAGTGCGCGACGGCGGCACCATCGAGATCTGGGGCGACGGCCGCCAAACCCGTTCCTTCCTGTTCATCGACGAATGCCTCGAAGGCACCACCCGCCTGATGCGCTCCCCCGCCGCCGGCCCGGTCAATATCGGCTCGGACGAAATGATCAGCATCAACGACCTCGCCCGCATGGTCGCCGGCTTCTCCGGCAAGAACGTTGCCATCCGCAACATCCCCGGCCCCACCGGCGTGCGCGGCCGCAATTCCGACAACCACCTCATCCGCGAAACCCTGGGCTGGGCCCCCAGCCGGCCACTCTGCGAAGGCATGCGCAGAACCTACGACTGGATCTCCGAACAGCTCGGGGCGCTCGTGCCCGCAAAGTAAGGAAGCATGTTCTTTTTTGCAAAAAAGAACCAAAAAAACTTTCGCTCCTTTGCGCCCGTGCCTGACGACCCAAATCGAGGCGCCTGAAACCGCAAATGAATAAAGTTTTTTTGCTTCTTTTTGTTCACAAAAAGAAGAATCCTTCCTTCCCTTCCTGAAAGCCTCCCCCAATGGACCTCGCCGTCATCGGCTTAGGAAAGCTCGGCGCCCCTCTCGCCGCGGTGCTCGCCAGCCGCGGCCACCGCGTCATCGGCGTCGACCTCAACCCCGCCGCCGTCCAGGCCCTGAACGCCGGCCGCGCCCCGGTGCAGGAGCCGGGGCTGGACGAACGCCTGGCCATGGCCCAGGGCCGCCTGCGCGCCACCACCGACTACGCCGCCGCCATCGCCGCCACCGACCTCTCCTTCGTCATCGTGCCAACGCCCTCCGGCCCCACCGGCACCTTCAGCCACCGCTTCGTCATCGATGCCGTCCGCCGCATCGGCGCCGCCCTGAAGGCCACCAGCCGCTACCACGTGGTCAACATCACCTCCACCGTCATGCCCGGCGCCACCGGCGGCGAAATCCGCGCAGCCCTCGAAGCCGCCAGCGGCCGCAAAGTCGGCATCGATGTCGGCCTCACCTATAACCCGGAGTTCATAGCGCTCGGCACCGTCGTGCGCGACCTGCTGCACCCCGACATGGTGCTGATCGGGCAAAGCGACCCCCGCGCCGGCGACATGCTGGAAGCCGTCTATGCCCTGACCGTCCCCGCCGGCACGCCGGTCCAGCGCATGAACTGGGTCTGCGCCGAACTCACCAAAATCGCGGTGAACACCTTCGTCACCACCAAGATCAGCTACGCCAACATGATCGCCGAGATGTGCGAGCAACTCCCCGGCGCCGATGTCGACGTCGTCACCCAGGCCCTCGGGCGCGACAGCCGCATCGGCGCCAAATACCTCAAGGGCGCGCTCGGCTACGGCGGCCCCTGCTTCCCGCGCGACAACGTCGCCCTCGCCGCCCTGGCCCGCAGCCTCGGCCTCACCGCCGACGTCGCCGAGGCCACCGACACCGTCAACCGCCGCCAGGTCGAACGCGTCGTCCGCATGGTCGCCCGCCTCGCCCCCACGCCGGCCACCGTCGCCGTGCTCGGCCTGTCCTACAAGCCCGACACCCCGGTGGTGGAGGAAAGCCAAGGCATCATGATCGCTCGCGCGCTCGCCGCCGCCGGCCACGCCGTCCTCGTCGCCGACCCCGTCGCCCTCGATGGCGCCATCGCCGTCCTGGGCGACACCGTCACCCCGATCGGCTCCGCCGAAGCCGCCGTCGCCGAAGCCGGCGTGATTGTCGTCACCACGCCCGACCGCGCTTTCGCCGCCCTCCCCCCCGCCTGCTTCGCCGGCAAGGCCGTGGTCGATTGCTGGCGCATCCTGCCCGAGACAGTGGCCGAGCTTGCCGACGTCATGCACCTCGGCCGCGGCCCAGCCCCGTAGCCGAACCAAAGCCATGTCCAACCAAATGAATTCAACTGGTCGGAAGAATTATGTTTTACATATATTAACTGCAAATGATGGAACGAAAGTAAGGCTGGGCTCTGCCCAGACCCGCCAGGGGCCGAGCCCCTGGACCTCAACTCATTGAAAATGAATGGGATTCAAGTACCGCCGGCCCTTCGTGGGTCTCTCGCGGCGCGCTTGCGTCGCGACGGCAAAGCCCTGGCCTAATCTCTCTTCATGGGTCAGTCATTTGGCCGGTTGGTACAACATGGGTCAATTGAAACAGGGGTTGGCATTATACCAAGCCCTGAAATTCTTGACCCATGAATGCAGGCAAGGCCAGGGCTCTGCCGTCGCGACGCAAGCGCGCCGCGAGAGACCCGAAAAGGGCCGACAGCCCCTTGATTTTCTTACATTTTCTAAAGGAAAAGGTCCAG
>JANPIH010000305.1:0-22916 GCA_031424895.1 Rhodospirillales bacterium
CAGAAATGCCGGGGCCTCATTGAAGCGCGCTCGGCGGCAGAGAGAGGCGGAGTGCGATATAGGGCCTTCCCCGGCAGAAATGCCGGGGCCTCATTGAAGCGATGAAGCGGTGGAGCGCATCGCCGCGGTCTATCGCGACCCTTCCCCGGCAGAAATGCCGGGGCCTCATTGAAGCCGTTCTGCGAGTGCATCGGTTGCAACGAACCATTGACCCCTTCCCCGGCAGAAATGCCGGGGCCTCATTGAAGCAGTTCGTGCGCCAGCCCGAGAAACACGTCTTGAATAGCTTTCCCCGGCAGAAATGCCGGGTCCTCATTGAAGCGAGGAAGCGGCCGAGCGGGAATGGCGCCTGTTCTGCCGCCCTTCCCCGGCAGAAATGCCGGGGCCTCATTGAAGCAGGACCAGGGCGGCCAGCCGCACCGCAGTCAGCATGCTTCCCCGGCAGAAATGCCGGGGCCTCATTGAAGCGGGAGGCGGCGGACCCCTCCCCTCGGGAATGTTGGGGACCTTCCCCGGCAGAAATGCCGGGGCCTCATTGAAGCCAGCCACGCGGCGGAATCGGGCGGCATCTGGTAGCGGCCCTTCCCCGGCAGAAATGCCGGGGCATCATTGAAGCTGTGCCAGCTTGCGGGTGCCGCCCGGCAAGCTGTCCACCTTCCCCGGCAGAAATGCCGGGGCCTCATTGAAGCATACAAAGCCTCGGCGGTCACATCGCCCTGCGTGGCCCCTTCCCCGGCAGAAATGCCGGGGCCTCATTGAAGCGCCAGGGCAATCAAGGCGATCTGCTGCCAAAGCCAACCTCCTTCCCCGGCAGAAATGCCGGGGCCTCATTGAAGCCACCACGCAAGCAGCGCGTCGGCCTCCTCGGTGACAGTGCCTTCCCCGGCAGAAATGCCGGGGCCTCATTGAAGCGGGCGGCCAGATTAGCCGAATCCGCGCCCCGATAACCACCTTCCCCGGCAGAAATGCCGGGGCCTCATTGAAGCTCAGGATCAGCGGCCCGATCGAGCTAGCGGCCAAAGCGACCTTCCCCGGCAGAAATGCCGGGGCCTCATTGAAGCAGGTCATCGGACGCCTTGCCGACCCGCTGCGCTGTACCTTCCCCGGCAGAAATGCCGGGGCCTCATTGAGGCAGGATGATCGCGGCCGGCTTTAACTCATGTGCCAGGCTACCTTCCCCGGCGGAAATGCCGGGGCGTCATTGAAGAGGGATCGCGTACTGAGATTCGCTCCCAGCCCCTCTCGCACGGTCGATAGGTTTGACGAAATCGACGCCCCGCTGACCACGGACAACGCATTGAATTACCAGCGCTTTCGAGAAGCGTACTAGATCACGCAAGTCCACAGGTCCGGAGACACCGGGCCGCCAGAGAGCAGATTTCGGCCGTCATTGCACCCCTGGCGGTCAACAGGTTTGCCCGGAAAACCGCAGGAAACCTGCGCTTTTCGTGGCCAGCCGAACGAACGGAGAACGAGTTGCATGGGGAAGTTGGCGGAAGGGGAGGGATTCGAACCCTCGGTACGCTTTCACGCACACACGCTTTCCAAGCGTGCGCCTTAAGCCGCTCGGCCACCCTTCCGTCGTGCGGCGCTCATAGCAGCGCCCCGACCGATCGTCTATGCCTAGGCATCCATCTTCAGGGCGGCAAGAAACGCGCTTTGCGGGATTTCGACCTTGCCGTACTGCCGCATGCGTTTCTTGCCTTCCTTCTGTTTGTCCAACAGCTTGCGCTTGCGGCTGATGTCGCCGCCGTAGCACTTCGCGGTCACGTCCTTGCTCAGCGCGCCGATCGTCTCGCGCGCGATCACCCGCCCGCCGATCGCCGCCTGGATCGCGATCTTGAACAGCTGCTTCGGGATCAGGTCCTTCAGCTTCTCGCAGATTGAACGCCCGCGCCGGTCGGCCTGGCTGCGATGGGCGATGAACGACAGCGCGTCCACCGGGTCCTGGTTCACCAGGATGGAGATGCGCACCAGCTCGCCCTCCTGGTATGCGTCAATCGCGTAGTCGAAGCTGGCATACCCGCGGCTGACCGATTTCAGCCGGTCGTAGAAATCGAACACCACCTCGTTCAGCGGCAGGCGATACACCGCCATCGCCCGGTTGCCGACATAGGTCAGGTCCACCTGCTGCCCGCGCCGCTCGCTGCACAGGTTCAGGATCGAGCCGAGGTATTCGTCGGGCACCATGATCGTGGCCTTGATCCACGGCTCCTCGATATGGTCGATCTTGGTGGGATCGGGCATGTCGGCGGGGTTGTGCAGCTCGGTCATCGACCCGTCGTTGTGGAACAGGCGATAGACCACGCTGGGGGCCGTGGCGATCAGGTCGAGGTCGAACTCGCGGCTCAGCCGTTCCTGGATGATCTCCAGGTGCAGCAGCCCGAGGAAACCGCAGCGATAGCCGAAGCCGAGGGCGGCCGAACTCTCCGGCTCGTAGTGGAAGCTGGCGTCATTCAGCCGCAGCTTGGCCAGGCTGTCGCGCAGCTTCTCGAAGTCGTCGGCGTCGACCGGGAACAGGCCGCACCACACCACCGGCACGCTCGGCTTGAACCCCGCCAGCGCCGCCACCGCAGGCGAACGGTCGTCGGTGATGGTGTCGCCCACGGCGATGTCGGCCACCGTCTTGATGGCCGCGGTGATGTAGCCCATTTCGCCCGGCCCGAGGTCGTCCACCGGCACCAGCCGCGGCGTGAACACGCCCACCTGTTCGACCGGATGTGCGGCGCCGGAGGCCATCATGCGGATTTTCTGGCCCTTGCGGATGCGCCCGTCCTTCACGCGGATCAGGATGATCACGCCGAGATACTGGTCGTACCAGCTGTCCACGATCAGCGCCTTTAGCGGCGCATCGGCCTTGCCCGTCGGCGGCGGCAGCCGCGTGACCAGCGCTTCCAGCACCCCCTCGATGTTCAGGCCTGACTTGGCCGAAACCAGAATGGCGTCGGACGCGTCCAGCCCGATCACGTCCTCGATCTGCTGGCGCACCCGGTCCGGCTCGGCCGCCGGCAGGTCGATCTTGTTGAGCACCGGCACGATCTCGTGGTTCGCCTCGATCGCCTGGTACACGTTGGCCAGCGTCTGCGCCTCCACGCCCTGGGAGGCATCGACGATCAGCAGCGAGCCCTCGCACGCCGCCAGCGACCGGCTCACCTCATAGGCGAAGTCGACATGGCCGGGCGTGTCCATCAGGTTCAGTACATAGTCCAGGCCGTCATGTGCCTTGTAGTTCAGCCGCACCGTCTGGGCCTTGATGGTGATCCCGCGTTCCTTCTCCAGCTCCATGCTGTCGAGCACCTGCTCGGTCATCTCGCGCGCGGTGAGCCCCCCGGTCGCCTGGATCAGCCGGTCCGCGAGCGTGCTCTTCCCATGGTCGATATGGGCGATGATGGAGAAATTGCGGATACGCGAGAGTGGAGTGTCGGTCATGCCGATCAGATAGGCTCTTTGCCCCTCAATGTCAGCCGCGCAATACCGCGCCGGTCGCCTTCGCCACCGCGACGAGCACTTTCTGCCCGGCCGCCTCGATCTCCTGGTCGGTCAGCGTGCGCTCGCGCGGCTGGAACACCACCTCGATGGCCACCGATTTGCGCCCGGGTTCCATCTTGTCGCCTTCGTAGACGTCGAACAGCGAAACCCCGGCGATCAGCGTCCGCTCCGCCCCGCGCGCCGCCTTCAGCACCGTCTCGGCGGCAACGCCCGCATCCACCACGAAGGCGAAGTCGCGCCGCACCGGCTGGAACGCCGGCAGGTCGGGTGGGGATTTCTTGCGCCGCTTCGGGTCCTGGACGGCATCGAGATACACCTCGAACGCGACTGCCGGCCCGGCGAGATCCAATGCGGCCAGCACCCGAGGATGCAGCGCTCCAAACGTCGCCAGCACCGTCTTCGGCCCCTGACGCACCACGCCCGACTGGCCCGGATGGTAGAAGCCCGGCGCATCGGCGGTCACACCCAGCGCGTCCATCGGCACCCCGAGCGCGGCCAGCAGCGCCCAGACATCGGCCTTGGCCCCCATTGCATCGACGGCCACCGCGCCCCCCTGCCAGTGCCGCGCCGACGCCCCCGCCCGCAGCCCGACGGCGACCAGGCGCTGCCCGTCCACCTCCGGGAAGGCCGGCCCGATCTCGAACAACCCGACATCGCCGAAGCCGCGCGCCGCATTGCGCTGCGCCGCCATCGCCAGCGTCGCCACCGGCGTCGGCCGCATCTGGTCGAGGTCCGACGCAATCGGGTTGGCCAGCCGCAGCCCCTCCGGCGCCGTGCCGAACAGCGCCGCCACGCCGGAGGGCATGAAGCTGAACGTCACGCACTCCGCCAGCCCGGCAGCCGCCAGCATCCGCCGCGCCAGCGCCGTGCGCTGCTGCCGCGCCGACAGTGTCGTCCCCGGCACCGCGCCCGTCAGCGCCCCCGTGGCCGGGAGCGACACCGGCGGCACGTTGTCCAGGCCCTTCAGCCGCAACACCTCCTCGATCAGGTCGCATTCCGGCTCGATCAGCGCCCGCCCCTCCGCCGCCAGCCGCGCCTTCTCCGCCGGCAGGCTGGGCGAAGGTTCCAGCGCCGAGGAACCCGCCACGTCGTTGCGCCACGACGGCACCGCAACCGTCACCTGCGTGTCGCTGCGTGCAGCGACCGCGAAGCCCAGCCTCTCCAACAGCGACACCGCCTCGTCCGCAGCAACGTCCATGCCGCCGAAATCGCGCACCCGGGCAAAGCGCATCGTGGCCGTGCGCTGCCAGACCGGCTCGGCCCCGGCCGCCACCACCTCGCTCGCCTCGCCGCCGCACAGTTCCTGGATCATCCGCGTCGCCGCCTCGACCGCGTCGGGCAGCAGCGCCGGGTCGATGCCGCGTTCGAAACGCTGGCGCGCGTCGCTGACGATCTGGTGCCGCCGCCCGGCCATCGCGATCGACACCGGCTCAAACAGCGCGCATTCGATGAACACGTTGGTCGTGCCTTCGTCGCACCCGGTCGCCTCGCCGCCAACCACCCCGGCCAGCGACTGCACCCCATTGGCATCCGCGATCACGCAATCATCCGGCGTGACGGTGTAATCCTTGCCGTTCAGCGCCTGGAAGCTCTCCCCGGCCCCCGGCCGGAACACCAACCGCCCGCCCGCCACCTTGTCCGCATCGAACACATGCAACGGCCGGCCGAGATCCATGGTGAAGAAGTTCGTCACGTCCACCAGCGAGTTGATCGGACGAAGCCCGACCGACAGCAGCCGCTCCTGCAGCCATTTCGGGCTCGGCCCGTTCTTCACGCCGCGGATCGTCCGCCCCAGCACCCAGGGGCAGGCATGCTGCATCTCGATCGCCCAGTCGACCGCCGAGCGTCCCTGGCCCTCCACCTTCGCCGGCGCGAACGGAACCAGCGTGCCAAGCCCGGCCGCCGCGAGGTCGCGCGCCACGCCGCGCACCGACAGTGCATCGCCGCGGTTCGGCGTCACCGCGATCTCGATCACCGGATCGTCCAGCCCTGCCCAGACGCTGTACGGCACGCCAACCGGCGCATCCTCCGGCAACTCCAGAATGCCGTCATGGTCGTCGCCCAGCCCCATCTCGTTCACCGACAGCAACATGCCGGCACTCTGCACGCCGCGGATCTCGCCCACCTTCAGCGTCACGCCCTTGCCCGGAATGAAGCTGCCCGGCGGCGCGAACACGGCCTTCATGCCAGTGCGCGCGTTCGGCGCCCCGCACACCACGGAAACCAGCCCGTTGCCCGCATCCACCTTGCACGCCCGCAGCCGGTCGGCGTTCGGGTGCTGCACGGCTTCGACCACATGAGCGATCACAAACGGAGCCAGCGCCGCGCCGCGATTCTCCACGCCCTCCAGCTCCAGGCCGATATTCGTCAGCGCGATGGCGATCTCGTCCAACGAGGCTTCGGTCTGAAGGTGGTTCTTCAGCCAGGACAGGGGGAACTTCATGGCGTGCGGTCCTGAACAAGAAAGGAAGCATGTTCTTTTTTGAAAAAAAGAACCAAAAAACTTTCACCACTAAGACGAGGCGCAAATGAACGAAAGTCTTTTTTGCTTCTTTTTTCTACAGAAAAAAGAAGATTCTTCACTTCTATACGCCCTCGTGCAGCGTCGCCGGGGCCAGCGCGCTGAACCCGTAATGCCGCAGCCAGCGAATATCGCTCTCATAGAATGGCCGCAAATCGGCGATGCCGTGCTTCAGCATCGTCACCCGTTCGATGCCCATGCCGAAGGCGAACCCCTGCCACTCCCGTGGATCGATGCCGCAATTGGCCAGCACCTTCGGATGCACCATCCCGCTGCCCAGGATCTCCAGCCAGTCGCCGCCGCCACCCAGTTCGCCCGTCTTGCGGTTCCAGCCGATATCCACCTCCATCGAGGGCTCGGTGAACGGAAAGTAGGAGGACCGGAACCGCACCGGCAGCGTGTCGATGCCGAAGAACGTGCGCAGGAAATCGATCAGGCAGCCCTTCAGGTGCCCCAGCGTGATGCCGCGGTCGATCACCAGGCCCTCGACCTGATGGAACATCGGCGAGTGCGTCGCGTCATGGTCGGCGCGATAGGTCCGCCCCGGCACGATCACCCGGATCGGCGGCGGCTGGTTCAGCATCGTGCGCACCTGCACCGGCGAGGTATGCGTCCGCAGCACCCGCGACCGCCCCTCGGGATCGATGCCGGGAACGTAGAACGTGTCCATGTCCTGCCGCGCCGGATGATGCGCCGGGATGTTCAGCGCGCCGAAATTGCGCCAGTCATCCTCGATATCCGGCCCCTCGGCGATGGCGAAGCCCATGGCGCCGAAGATCGCCGCCATCTCCTCCATCGTCCGGCTGATCGGGTGGATCAGCCCGGTCGGCGCCAGGCGCGGCGGCAGGGTGACATCGATCCGCTCGTTCGCCAGCCGCGCCTCCAGCGCCGCGCCCTCCAGCGCCAGCTTGCGCGCCTCGATCGCCGCCGTCAGCGCGTCCTTCAACTCGTTGAGTGCCGCGCCGCGCGCGCGCTTCTCCTCCGGTGCGACCTTGCCAAGCTCCTTCAACAGCCCGGTCAGCGACCCATTGCGTCCCAGCACCGCCACGCGCACCGCGTCCCAGGCGCGCAGGTCGGCCGCTTCGGCCAGCGCCGCGTCGGTCTCGGATTTCAGCTTCAGCAGGTCATCGGTCATGATCATCATCCGCAGCGCATGGACACGAAAAAGGGCCGCCCGGTCCGGGCAGCCCTTCCTGCATCGATCGCGAACGCCCTCGCGGGCAGAGCAATCAGGCCCCCTGGGGCTGCGTCAGGGCGGCCTTCACCTTCTCCACGATCGCGCCGAAGCTGGCGGGATCGTCATAGGCGATGGCGGCGAGAACCTTGCGGTCCATCTCGATGCCGCTCGCCTTCAACCCGGCAATAAATCGCGAATAGGTCAGGTCGTGCTCGCGCACGGCGGCATTGATGCGCTGGATCCACAGCCCGCGGAACTCGCGCTTCTTCACCCGCCGGTCGCGATAGGCATACTGGAGCGACTTCTCCAGCCGCTGCAACGCAATGCGGTAATTGGTGGAAGAACGGCCGACGAAGCCCTTGGAGGCGTCGAGAACCTTCTTGTGACGGGCGTGGGTGGTCGTGCCCCGCTTGACGCGTGCCATTGCTCAGCCCTCCCTCAAGCCAGACCGTACGGGGCCCACTGCTTGACGGTCAGCCCGTCAGCATGGGTCAGCACCTGCGTACCACGTCCATGGCGCTTCATCTTCTGCGACCGGTTGATCAGCCCGTGGCGCTTGTTGCCGGGGCCCGCCAGCACCTTGCCGGTGGCGGTGATCTTGAATCGCTTCTTTACCGAAGACTTCGTCTTCAACTTGGGCATTTGCATCTCCTACATGATCGCTGCCGAATGCAGCCGTCGCGGCCGGGCATGCCCACACAGGCCCGGACCCACAGACGAAGGCGGGCATATACCCATCACCCGCCCGCCATGCAAGCAGCGCGCTTTGTTCCACACGCTCAGCCCCATATAAGCCCACGCATGGAAGCCACTTTCCTCAAGATGCATGGCGCTGGGAACGATTTCGTCGTGTTCGATGAGCGCGCCCGCAAGCTCGGCCTCACCGCCACCCGCGCCGCCGCCATCGCGAACCGCCGCACCGGTGTCGGCTGCGACCAGTTCATCGTCATCGAACCGCCGCCCTCCGGCTCGAACGCCGACGCCTTCATGCGCATCCGCAACCCCGACGGCTCCGAGGCCGGCGCATGCGGCAACGCCACGCGCTGCGTCGCCACCCTCCTCGCCGCGGAGACCGGCCGCGCCGAAATCACCATCCAGACCATCTCCGGCCTGCTCCCCAGCCGCCTCCTCCCGGACGGCCGCGTCAACGTCGACATGGGCCCCGCCCGCCTCGACTGGACCGACATCCCCCTCGCCCACGCCATGGACACCCTCCACCTCCCGCTCACCCTCGGCCCCGTCGCCGACCCCGCCGCCTGCTCCATGGGCAACCCCCACGCCACCTTCTTCGTCCCCGACGTCATGGCCCTCCCAGTCGAAACCCTCGGTCCAGCCCTGGAAACCAACCCTCTCTTCCCCGCCAAGGCCAACATCGGCTTCGCGGAAATTCAATCGCCAACCCGCATCCGCCTGCGCGTCTGGGAACGCGCCGCCGGCCTCACCCTGGCCTGCGGCTCCGGCGCCTGCGCCACCATCGTCAACGCCGCCCGCCGTGGCTTGACCGACCGCCACGCCACCATCGAGATGGACGGCGGCCTGCTCGACCTGGAATGGCGCGAAGACAACCACGTCCTGATGACCGGCCCCATCGCCACCAGCTTCCGCGGCACCATCAACCTCGCCGCCTACCCCACGTGACCGTCGACATCCTCACCTTCGGCTGCCGCCTCAACACCTACGAATCCGAGGTGATGCGCACCCACGCCCAGGCATTGACCAACACCATCATCGTCAACACTTGCGCCGTCACCGCCGAAGCCGAGCGCCAGGCCCGCCAGGCCATCCGCCGCGCGCACCGCGAAAACCCGAACGCCCGCATCGTCGTCACCGGCTGCGCCGCCCAGATCGCCCCCGACTCCTGGGCCGCCCTCCCCGGCGTCACCCGCGTGCTCGGCAACGAAGACAAGCTCCGGCCAGAATCCTGGCTGCCAGACGCCCCCTCCATGGTGTCGGACATCATGGCAGCTAAGGAAACCGCCCCCCACCTCGTCACCGAATTCGCCGGAAGGGCGCGGGCCTTCGTCCAGGTCCAGCAGGGCTGCGACCACCGATGCACTTTCTGCATCATCCCCTTCGGCCGCGGCCCCAACCGCTCCGTCCCCATCGGCGCCATCGCCGAACAGGTCCGCACCCTCGTCGCCGGCGGCTACCGCGAAATCGTGCTGACCGGCGTGGACATCGCCAGCTACGGCCCCGACCTCCCCGGCCGCCCCACCCTCGGCCAGATGGCCCGCCGCCTGCTTGCCGCCGTCCCCGACCTCCCCCGCCTGCGCCTCTCCTCCATCGACCCCGCCGCCATCGACGACGACCTCTGGCGCCTGATCGAAACCGAACCCCGCCTCATGCCCCACCTGCACCTCTCGATGCAGGCCGGCAGCGACCTCATCCTCAAGCGCATGAAGCGCCGCCACCTCCGCCAGCAGGGCCTCGACATCATCGCCCGCGCCCGCGCGCTGCGCCCCGGCATCGCCATCGGCGCGGACCTCATCGCCGGCTTCCCCACCGAAACCGACGCCCTGTTCGCCGAAACCCTGGCCTTCGTCGAGGAAGCGCAAATCCCCTACGTCCACGTCTTCCCCTACAGCGAGCGCCCCGGCACCCCGGCCGCGCGCATGCCCGCCATCCCCGTTCCCATCCGCCGAGAACGCGCCGCCCGCCTGCGCGAAGCAGGCAGCCAGGCCGCCCGCGCCTACCTCGCCACCCAGATCGGCCGCACCGTCACCGTGCTCGCCGAAACCGAATCCGGCGGCCACTCCGAACACTTCGCCCCAGTTCGTTTTCCAGTGGGGCGCATCCGCGCGACCCCCGGCCACCTCGTGGCAGCCCGCGTCACCGAAACCCACGCCGACCACCTGCTAGCGGAGCCCGCCTGATGGCCCTCGGCTTCTTCTCCCGCCTGAAAGAGGGGCTCACCCGCTCCACCCAGAAGCTCACCGAAGGCATCACCGCCGTCTTCAAGAAGCGCACGCTCGACGACGCCGCGCTGGAAGAACTCGAAGACGTCCTGATCGCCGCCGACCTCGGCACCGACGTCGCCGCCCGCATCATCGCCAATTTCCGCCGCACCCGCTTCGGCCGCGAAGTCACCGACGAGGAAATCCGCACCGCCCTGGCCGAGGAAATCGCCGCGATCCTCACGCCGGTCGCCCTCCCGCTCACCATCGACCGAACCCTCAAGCCCCACGTCGTCCTCGTCGTCGGCGTCAACGGCACCGGCAAAACCACCACCATCGGCAAGCTCGCCCAGCAATACCGCGACCAGGGCCTCAAACCCATGCTCGTCGCCGGCGACACCTTCCGCGCCGCCGCGGTCGAACAGCTCCAGATCTGGGGCCAACGCACCGGCGCCCCCGTCATCGCCGCCGGCCCCAACGCCGACGCCGCGGGCCTGGCCTTCGACGGCATCACCCGCGCCCGCGCCGAGAACGCCGACGTCCTGCTGGTCGACACCGCCGGCCGCCTGCACAACAAGGCCGCCCTGATGGACGAACTGTCCAAGATCATTCGCGTGATGAAAAAACAGGTGCCCGCCGCACCCCACTCCATCCTGCTGGTGCTCGATGCCACCACCGGCCAAAACGCCATCCAGCAGGTCGGCGTGTTCAAGGACATGGTCGACATCACCGGCCTGGTCGTCACCAAGCTCGACGGCAGCGCCCGCGGCGGCATCGTCGTCGCCCTGGCCGAAGCCTACGGCCTGCCCGTCCACGCCGTCGGCGTCGGCGAACAAGCCACCGACCTCAGGCCCTTCGACCCCATGGACTACGCCCGCGGCCTGGTCGGCACCTGAGGCAACGAGCGGGGGTCAGGGCCCCATAGGGCGAAGACAAGGTCAGGATAAGATTAAGGCCAGGGCTCTGCCCTGGACCCGCAAAGGGCCGGCGGCCCTTTGATCCCTAACATTTTTCAATGAGACAAGGTCCAGGGGCTTGGCCCCTGGCGGGTCTGGGCAGAGCCCAGTCTTGCTCTTCTTCTACGAGTTCTAGTCAACGAGGTTTGGAATTACGTCCACACCCCTGACCCCGTAAGTTGGCTCAGCCGACGATCTCGGTCCCGGCGAAGAAGTACGCGATCTCGATCGCCGCGTTCTCGGCGCTGTCCGACCCGTGCGCCGAGTTCGCCTCGATGCTTTCGGCGAATTCCTTGCGGATGGTGCCGGGTGCGGCGTTGGCCGGGTTCGTGGCCCCCATCACTTCGCGGTACTTGGCGATCGCGCCTTCGCCTTCCAGCACCTGCACCACCACCGGGCCGGAGGTCATGAACGTCACCAGCTCGCGGAAGAACCCCCGCTCCTTGTGCACGCCATAGAAGCTTTCCGCCTGCGCGGTCGTCATCCAAAGCCGCTTCTGCGCCACGATCCGCAGGCCCGCGGCCTCGATCTTGGCGTTCACCGCCCCGGTCAGGTTCCGCCGCGTCGCGTCCGGCTTGATGATGGAAAACGTGTGCTCGAGGGCCATGGGGTGGGAGCTTTCTTGTGATACCGTGATGGCGCGGGGCTTTAGAGCAGCAGCCGCCCACCGGCAACCCCTTCCCCCTTCACGCCCGGGAAGCTACACCGCACCATCATGAGCCTGCTCATCGCACGCGGCGTCACCATCCGGCTGGGCGGCCGCACCCTGCTGGACAACGCCGACCTCACCGTGGACCCCGGCCGGCGCATCGGCCTGGTCGGGCGCAATGGCGCGGGCAAATCCACACTGCTGAAGGCCATCGCCGCCGAACTCGCCATCGACGACGGCGACATCCGCCTCGCCGCCCGCGCCAAGCTCGGCCAGGTGAAACAGGAAGCCCCCGAAGGCGACCGCTCCCTCGTCGACATCGTCCTCGAAGGCGACCCCGAACGCCTCGCCCTCCTGGCCGCGATCAACACCGCCCCGCCGGAGCGCCAGGCCGAAATCCACGAACGCCTGCTCACCATCGACGCTGACAGCGCCCCCGCCCGCGCCGCCACCATCCTCGCCGGCCTCGGCTTCGACATCGCCGCCCAGGCCCGCCCCGTCGGCAGCTTCTCCGGCGGCTGGCGCATGCGCGTCGCCCTCGCCACCGCCCTCTTCGCCGCCCCCGACCTCCTCCTGCTCGACGAACCCACCAACCACCTCGACCTCGAAGCCACGCTCTGGCTCGAAACCTGGCTGCAGAAATTCGCCGGTGCCGCCATCGTCGTCAGCCACGACCGCGGCTTGCTCGACCGCTGCGTCGACAGCATCGCCCATCTCGACCGCGGCAAGATCAGCGTCACCCCCGGCGGCTACGACGAATTCGTCCGCATCCGCACCGAACGCGCCGCCCAGCAAACCGCCGCCGCCGCCAAGATCGCGGTCCAGAAGGCCCACATGCAGGCCTATGTCGACCGCTTCCGCTACAAGGCCAGCAAGGCCCGCCAGGCCCAGTCCCGCCTCAAGGCCATCGCCCGCCTGCCGGCGATCGACACCGTCCTCGAAGACCACGTCACCCGCTTCAACTTCCCCGAACCCGCCCAGCTCGCGCCCCCCATCCTCACCATGGACCGCGTCGCCGTCGGCTACGGCGGCCCGCCCATCCTGCGCGGCCTCTCGCTGCGCGTGGACATGGACGACCGCATCGCCCTCCTCGGCGCCAACGGCAATGGCAAGTCCACCCTCGCCAAGCTCATCGCCGGCCGCCTTGCGCCCGACACCGGCTCCATGCACCGCTCCGGCAAGCTGCGCGTCGGCTACTTCGCCCAGCACCAGACCGACGAGCTGGTCCCCAACGAAACCCCGATCGACCACATGCAGCGCGCCCTCCCCCGCGCGCTCCCCGCCCAGGTCCGCTCCCAGCTCGCCCGCTTCGGCCTCGATGCCGACCGCGCCACCACCCCGGTCAAGAACTGCTCCGGCGGCGAAAAGGCCCGCCTCCTCCTGGCCCTGGCCACCCGCGATGCGCCCCAGCTCCTGCTGCTCGACGAACCCACCAACCACCTCGACATCGACGCCCGCGAGGCCCTCGTCCGCGCGCTCGCCGACTTCCAGGGCGCCGTCATCCTCATCACCCACGACCCCCACCTCGTCGACCTCGTCGCCGACACCCTCTGGCTCGTCGCCGACGGTAGCGTGAAACCCTTCGACGGCGACCTCGACGACTACCGCGCCCTGTTGACCGAACGCGCCCGCCCGGCGCCCAAATTCGATGGCAGCAACCGCCGCGACGACCGCAAGGAACGCGCCGAAGCCCGCGCCGCCACCGCCCCCCTGCGCAAGGCCGCCAAGGACGCCGAAGCCCGCATCACCCGCCTCACCACCGAACTGAAGAAACTCGAAGCCAAGCTCGCCAGCCCCGACCTCTACACTCCCAGCCGCAAGGCCGAAGTCGCCTCCGCCCAGTCCACCCTGGCCGCCCTCAAGCGCCAGCTCCAAGGCGCGGAAGCCGAATGGCTCGCCGCCGAAGAGGCATTGGAAGCGGCAATGGCATGACAGCAAGCATATTCTTTTTTGAAAAAAGAACCAGAAAACTTTCATAACCTTGCACCGTGCCCGACACGATAGACACTGAGCAAAGGGATAAAAGTCTTTTTGCTTCCTTTTCTTCAGAAAAGGAAGATTCTTACTTCCCCAGGACCCCCATGCCCATCCCCACCCCCCTCGCCGCCACCCTCGCCGCCCTGAACCTCGCCCCCACCTGCCACGAGCACCCCCCGCTCGCCACGGTGGACGACGCCCACGCCATCTGGGACCACCTCCCCGGCGCCCAGGTGAAAAACCTCTTCATCAAGGACGCCGGAAAGCAATACTGGCTCGTCGTCGTCCCGGGCGACCCGCGCATGGACACCAAGGCGCTCGCCCCCCTGATCGGCAGCAAGCGCATCTCCTTCGCCTCCGCCGACGACCTGCGCGCCATCCTCGCCATCGAACCCGGCTCCGTCACCCCGCTTGCCCTGATGAACGACAGACAAAAACAGGTCCGCCTTGTCATTCATGCCGCCCTGATGCAGGCCGAAACCCTCCTCGTCCACCCCCTCGTCAACACCGCCACCCTGGCCATGCCCCCCGCCGACCTCACCCGCTTCCTCGGCCACCACGGCATCACCCCCACCCTCGTGGACCTGAGCCCGGCGTTTCTCAGCTAAGCAAAAATCTTCTTTTTCTGGAGAAAAAGAAGCAAAAAGACTTTTATACATTTGCCCCCGCTGTTCCCAGGCAAACACTGCACAAATGGATAAAAGTTTTTTGGTTCTTTTTTCCAGAAAAGAACTGCTTCCTTGCCCTAAGCGGCCCGATCCATCCGCCGCATCTCCCCCCTGAACGTATCCGTGATATGCCGCGCCAGCACATCCGTCACCGGCTGTTGTGCATCCCGCCCCCGCGCCAGCAGAATCCCGAAATCCGGCAGATCCGGCAGTCCTTCTTCCCGCCGCACCACCCGCAGCCCTTCCGGCACCCACGAGATCGTCGAGACCGTCACCGCCAGCCCCGCCATCACCGGCGCATGCGTCCCCATCTGCGAAGCCGACGTATACGCCAGCCGATACCGCCGCCCCGCCGCCTCCAGCGCATCGATTGCCGCCTTGCCCCACGAACAACTCGTCCGCGACAGCGCCAGCGGCAGCGGGTCCAGCCGATGCGGCGCATACCGCTCCGAGGTGATCCACCGCAACGGCCCCCGCCACAGCTCCACCGAAGGCCACCCGGCGATCTCCTCCCCCTCCGACAGCAGCGACAGATCCAGCTCCCCCGCCCGCAGCTTCGGCAGCAGCTCCATCGAAGGCAGGCAATCCACCGCCACCTCGATCCCCGGATGCGTGTCCGCGAAACTCTTCAGCACCGGCGGCAGGTAGCGCAGCGCATAATCGTCCGGCGACCCCAGCCGCACCCGCCCCTGCACCACCGGCGTGCGGAACGACGCCCAGATCTCGTCATTCAGCCGCAGCAGCTCCCGTGCCCGCTCCAGCAGCATCCCCCCATGCGGCGTCAGGCTCACCTGCCCGCCCCGACCGCGCGCCAGCAACCGCTTCCCCAGCGCCGCCTCCAGCCGCTGCATCTGCATGGAAACCGCCGACTGCGTCCGCCCCACCCGCTCCGCCGCGCGCGAAAAACTCCCCTCCTCCGCGATGAACACGAAGGCGCGCAACAGGTCAGGGTCCAGGCCATGGGGAACACTCATGTCCATCACATTCCCTGATATCGATCATCAACGCAATTCGTTTCCGTTATTGTGCATCTGCGAGCAAATTGGCATCCGTCGGCACATTCATGAAGGACCCCGCCATGTCGGCTTCGCTTTCCCCCGCCCCGCTCGCAACCCCCGTCACCCAGCTCGCAATGCCCACCCTGCGCCTCGCCTGGCGCCGCTTCCGCCGCGACTACGACCTCGCCCTGCGCGACGAACTGTCCCGCCGCACCCTGCGCCGCCTCGACGACCGCATGCTCGATGATATCGGCCTCGTCCGCGCGCAAGCAGACATCGAAGCCAACCGCCGGCCCTGGACGCTCATCTAGGCACAAGGCAAACAAGAATCTTCTTTTTCTGTAGAAAAAGAATCAAAAAGACTTTTATCCATTAGGCCCGCCCCCGCGTCGTGATCCTCGGCCCAATGGATAAAAAGTTTTTTGGTTCTTTTTTCCAAAAAAGAACCCCTTCCTTCCCTTGTCCCTTCCCACGCGCTAACCTCCCCCCTACCAGGCGGAGGAACGCGCGAATGCCCGAAATCCTGACCCAAGCGCAGATCGACGAATACAACGATCTCGGCGCCATCGTCCTGCGCGACATCCTCTCGCCCGAGGAAGTCGCCCGCCTCCGCCGCGTCACCGACGCCATGGTGGAAAAATCCCGCGCCCTGACCACCCACACCGACATCTACGACCTCGAAGACACCCACTCCCAGGCCCAGCCCCGCGTCCGCCGCATTAAGCAGCCGCACATCGTCGACCCAGCCTACGGCGACCTCGTCCGCCACCCCCGCATCCTCGCCGCCCTGCGCGACCTCTGGGGCCCCGACATCCGCTTCGACACCGCCAAGCTGAACCTGAAATCTGCCGGCTACGGTGCTGCCGTCGAATGGCACCAGGACTGGGCCTTCTACCCCCACACCAACGACGACCTCGCCGCCGTCGGCATCATGATGGACGACATGGACCTCGCCAACGGCCCCCTCATGATTGTCCCCGGCAGCCACAAGGGCCCCGTCCACGACCACCACTTCGACGGCAAGTTCTGCGGCGCGATGGACCCCACCAAGGGCGGCGTGGATTACTCCACGGCCATGCCCCTGACCGGCCCCGCCGGCAGCATCACCATCCACCATGTCCGCGCCATCCACGGCAGCGCCGTGAACACCTCGAACAAGGACCGCCGCCTCCTCCTCTTCCAGTTCCGCGCCGCCGATGCCTGGCCCATCGTCAACCCGGTCAAAGACCTCGCCGAGTTCGACGCCTTGATGTGCTGCGGCACCTCCTCGATCGCCCCCCGCCTCACCCCCGTGCCCGACCGCATGCCCCTGCCCCGCGCCGACAAGCAAGGCAGCATCTACGAAAACCAGAAAGGCCTGAAGAACCGCTACTTCGACGTCGTCAAGGCCGCCGAATAGTTCCTTCGACTTCGCCCTCACTTCTTCCTCCCCCTCGTGGCAGGGGAATCGCATATGGAAAAATGAGGTAGCGGCGCGGCATCGAATCGATTCAGTGAGCTCTCCTGACGTATGTCGGGAGGTCCCGGATGGTTGGTCTTGGGCTGCTTTTTGCGTCTGTTCCCGATCCTCGAGCCAGCAACGCCCGTCATGAGCTGTCCGAAGTGCTGGTCATTGCGTTCGCCGCGATGCTGTGCGGGGCGGAGAGCTGCTTGGACATGGCGGAGTTCGGGGCGTCCAAGGCCGATATGCTGTCCTCGATGCGGAGGCTGGAGCATGGCGTGCCCAGCCACGACACCTCCAGTCGGGTCTTTCGCCTGCTGAACCCGGAGAAGTTCGAGGCTGCCTTCCGCACGTTCATGTCCCGCTTCGCCGCTGCCCTGAGCGGCCAGAGCGGCCAGATCGGTACCGCGGGACAGGTCGTGGCACTGGACGGCAAATCGCTGCGAGGGGCGGTTGACGCGGCAAAGCGCAGTGAACCGCTGCATCCTGTTACCGCCTGGGCAACCGAGCAGGGCCTGGGGCTTGTCCTGCACCGCGCGCCCGGGCGCAGCGAGGTCACCGCCGCGCGCGAGATCATGGCCCTGCTCGACCTGACATCAACCACAGTGACCGCCGATGCGCTGCACGGCAACCGCCTCACTGCGGCCGCCATTCGCGCCCGCGGTGGCGACAATGCGCTGGCAATCAAGGGCAATCGCGGGCCGCTGCATCGCGACGCCCAAATCCTGCTCGCCGATCCCAACCCGGCCGAAGCGGCTGTCGCCCTCGAACGCGCACATAGGCGGCACGAGGAACGCTGCGCCTGGGTCGCCGCGGTCCCCGCCGATTGGGCCGAGCGGCATGGCTTTGATGGTCTGGCGGCCATGGCACGGATCGACAGCCTGCGCCGGATCGGCGATCAGCAAACGCATCAGATCAGATACTTCGCTTTGTCCCGCAGGGTCGATCCAACCGAGGCGCTGCGCGTGGTGCGGGCACAGTGGACGATCGAGAACAACCAGCACTGGCTGCTCGACGTCGCGCTCGCCGAGGATCGGGGTAGCACACGAAATGACAGAACCGCAGAAAACCTTGCCCTGCTGCGCTGCCTTACACTCAACCTGCTGCGTGCGGACCCCGAACAGGCCTCCATCCGACGCAAAATAAAACGCGCCGGATGGAAGGACGAATATCTCATCAAGCTCCTCAGCCAAATGCGATAGCCCTGCCCACGAGGGGAGAGGGCTTTCTTGGGCCAGTGGCGGCTGGGGGTTAGCCGGCGGCGGCGTAGGTCAGGTGGCGGATGTCGTTCAGCAGCGGGGTTTCCATGCCCTCGGGCGCGAGCAGCACGGTCTCGACATGGTCGGCGTGGAGGTGGTGCAGCAGCGCGCCGGTGCAGCGGGTGCCGGGCAGGCCGGGCTGTTCCTCGGGCCGGACCACGAAGGAGAGCGGCGGGGCCCAGGCATAGGCGACCTGTCCGCGCGTGACGTGGTGATGCACGTGCAGGTGGCCGGAGGCGACCAGGCGCAGGGCGGGATGGTCGAGCAGCGGGGCGAGCGAGGCGCGGGCGTGCGGCGGGACCGACCAGTAGTCGAAGGTCGGGTCTTCCGGCCCAGTGACGAAGACCGGCCTGTGCAGGAACAGCGCAATGCGGCGATCGCCGGCGGCGGCGGCGGCCTCGGCGATGAATTCGGCCTGGGCAGCCTCCTCGTCATGGCCGGTGCCCATGATCTCGGAGTTCAGCCCGACCACCAGCCAGCCGGGCAGGTCGACGACGCCATGGCCGGCGCCGAGATGGGTGCGGAAGCGGTCCAGCCGCGCGGTGTCGATCGGCTGGCGCGGCATGGTGTGGGCGTGGCTGCCGACATCGTGGTTGCCGGGCAGGGCGAGCAGCGGGGCGGGGAAGTCGCGGTGCAGCGCGGCGGCCAGGGCGAGATCCTCGTCGCGGTCGGCGCCGTCGAGCGAGAGGTCGCCGGTGGCCACGACAAGGTCGAGCGGCGTGGCGGCCACGGCGTCGCGGATGCGCGCGAGGTTGCCGCGGAACAGCTCGTTGCGCGGCGAGAGGTGGGCGTCGGAGAGTTGCAGGATGCTCGGCATGGCGTTCAGCTCCGGCGGGGCAGCATGCGCCGCACTTCGGTGGCCATGTCGGCCAGGACGTCTTCGGGGGTGGCGCGCTGTTCGGCGATGCGGGCGAGGTTGTTCACCATCGTTTGGGTGACGCGCACGCTGTTGGCGCCGGGGAAGGCATACCAGGGCACCGAGATCGGCAGCTGGCGGACGGCGGCGAGGAAGAGCGGGTTGTCGCGGTAGAACTCGGCGAGCCAGCGCGGGTCGTCGATGGTGATCTGGTTCATCGGCACGTAGCCGGTGTTGATGACCATGAGCGCCTGGCCTTCGGCGCTGGTGGAGAAGCGCAGGAACTTCCAGGCGGCCTCGGCGCGGGCGGGGTCGCGCGCGGTGATCATGCCGGCGGCGCCGCCGGTGGGCAGGCGGCCCTTGTCCTTGTCGATGATCGGCATGGCGGTGGTGCGCAGGACGAAGCTGTTGCCGGTGCCGTTGATGACGTTGCGCAGCGTGGCGGTGGAGCGGAAGGTCATGCCGAGCTTGCCGGCGACGAAGGCCTGCTGGCTGGAGGCGGCGTTGAAGTTGGGCATGCCGCCTTCCTTCACCATGCGGTCGAGCAGGCGCAGCGAGGCGAGGCCCTCGGGGCCGGCGAAGGCGATGTCGCCCTCGTCCGCGGTGAGCATGCTTCCGCCATGGCCGAACAGCAGGGCGGAGAACATCCAGTCGTCGCCGCCCCAGTTGTAGTAGAGGCCCTCGGTGCCGTCGCCGAGCGCGCGGATGGCGCGGGCGGCGGCGATCACGCCGTTCCAGTCGGTGGGGAAGGCATCGGGGTTCAGGCCGGCGCGGCGGAACAGGTCGGCGTTGTAGTAGGCGATCGGGTTGGACGCGGCGTAGGCCATGCCGGCCTGGATGCCGCCGAAGCGGCCGAGGGCGAGGATGTTCGGCGCGTAGCCGGCGGCGGCGGGGTCGCCGTCGCGGGTCAGGAAGGGGGCGAGGTCGCGGGCGGTGCCGCGCTCGGCGAAGATGCGCAGGCGGTTGAAGCCCTGGTAGGAGAGGTCGGGCAGCTGGTTGGTGGCGGCCTGGCGGAGGAGGAGCTGGGCGCCCTCCTCGTAGTTCGGCGTGGTGACGACGTTGATGCGGATCGCCGGCTCGATCTGGGCGAAGCGGGCGATGGTGGCGTCGTAGGAGGCCTTGAAGATCGCCGGCTGGGCGTAGTGCATGGTGATCTCGACCGGTTGCTGGGCGCGGGCGAGAGAGGGGAGGGCGAGGCCAGGGAGGACGAGGGAGGGCACGGCGAGGATGGCGCGGCGGGAGAGGTTGGTCATGCTCGGACTCCGGTGTGCGAGAGGGTCAGCCGCGGCGCGGCAGCATGCGGCGGACTTCGCTGGCCATGTCCGCCAGGGCGAGTTCGGGGGTGGCGCGGCGCTCGATGACGCGCGAGGTGTTGTTGGTGATGGCCTCGGTGATGCGCACGCCGTTGGCGCCGGGGAAGGCGAACCAGGGGGCCATGCGCGACATCTGCGCGACCGCGGCGCTGAAGCGGTGGTTCTCGCGGTAGAATTCGGCCAGCCAGCGCGGCTCGTCGATGGCGAGCTGGTTGCAGGGGACGTAGCCGCTGTTCGTGACCATCAGCGCCTGGCCCTGGGGCGAGGTGCAGAAGCGCAGGAACTTCCAGGCGGCCTCACGCTTGGCCGGGTCGCGCGCGGTGATCATGCCGGCGGCGCCGCCGGTTGCCAGGGTGCCGTTCGCCACGCCGGCGACGACGGGGAGCGGATAGGTGCGGAAGTCGAAGTTCTGGCCGACACTGTTGATGAAGTTCCGCACCACGGCGGTGGTCCAGTAGAAGGCGCCGAGGCGGCCGGCGGCGAAGGCCTGCGAGGCGGAGTTGGTGTTGAGCGCGGGCATGGCGGTTTCGCTGACCATGCGCTCGTGCAGCCTGAGGGTGGCGAGGCCCTCCGCACCGTCGAAGGCGATGTCGCTTTCGTCGGCCTTCATCATGGCGCCGGCGTGGTTGAGCACCAGGGTTTGGAACATCCATTCGCTCCAGGCGAACCACATGCCGTCGGGGCCGTCGGTGCGCGCCTTGACGGCGGCGGCGAGGCGGAGGTGGCCGTCCCAGTCCTGCGGCAGGTTGTCGGGGTCGAAGCCGGCGCGGCGGGCGAGGTCGGCGTTGATGAAGCTGATGGCGGTGGAGGCGGCGTAGGCCAGGCCGGCCTGGTAGTTGTTGTGCCGCGCGAGCCCGAGCAGGGCGGGGGTGAAGCCCTGGGCGGTGGGGTCGCCGTCGCGGGCCAGCAGTGGGCCGAGGTCCTGGGCGATGCCGCGTTCGGCGAAGACGCGCAGCAGGTTGAGGCCCTGGAAGGAGAGGTCCGGGAGTTGGTTGGTGGCGGCCTGGCGCAGGATGAGCTGGGTGCCTTCCTGGTAGCTCGGCGTGTTGACGTAGGTGATGCGGATGGCGGGTTCGAGGCGGGCGAAGGCCTCGGTGATGGCGTCGTAGGAGGGCTTGAAGATGAAGGGCTGGGCGTAGTGGACGGTGATCTCCGTCGAGCCCTGGGCGCGCGGAATGCTGGGGGCGGCCAAGGCGAGGGGCAGGGCGAGGGCGGCGCGGCGGGACAGGCTCGTGATGGTCGGGCGCGTCATGGTCGGGTTCTCCTTTGGCTGGCTGGTCAGCCCTTGAGGCCGGTGGTGGCGATGCCTTCGACGAAGCGGCGCTGGGCGACGAGGAAGGCGAGGACGAGGGGGGTGGTCATGACCACCGAGGCGGCCATCAGGGCGCCGAAATCGTCGCCGGCTTCCTCGGTGCGGAAGTAGAGGACGCCGAGGGCGGGGGTGGCGTGGGCTGGCCCGCTGATGACGATCAGCGGCCAGAACAGGTCGTTCCAGTGGGCGACGACGGAGAAGATGGCGAACGCGGTGGCGGCCGGCATGGCGTTGGGCAAGATGACGCGCCAGACCACCGACAGTTCGCCCATGCCGTCGAGCCGCGCCGCGTGGATCAGTTCGTCCGGCAGCGCCTTGAAGAACTGGCGGAACAGGAAGATGGCGAAGACCGAGATGACGAAGGGCAGGATGAGGGCGGCGTAGGTGTTCAGCAGGCCAATGGCGCTGAAGCCGACATAGAGCGGCAGGGCGGGGACGTGGTAGGGCACCAGCAGGCCGAGCATGACGGCGCCGAACACCCAGTCGCGGCCAGGGAAGTTCAGCTTGGCGATGGCGTAGCCGGCGGGCACGGCGAACAGGAGCTGGAAGAACAGGATGCCGGCGCAAACCACCGCACCGTTCCAGAGGTAGCGGCCGACCGGGACCTCGGACAGCACGCGGGTGTAATTCGCGATGGTGCCGCCGCCTTCGGGGATGAGGGACAGCGAGGCACGGAAGATCTCGTCGAGCGGCTTCAACGAGGCCGAGACCATACAGATGTAGGGCATCAGGAACAGAAGCCCGAGGGCGGCGAGCACGATCCAGCGCACCGCCTGCCACAGGTGATCGCGCGGCTCAGCCATAGTGCACCCGTTTGTCGAGAACCCGTGTCTGCAGCAGCATCAGGGCGAGGACGATCAGCAGGAACACCAGGGTGATCGCGGCGGAATAGCCGAGGCGGAAGTAGGTGAAGCCCTCGGTGTACATCGTGTAGAGCAGGACTTCGGAGGCGCGGTTCGGGCCGCCCTGGGTGAGCACGGCCACGCTGTCGAAGGTGCGGACGCCGCGGATCATGGTGATGGTGACCACGAACAGCGTGGTGGGGCCGAGCAGCGGCCAGGTGACGAGGCGGAAGCGTTCCCAGGCCGAGGCGACGCCGTCGGTCTCGGCGGCCTGGTGCAGTTCGCGGGGGATGGCGGTCAGGCCGGCGAGGAACAGGACGAGGTTGAAGCCGATCGCCTCCCACACGCCGATCGCGGCCAGCGAGAGCAGCACGGTGTCCGACGAGGTGAGCCAGGCGGGTCCATTGACGCCGGCTTCGCGCAGCATGGCGTTGAGCGGGCCGATGGTGGGGTGGAGCAGGTATTGCCAGGCGGTCGCCATGGCCACCGGGAGGGAGACCACCGGCAGGAAGAACACAGCGCGATACAGGGCGCGCCCGTGTGTCAGCGCCTCGATCAGCAGCG
>JANPIH010000306.1:0-1876 GCA_031424895.1 Rhodospirillales bacterium
CCGCCTTTGGCCTGGAGATCCCGGCCATGGATACGACGCCGCCGCAGCCGCAGGGCCTGGCCGCCGTGCTGGATGAAAGCGGCGCCATCATCCTCACTTGCGATGCCACCCCGCTGGCGAAGCGCTACCGCTGGCGCATGCGCGTGCCGGCCGTGGAGACGGCCTACGCGCTCGTGGCCCGCTCGACCGCGCCGCTGGCCAGCGTCAGCAGCGTGCTGCCGGGGCAGACGGTAGAGTTCATCGTGCAGGCCGCCAATGGCTCCGCACAAAGCGTAGCCAGTGCGCCGCTCCTCTTCACCGTGCCACCGCTGGCGGACCGCGCCTCCGCCCCTGCTGCCGCCGCTGCTGAGCGCGCGCTCTCGCCCGAGGGTGCGCCAGCGCCCGAGCTAAAGGTGCCTGCCCCGATGCCGCACTCCGTGCGCCCCGGTCGCGCCCGCGTCACCGGCGCACGCTGATGCATTAGCTCGCCAGACTCACCATTTAGCCTACGGAAAGAAAGCACACAGCCCGGCTCACCTCTCGGTGGCCGGGCTGCGTTTTCTTTTGGGAGAAGGGAACAAGCGGGAAGCTATGAAACCAGGAAGGGAGCCTTACTTACCCTCCTAACTTCCTGGCTTCCTGCTTCAAAGAGGACCGTCAGACAGCTCTGCCATGCGTGCGCCGACCGAGCCGCGCACCGCAAAGGCCGAGGACCATGAGACCCACGAGCGCCGAACCGGGCTCGGGGACGGCGGTGCCGGGGCCAGGGATGATATTGGCCGCGGGGACGGCGGCGACGTTATCGATAGCGAAGGAGGCAGCGCTCGGCCCGAAGGTGACCTGCGCGCTATTAAAGGCGATGGTGCTGCCGATGCCGGCGAAACCCCCGCTGAAAGTAGGATCGGGCGACCCGCCATAGACGAGCGAGCCGACGTTCACGGCGCCATCAAACAGCGTGATGGTGAGCGCGTTGGCGGTGGCGGCAAATGTGTTGATGGCGAAGCCAAAGCCGAAGCTCGAGCTCAAGCCAGGCATCTGGATAGTGAGGCGGTAGGTGGCAGGATTGTAAGCACCACCGGTCTGGAGGGCCACGGAGCCATCGACGTTATTGGTGTTACCCGGGCCACTGGTTGCCGGCAAAACGAAGGCGGCGGGGTTGTTCTCAGAAAAGGTGAAGCCTTTGATGGTCAGGCCGTTGATGGCCGTGCCGTTGACGACTTCGCCGAAGTTGACGATCCCGGCGGCATTGACCACGGGCGAGCTGAGCTGCGCCTCTGGAACGACGAAGACGGCGGCGTGGGTGGTGGCGGCTGCGAGGAGGGCCGTGAGGCTGACGATGGCGCTGGTGGCGATGCGACGGTGCATGGGTACGAGGTGGGTGACTTTCATGGCTGGGCTGTGTGGGTGGATGGGGTCTGTGGGAGTCCGCGCCGTGGATCTCCTGGCGCGGGTATGCATCAATGCACGGGTGCGTGTTACCGAAGACGCCTCTCCCGCGTCTATGACAAAGGAGCGATTCCGGGCCGAATTGCCCATTATCAGGGCAAACCCGGAGTGTTCCCGACTACGAGCGCCGCCGCCCGAGCCGCGCGCTGCAAAGGCCGAGCACCAGCATTCCCACCAGCGCGCTGCCGGGCTCGGGGACGGCGGTGCCGGGCGGGATGAGTTGCGAGATCTGGCGGAGCTGGAAGCCATTCAGAAGGGGGAGCTCGCCGCTGGTGGCGTTGGTGAAGACGATGTCCTGGCTGGCGTTGTCCGCGATGAAGGTGCCGATGGCAAACTGGCCGGTCCCACCGACGACGTCGCCGACATTGAGGTCGAGCGTGACGGTGTTGCCGGCAGTGGCGCGGGCACCATCCGAGTAGGCGCGATCGGAGGCGCTGACCCACCACTGGAA
>JANPIH010000307.1:0-1948 GCA_031424895.1 Rhodospirillales bacterium
GTTCTCGTCCGCGACCGATGTCGAACCGCTCTGGCAGCGTATCGCGGACGGCACCCTGCGCAGCGTCAGCGTCGGCTACCGCGTGCACCGCTACGAGCCGATCGCCGATCCCATCGCCGGCACCGTGCACCGGGCCGTCGATTGGGAGCCCTACGAGATCTCAGTCGTCCCGCTGCCTGTCGATCCCGCCGCCGCCGTGCGTGGCGCCGGAGGTGCCGTGCCCGTGCCAGCCATCGAGCCGGCCATTGCCGACCCCGCCCCAATTCGCACCCAGGAGACGACCATGCCGGACCCGGCAGACACCGCCACGACCACGTCCACTGCTCACCAGGAGACCAACCCGACCATGACCGCGACCCCTGCAACTGCATCAGTGGCCCCGCCGGCCGCGGCGGCGACACCGCCCCCGGCGCCCGACCTCGACGCCATCCGTGCCGAGGCCGATCGCGCCGCCACCGAGCGCATCGCCAGCTACGATCCTGTGCTCGCCGCCGCCCGCGGCCTGGTGCCGGACGATCAGATCGACGCCCAGCGCCAGGCCGCCGTCCGCGAGCGGGTGTCGGCCGATGTACTCCGCGGCCGCCTGTGGGATGCCTTCGCCCAACGGGGACGCGCCGCGGCGCCCACGCTGCCGGCTAATCCGGCAGCTGGCCCCGCCTCCCAGGACCCGGAAGTGATGCGCGACGCCATGGCCGAGGCTCTCGCCGTGCGCGCCATGCCCGGCTACCAGGCGCCGACTTCCGGCCGGCACGCCGAGTTCCTGGGCTGGCGTCCCTCCGAGATGGTGGCCGAACTGATGCGCGCCCGCGGGGAGAAGAGCATCCCACGCGACACCGCCAAGCTGGCCGAGCGTGCTTTCCAGACCACCAGCGACTTCCCGCTGCTGCTCTCGGCCGCGGCGAACAAGATGCTGCTCGCCGCCTATGCGCCCGCCAACCCCACCTACCGGCAGATCTTCCTGCGGCGCGACTTCCGCGACTTCAAGCCGCACCGCCACCTGCGCGTCGGCGACTTCCCCAACCTGGTGCCGCTGTCCGAGAGCGGCGAGATCCAGGCCGGCACCATGTCCGAGAGCCAGGAACTGGTGGCGCTGACCACCTTCGCCCGGCGCATCCGTGTTACCCGGCCGATGCTGGTCAACGACGATCTCGGCGCCTTCACCGACTTCGCCGCCATGATCGGCCGGCGTGTCGCAGACTTCGAGAACGTCACCGCCTATGGCCTGCTCAACACCGCCAACGGCGATGGCCCGACGCTGACCACCGGCGCCACGGCGGTGTTTGCCACCGGCGCCGCTCGGGCCAACAAGGCGGCTTCCGGCACGGCACTGGACCTCACAAACCTGGCTGCCGGCCGGGCGGCGGTGATGAAGCAGAAGACGCTGGATGGGCTGCCAATCTCGGTGGGGTCCAGCATGCAGCTGGTGGTGGGTCCGAACCAGGAACTCGCTGCCAGGCAGCTGACCGTGTCGGTCCAGGCCAACCAGACCGGCAACGTCAACATCTACGCTGGCTTCATCCAGCCCCTTGTCGAGCCGCTGATAACGGCGAACCGCTGGTATCTGTTCTCCGACGCAGTGTCGGCGCCGGTCTACGTCTACGGGTACCTTAACGGCGCCGAGGGGCCGCAGGTGACGACCGGTCCGGTCTCCGGGGTCGACGGTGTCGAGGTGTCGGTGATCTTCGACTTCGGCGTCGGCGCCATCGACTGGCGCGGCGCCTGGTTCAACCCGGGGACCTGATACCGGGCTGATCCCACCCGCCTGGTCTTCCTCTCCATCCTCATCGTCTCGCGAATGGGCGGCCTCCGGGTCGCCCTTCGCGTTTCTGGAGCTGCTCCACCATGAAGAATTTCGTCCAACCGGGCCTCTCGGTCCCGCTGCCCATGCCCTACGACCGCACCTCCGGCCAGGGGGTGCTCGTCGGTGCCTTGTTCGGTGTCGTCGCCG
>JANPIH010000308.1:0-5816 GCA_031424895.1 Rhodospirillales bacterium
GCGGGCACGGCGTGCGGGGTGGGCGCGGCGTACGGGGGCGGGGGGGCAGGCGCAGCCAGTCTGGGAGGGTGACTCCGAGGGCACGGCAGAGGGGGCGCAGGAGGCGGCCTGCCTGTGGGGCGGCTTGGATGAAGGCGCGGGTTTCGGGGTCGGTGAGCATGTCGGCGAGTTGGCCGGAGGGGGAGCCGGCTTCGCGGGCGCGGCGGACGACCCAGCCATGGGCGCGCGGCAGGCGCGGCAGGGGTTTTGCGGGGGGGCGGGCCGGGCGGTCGCTGCCAGGTTGGGTGGCGCGGGACGGGCGCGGCGTGGGGAGGCGGTTTTCGCGCCAGCGGGTGAACAGGGTTTCGAAGCGGGTGGAAATGCGGCCGATGCGTTGCCAGAACAGGCCCCAGATTTCGGGGGCCAGTTTCGGCAATTGGTTGGGCGGGGGGACGGGCGCAAAGAGGCGGGTGCCGAGCCATACGGCCGGCTGGACGCGGGACTCCCGCATCGCGAATGCCCCGAGGGCGCCGCGAAGTTGGGTGATGATCCAGGCCAGCCTTGTTCCTATCGTTAACATTGGTGTTAAGTTAGTTAGTTTGATGGGGCGGTGCAAGGGGGGTGGGCGGTTTTTTTTCCGTGCGGTGGGGGGAGGGGAAGCGAAGGGGACACAGAGACCACAGAGGGCCACAGAGAGCACAGAGAAGGAAGGAGGTAGATTAGAAGGGAGGGGTGGGGCGGGTTGTGATGTATTTTGATGCGTTGGGTGGGAAGTAATACCAATCGGCCGAATGATCGACCTATACCGAAGTTAAAGCTGGGCTCTGCCCAGACCCGCCAGGGGCCGAGCCCCTGGACCTCATCTATTTGAAAATGAATGGGTTCCAAGGGCCGACGGCCCTTGGTGGGTCCAGGGCAAAGCCCTGGCCTTTTCTCTCTTCATGGGTCAGTCATTTGGTCGGTTGGTATAATTTGTCTTTCTTTCACGCCATCGTCTGGGTGATTGCTTCTTTTCTTCTCTGTGGCCCTCCGTGGTTTCTGTGACCGCTGGGTTTGCTTGCCTGCCTTCGGCCCTGACCCGTCGTCACGACGGGTCAGGGGTTATCAGGATCGCGGGGCCAGGACGCCTTGCAGAACCTCGATAAGGTGGGCGGGGTTTTCAGGTGAGGGGTGTTGGGGGGAGGGGTGGGATTTCAGCCCCGGCCTCGATGACGCCGGCGATCGGGGCGCGGAGGTTCCAGGCGATCCCGCTGGCGTGGAAGAGAATTTCGGCAACGCCGTGGACGGCGGCGCCCGCCATCGGCCCGATGATCATCTGGCCGAAGCCACGGCGGGTGGGGGTTGCGACGGGCGGGCCACCGTTTTCCAGCCAGGACATGGAAAAGGCTTGTTCGCCGTTGGCATCTACCCGCCAGGAGATGCACACCCGGCCCTCGGGGTTCGACAGCGCGCCGTATTTGCCGGCGTTGGTGGCGAGTTCGTGCAGTGCCATGCCAATGCCCTGGGCGGCGGCCGCCGAAAGCCGCGCGGGGGGGCCGTCGAGCAGCACGCGGGTGCCGAGGAGGTCCTTGAAATGGGCGAGCTGGCCGGTGACGAGTTCCGCCACATCGACGCCCTGCCACTGGTTTTCGACCAGCAGATCATGGCTGGCGGCGAGGCCGACGATGCGCTCGGACACGCGGGCGACGAAGGTTTGCGGGTCGCCGTGCCGGGCGGTTTGGTGGATCATGGCCTGGACCACGCCGAGCAGGTTCTTGGCGCGATGGTTGACCTCGGCCATCAGCAGCAAGGCGTGCTGCTCGGCGTGCTTGCGCTCGGTGATGTCGCGGGCGACGTTCACCATCCGGCGGGCTGTGCCATCGGGCGCCCGGGAAAAAATCTGCGCGCGGCCGGAGAGCCAGCGGACCGCACCGTCTGGCCGGACGATCCGGTATTCGGACACGAAGGTATCCTGCCGGTGGGCCAGCGCATGATGATGGGCCATCAGATGGCGGTCCTCGGGGTGCAGCGCCGCGTGATATTCATCATCATCGCCGCCGACGCGGCCGTGGCCGTGGGCGAGCGACAGGCCGAACAGTTCCATCCCCTCGGGGGTCCATGTCCGGGTGCGATTCTCGAGGTTGGTCTCCCATGACCCCATATGACCGACGGACATGGCGACACGGTATCGGCGGTCGCTCGCGGCCAGGCTTTGCTCGATCGCGGACCGTTCCTGCGCCAGCGCCGCGGCCTTGGTGAAGGCCACCGACACATCGCGAAAGTCGGAGATGCCATTTTCCGGCGGCGGCAGGGCGCGGCCTTCGCCCAGGGCCCGCGCGATATTGCCCAGGGAGCGAACGGGCGCGCTGATGCGCCGGGCGATGTATGCCGCGAAAATCAGGCTGGACCCGATCAGGGCTGCGCCCAAGGGAAACTGCCAGGCCACGGTGCGCCAAAAAATGGCATCGATCTCGCTCCTGGGTACCGCCACCACCACGGTCCAACCCGAGGTCAGCGATCGGCGGAACACGTTGGTAGCGGCAATCCCTTCATAGGTGACGTTGTCGAACGATCCCTCGCTGTCTTGCGATTTCGCGATAAGCACGATTTGGGCACGGGCCGGCTTGCCAATATAGAGCGCATTATCAAGGCTGCGGGACATGAAAATTCCGTTGCGGTCGACGATGGCGGCGGGCCAATCGGCCTTCAATCCGGCTTCCGCAAACAGTCCACTCAACCGCGCCGGGCCGACGCCCGCGGTCAGCACGGTGGTGATCGTGCCGTTCCGGCGGATCGGCACCGAGACGATGAAGAGAGGGTTTTTGGAAACGAGGCCGATCTGGAAGCCCGAAATGGCGACACGGCCTTCGAACGCGGCGGCAATCGGCGCCATGTCGTTGCGAATGGGCAGCGTCTCCAGTGGGAGGGATGTGGCGAGCAGTTGCCCAGCGCGGTCGTAGACGCCGATTGCGTCAAGGGCATGCGCGGTGGCGACGGTCGCCGCCAGTGGCCGGAACGCCGGCGATGGCATCGTGTCCAACGCCGGCAGGTCGGCGAGCGTTTGTAGCACGGCGATGACCCGGGTGAATTCGCGGTCGAGGAGATGGGTGAGGTTGTCGGCGACATCGCGCTGGACAGCCTCGATGACGCGGCGCTGCGCGCTGGCGTTGGCAAAACCGAGCACGGCGACCAGGATGAGCACGGGAGTGATGACGGCGCCGATCAGGATCAGAAGATGCGCGCGGATCGACACGCCGTGGGGGCGTTCGCGCGGCGCACTCACCACGGCAGTGTCGTTGCTGACGACGTTCAGATCGACAGTCGCCAAATTCTTCACGGCCTCCCGGCACCTCGTGCCAAGGATATGCGCTTGGCCGCTTTCCGCGAGATCACAAACGGGGGAAGCCAGGGCAATCGGGTGAAGCCGGCGCAGACCCTCGCAGGGTGGTTCTTTTGACCACCCGCTTCGCTAGAAACACCGGGACAGAGTGAAGGATCTTGCCTTCGCCAGCATAAAGAATGCCCCGCTCCCTTCACTTCTCCCCATTTCTGTGTTTCTCGTGCGCGATCTCATACCAACCGCCCTTGATGTCGACCGATGAAGAATCGGTCGACGGCGGTCGGCATGAGTCTTGTTTTGCGCGCCGCCGCCGGCCAGCCCGGCGCGCGATACCAACCGCCCGAAATGCCGGATGAGTCGGCATTTCGGGCGGTTGGTATCATTCGGGCGTGACACGCTGGAGGGCGATCTGGGGCGGTTGGCCCTAAATCATCCGAATGTTTCTAAGCACCAGGCTTGCTTGCTTGCTCGCCTCCGGCCCCGGCTCGCCGGTGGCGACGGGCCAGGGGTTATCGGGAAAGAGTGTCAGCCGACCTTGAAGGCGACGAACTTGTTGCCGTCGAGGTCGCGGAAGTAGCCGGCGTAGAAGGTTTCGCCGCGCAGGCCGACGGCACCTTCGTCGGCGCCGCCGAGGGCCAGCGCCTTGGCGTGCAGGGCGTTGACCTGGTCGCGGCTTTCCATGGCCAGGGCGACCATGGTGCCGTTGCCGGTGGTCGCGGCGCTGCCGTCGTAGGGCTTCACGACCGCGACGCGGGGGGTGCCAGGGGCCATGCCCCAGGCCTTGAAGCGCTCGTTGTCGGAGAGGCGCTTGGCGCCGATGGTGGCGAAGAGCGCGTCGTAGAAGGCGCTCGCGCGGTCCATGTCATTGGTGCCGACGGTGACGAAGCCGATCATGGGGGGGGTTCCTTATGGGGCGCGGGCTTGTGTGCCGGCGCGTGGCTTGTGGGTTGTGGGGTGTCCACGCGGCGGGTGCAATACGCGCCGGTGCGTGAGGGGATGGACAGGCGTGCCGTCCAATCCGCGCTTGAACGGCCGAGCGCAGCAGCCTAGCGTCCCATGTTGGCTTCGGCGGCCGTGTCAATTGCGGCCGGCTCGGCAAAAATGACAAGAACGGGAGACAACCCCGATGTGGTTCAAGAACCGGCTTACCGAACGCCTGCAACTGGATTGGCCGATCTTTTCCGCCGCGATGGCGCCGTTTGCGAGTCCCTCGTTGGCTGCCGGCGTGAGCAATGCCGGAGGGTTGGGTGGGCTTGGCCTGACCAATACCACCGCCGAAGAGTCGGAACGACGCATTGCCAACTTCCGTCAGCAGAGCGGTCGTAGCTTAAACGTGAATTTCCTGTTGTGGCCTGATCTGGGTGACTTGACCAGTTCCGGTGGCACGACCCGTGTGCATTTGCAGCCGTATTACGATACGAACAATCTTGGTCCGGTACCTGTTCCGCACCCTCCGGCGGGTGGCATCAGCCCGGCCCATCTGGAGGTGCTCAAGCGGACGAAGCCGGAAGTCGTGAGCTTCCATTTCGGGCTGCCGGATCAATCGTTGCTGCGGGACGTAAAGGCGTTCGGGGCGATGGTCTTCGGTTGTGCGACAACGGTCGCGGAGGCCAGGGCGCTGGAAGCTGGCGGCGTGGATGCCATCATCGCCCAGGGTACGGAGGCAGGCGGCCATAGGGGGACGTTCACCGAGTACGACTATACCCAGCAGGCTGGACTGTTCGCGCTGCTGCCACAGGTCGTCGATGCCGTCTCGGTGCCGGTGATCGCGGCGGGCGGGATTTCGGACGGGCGCGGCATTGCGGCTGCCCTCATGCTGGGGGCGAGTGCCGCGCATATCGGCACCGCTTTTCTGCGGTGCAGCGAAGCCGATGTCCCCGACGCGCATCGTGCGGCCATCCGGGATGCCGCCGACACCAGCACCAGGGTTACGCGTGCGGTGACCGGCAAGCCGGCACGCATGATCGTCAACCGCTTGGTCACCGAGCTGGCTGGCATCGAAGGCGAGGCCTATCCCTTCCCGGCGCAAAGGTTCCTGACCAAACCGCTTGGCGAAGGCGGCGACAGGGAGTTCCTGCCGCTCTACGCCGGCCAGTCCGCGGCGCTGGGGCGCGATACGAATGCGGCTGATCTCATGGCCAGGCTGGCGGCCGAAACGGATCGTTGCCTGAAGGGCTTCAGCTAGGCGTGGCAAGGCGCGCGGCTTGGAAGGCCGAGGTGCGGGGCATGTTGCTGGTGCCGACGGGGACTAAGCCGGTCGTGTGAGGTTTCTTGGGGGTCGGGTGCGGGGCCTGATGGTGCGCGCTGGGGGGCGGAGGGAAGTGCAGATTCAACACAGAGGCACGGAGAAGTAAGGCAATGGAGAGGAATTGAAGGAAGAGTCGGATGGCGCTTCGCTTATCCGTTGGGGTGGACGGCCCCACGGCATCAAGTGCCACAGTTCGCCGTTGCTGCAGAACCAGGAGCCGTCCATGACCGAGATTACACGCGTTGCCATCGATACGTCCAAGTCCGTCTT
>JANPIH010000309.1:0-6174 GCA_031424895.1 Rhodospirillales bacterium
TTTTTTCAAAAAAGAACTGCTTTCTTCCTACTCCACCAACCGCGCCCGCAACACGCCAAGCCGCGTATCATCCAGCCCCAGCCGCTGGTGGAGATAGGCATCGATGCTGCCATAGCCTTGGTGGATCGCCTCGTATGCCGCCTCCAGGAACGCCGGCTGCACCGACAGCAGCGTATCCGCCACCACCGGCGGCAGCCCCGCGGACACCTCGGCATCGCGCCGCCACAGCCGGTTGGTCGCCAGGTAGTCGTCGTGGATCACCGCGTCCTCCACCCCCAGCGCGGCCAGCAGCAGCATTGCCGCCACCCCGGTGCGGTCCTTGCCCGCTGTGCAGTGAAACAGCAGCGGCGCCGGCTCCCCCGCTTCGGCAGAGTCGGGCAGCAACAGGTCGAACATCGCCCGGTATTGATGATGCCAGTCGTTGATGTACGACCCATAGGCCGCCCGCATCACCCGCACCACGTCCTCGCTGGTCGCATTCGGGTCTTCCACAAGATCCTTCAGCGAGGCCCCGATCGTCGGCTGGATCGTCAGCTCATGGATCGTCACCCCGTCGGTCATCCGCGTCGGCCAGCGCGTCCGCTCGCCGTCGCCGCGGAAATCCACCACATGCGCCACCCCCAGTGCCCGCAGGGCCGCGATGTCGGCCGCCGTCAGCCCATGCAACGCCGCCGAACGGAATACCTGGCCGCGCCGCACCCGCCCGCCATTGCGTGTCGGCCAGCCGCCGAGGTCGCGCAGGTTGCTCACCCCCTCCAGCGCGATGTGGTGCGGCAGGTCGACGATGCGTGACATCAGGCGCTTTCCCCGTGGTCGAACTCGAACCGATACCCGGCCCCCGCGCGCCGCACCCAGCCGACATGCGGCACCCCGAAATGCGCCGGAAAAACGCGCGCATTGGTTTCGCAGCACAACTCCAGCACCCGCCGGCGGGACGCCTCGGCCAGGCGCGGATCGCTGCAGAAACGGCTGCTCCATTCCGGGCGCACCACCTGGACCGGATGATGCATCACATCGCCCAGGAACACCCCCTGCTCCCCGCCCGACAGCAGCCGCAGGATCACATGCCCCGGCGCATGCCCCGGTGCGGGTTCGATCAGCAGCCCGTCGCCGATGCTGTCCGTCATGTCCACCACCATCGCCTGCCCGGATTCGATCACCGGCCGCACCGAATCCTGGAAGATCGCCGCCTGCCCGGGCGCCAGCGAGCTGTTCCGCGCCGGGTCCCAATGGTCGCGCTCCACCTTGCTGAACACATACTTCGCGTTGGGAAACGTCGGCACCCAGCGCCCATCGAGCAGTTTCGTGTTCCAGCCCACGTGGTCCACGTGCAGATGCGTGCACAGCACGAAATCCACCTGCTCCGGCTCCACGCCGGCCGCGCGCAGTCGCTCCAGGTAGGGCGTGTCCAGCATGTGGAACCGCTCAGACCCCGGCCGGTCCTTGCCGTTGCCGCAGCACGTATCGACCAGGATCGTGTGGTGCTTCGTGCGGATCACCCAGGAATGGATCGAGGAGATGAACTTCCCCGTCCCCGCCTCGTAGTAATTGGGGGAAAGCCACCCGCCATGCTCCTCCAGCACCGCGGGGTCCCAGTCCGGCAGCAGGTGCTGCGCCGGAAATCCCGGCCCCATCTGCTCGTACACGCGCGTTACGGTGGTGTCGCCAATCCTGCGAACGGTCATGCGCCTGTGGCCTTCTGCGAGGGGGTTCGTCGTACATGCCAGCAAGCGGCGGCGTTGCGCAATGGGCGTGCCGCGCCCCCTGCCGCGCCCCCTGCCGAGTATGCTAAGGAACGCTTGATCTTTTGCTGCCACTCTTACGCTTCCATTCGATATTTCACCCTTCCCTGGCGGTTCCAACGGCGATGGGCCTGCATTTCGTGACCAACCTGGGCGACCAGGCGGTGATCCTGCCGCTGGTTGCCGCCACCGGCCTGGTCCTGCTGCTGGCCGGCTGGTGGCGCGGCGCGCTTGCCTGGTTCCTCGCGGTGCCGGCCACGCTCGGCGTCGTGCTGGTCGCCAAGATGTCCACCATGGCCTGCCAGGACCTGCTGCCCCCCATCGGCCTGCTGAGCCCCAGCGGCCACACCGCCTCGGCGGCCATCGTCTATGGCGGCGTCCTCGCCCTCGTTCTCCGCGGCCCCCTCGCCGCTGCCCTCAGCGCGGCCGCCGCCGGTGCCGCGGTCGGCTTCACCCGCCTCGCGCTGGATGTCCACACCACGGCCGACGTCATCGCCGGTGCGGCCATCGGCATCGCCGGCGCCGTCGCCCTCACCCTGCTCGCCGGCCCCCGCCCCCCGCTCCGCCGCGGCTGGATCGGCGTGGCTGCCGCGATGCTCGCCGTCATCGTCCTGTTCCACGGCCGCCACGTCTATGCGGAGATGCACATCAACCGCATATCGCAGCAGATCTGGCCATTGAGTCTGTGTTTCGACAGATAAGCAAGAATCTTCTTTTTCTGTAGGAAAAGAAGCAAAAAGACTTTCCCGACTTTGCGTCCTGCCAACTCGTCCCAATGGGTGAAAGTTTTTTGGTTCTTTTTTTCAAAAAAGAACTACTTTCTTGCTTACTTGTCGCCCCACCTTCCCGTCCCCGCCCCACCCCGGTATGATCCCCCAAATACAAGGAGGCTCGACCGGTGAGCGACTATTTCTACGAACCCCGCAAGGGCCACGGCCTGCCGCACGACCCGTTCAAAGCCATCGTCGCCCCGCGCCCGATCGGCTGGGTTGCCACCGTCGACGAACAGGGCCGCCCGAACCTCGCCCCCTACAGTTTCTTCAATGCCATCTCGTCCTTCCCCCCCATGGTCTATTTCAATTCCGAGGGCCGCAAGGACAGCATCAACAACGCCGAGGCCACCCGCGAATTCACCTGCTCGCTGGTCGGCGCCGAGCTGGCCCGCGCCATGAACGCCACCTCCGCCCCCGTGGCCCATGGCGTGAACGAGTTCACCCTGGCCGGCCTCGCCATGGCCCCCAGTACCCGCGTGAAACCGCCCCGCGTCGCCGAGGCCATCGCCGCCCTGGAATGCAAGGTCACACAGATCATCCAGCTCACCGACATGAACGGCGAAAAGCTCGATTCCTGGATGGTCCTCGGCGAGGTCGTTGGCGTCCACATCGACGACCGCTGGCTCAAGGACGGCATCTTCGACACCGCAGGCGCCCGCCCGATCGCCCGCTGCGGCTATCGTGGCGACTATGCCGAGGTCACCAGCCTGTTCGAGATGATCCGCCCCACCGCCTGATCCTCGCCACCACGCAACCGTCCCCCGCGCCGCCAAAGCGCGGAAATCCGCCGTCATGGCCTTGACGGCGGGCGGGGCCTGGGCCATTTCGGATCAATCAGGACCACGCTTGTCCGATTATCCTCGCCCCCCAGCCCCCGCACCCGGGAACCCCCGATGCTCCGCCTGTCCAAGCTCACCGATTACGCCGTTGTCGTGCTGATCCGCCTCGGTGAAGGGGATCGGATCACGCCTGATTGCGTCCAGACCTCGCCAGGCCTGTCCGCCGCCACCAGCGTGCCGGAGCCAACCGTCGCCAAGGTGCTGAAGTCGCTCGCCGCCGCTGGCTTCGTCTCCTCCCAGCGTGGCGCCCGCGGCGGCTACCGTCTCCTGCGCCCCCTGGCGACCATTTCAGTGGCCGATGTCATCGTCGCCGTCGACGGCCCGATCGCGCTGACCGCCTGCGTCGACGGCTCCACTGCCGGCTGCGAGGTCTCCTCCGTCTGCGCCGTGAAGGGCCGCTGGGACCTGGTCAACGACTCCATCCAGCATGCGCTGCGCGCCATCACCCTGGCGGACATGCGTGACGCCTCGGTTCCGCCCGCCTTCCGCATCCCCACCTCAGCACCGCTGCTCGCTCGCGCCGCAGAGTAGAAGGGAACCCATCATGCCCGCCGTCGCCGAAACCCTCGAAACCGTCCAGGCCGCCACCGAAGGTGGCTACAAGTGGGGCTTCTCGACCGATATCGAGATGGACATGGCCCCAAAGGGCCTCAACGAGGACATCATCCGCCTCATCTCCGCGCGCAAGAACGAGCCACAATGGCTGCTCGACTGGCGCTTGGCCGCCTACGCGATCTGGCTCAAGATGGACGAGCCGAACTGGGCGATGGTCAACCACCCCCCAATCGACTACCAGGACCTCCATTACTACGCCGCCCCCAAGAAAAAGCCCGGCCCGAAAAGCCTGGACGAGGTCGACCCCGAGCTCCTGCGCACCTACGAGAAGCTCGGCATCCCGCTGCGGGAACGCGCCATCCTCGCCGGCGTCGAAGGTGCCGACGGTGCCCCCGCTGACGGCGATCCTGCCTATGGAGACCGGCCCCAGGTCGCCATGGACGCGGTGTTCGACAGCGTCTCGGTCGCCACCACCTTCAAGTCCACTCTGGCCAAGGCCGGCGTCATATTCTGCCCGATTTCCGAGGCCGTGCAGGAACACCCGGAGCTGGTGCGCAAATATCTCGGCAGCATCGTACCGGTCAGCGACAACTACTTCGCCGCCCTGAACTCGGCCGTCTTCACCGATGGCAGCTTCGTCTACATCCCCAAGGGCGTCCGCTGCCCGATGGAGCTGTCCACCTATTTCCGCATCAACGCCCGCAACACCGGCCAGTTCGAGCGTACCCTGATCATCGCCGAGGATTCCAGCTACGTCTCCTACCTCGAAGGCTGCACCGCCCCGCAGCGCGACGAAAACCAGCTCCACGCCGCCGTGGTCGAACTCGTCGCCTTCGACGATGCCCAGATCAAGTACAGCACCGTGCAGAACTGGTACCCCGGCGACGCCGAGGGAAAAGGCGGCATCTACAACTTCGTCACCAAGCGTGGCCATTGCCGCGGCGCCCGCAGCAAGATCAGCTGGACCCAGGTCGAAACCGGCTCCGCCATCACCTGGAAATACCCCTCCTGCGTGCTCCAGGGCGACGACAGCGTCGGCGAGTTCTACTCGGTCGCCGTCACCAACAACTACCAGCAGGCCGACACCGGCACCAAGATGATCCACATCGGCAAGCGCACCAAAAGCACCATCGTCTCCAAGGGCATCAGCGCCGGCCACTCCAACAACACCTATCGCGGCCTGGTCCGCATCGACCGCCGGGCCGATGGCGCGCGCAACTTCACCCAGTGCGATAGCCTGCTGATCGGCGACCAGTGCGGCGCCCACACCGTGCCCTACATCGAAAGCCGCAACCCCACGGCCAAGCTGGAGCACGAGGCCACCACCTCGAAGATCGCCGAGGACCAACTGTTCTACTGCCGCCAGCGCGGCCTTTCGGAAGAAGACGCCGTCGGCCTCATCGTCAACGGCTTCTGCAAGGATGTTCTGAAGGAACTGCCGATGGAATTCGCCGTCGAAGCCCAGAAGCTTCTCGCCGTTTCCCTCGAAGGCTCCGTGGGTTAGCGAGCGCGCGATCGCTGGAGGCCAAAGGCCGGAAGCGTGAATCGCCCGCTCAGGACAAGGACTAAGTAAATGCTTGAAATCAAGAACCTCAAGGCCGGCATCGACGGCAAGATGATCCTCAACGGGATCGACCTGACCGTCCCGCAGGGCGAGGTCCATGCCATCATGGGCCCCAACGGCTCCGGCAAGTCCACCCTGTCCTACGTCCTCTCTGGCCGCGAGGGCTATGAGGCCGTCCAGGGCACCGCCACCTTCGCCGGCCAGGACATCCTGGCCATGGAGCCGGAGGAACGCGCCGCCGCCGGCCTCTTCCTCGCCTTCCAGTATCCCGTGGAACTCCCGGGCGTGAACAACGCCAACTTCCTGCGCACCGCCCTGAACGCCCAGCGCCGGGCCCGCGGCGAGGCCGAGCTCGACGCCGTCCAGTTCCTCAAGCTCGCCCGCGCCGAATCCAAGCGCCTGGCGATGCCCGACGACATGCTCAAGCGCAACGTCAATGTCGGCTTCTCCGGCGGCGAGAAGAAGCGCAACGAAATCCTCCAGATGGCCGTCCTGCGGCCGAAACTCGCCATCCTCGACGAAACCGACTCCGGCCTGGACATCGACGCGCTCAAGATCGTCGCCGACGGCGTCAACGCCCTGCGCGGCCCCGATTTCTCCGCCCTGGTCATCACCCATTACCAGCGCCTGCTCGACCACATCGTGCCAGACCGCGTCCACGTGCTGGCGAACGGCCGCATCGTGAAATCCGGCGGCCCCGA
>JANPIH010000310.1:0-11339 GCA_031424895.1 Rhodospirillales bacterium
GTCGCTGGCCCTCGGCCTGCGACGCGCGGCGGCCTGGCGGGAGCATGGCGTGCCGGTCGAAGCGCTGGACCGCGCCGGGATCGCGTAGCTGACCGGATCACCCGCGTATGTCGACGGATTCGTCGACCGGCGCGCCGGCGCGGTGAATCCGCTGGCCTATTGCCGCGGGCTGGCGCGGGGGGCCACTTCGGTGGGGGTTGCGGTGCATGGCGAAAGCCAGGTGCTGTCGCTGGAGTCGCAGGGCAGCGTGTGGGTTGCGCGCACGGCGGCCGGATCGGTCACCGCCGGGCGGGTGGGCGGATGGGCGGCTGGTGGTCGGCGGGCGCGGAATGCTGGGGCCGGCCCGGGGCGCCGACAGCTTCTCCCTGGTGCGGATGATGTTGGGCAAGCTGTATCCGGAACTTGTGGATGCGCCGATCGAGCATGCCTGGGGCGGTTTCGTGGCGGTCGACCTGCCCGACCGATGGCCGCAGCTGCATCGCCCGGCCGAGGGGCTATGGGCGAGCATGGGCTGCAACGGCAAGGGGGTTGTCTGGTCATCGGCGTTCGGGCGCGTGCTGGCGGATGCGGCGCTGGGGGCGGCGGAGGACACTCTGCCGCTGCCGGTGAGCCCGATGCGGCGCATCCCGCTGCCGGCGCTGCGGCGGCTCTATGTGGGCGTCGGAACGCTGTGGTACCGGATCATGGACGGGCGCCGGTAGCGGTGGCGCGGTTAGCGGTTCAGCCCTCGGCCAGCGGTTCCCGGCTCGCCCGCACCCGCTCCACCCGCCGCCCATCCATGGCAACAACCTCGAACAGCCAGCCGCCGAACACGATGCGGTCGCCTTCGCGCGGCACGCGGCGCAGCAGGGCGAGCACCAGGCCGGCCAGCGTGTGATACGTGCCGGTGGAGGGCAGGGCGGGCAGGCCGAGCCGGGCCTTCACCTCGTCCACCGGCATCATCCCGTCGAGCATCAGTGCGGAGACATCGGCCTCGGTGCCGCGATCCGGCGCGGGGGCGGAACTCTCGGGGTCGCCAACGATGGCTTCCAGCAGGTCGTGCGCGGTGACCAGGCCTTCGAAGCTGCCGTATTCGTCCATCACCAGTGCCAAGCCGAGATCGTCGGCGCGCAGGCGTTCCAGCGCATCGAGTGCGGTGACGGTGTCGGGCATGACGATGGGCTGGCGCAGGGCGTCGCCGATCGAGAGCGGGCGGCCGTCCAGGATGGTGTCCAGGATCGACTTCGCCTGAACGACGCCCACCACACTATCGACCGAGCCGTTGCAGACGACGAAGCGCGAACGCGGCCACCGCTTCAGCGCGGCGGCGATCTCGGCCTGGCTGTCGGTGATGTCGAGCCAGGCGACGTCGTGGCGCGGGGTCATGATGGCGCGGACCGGCTTGTCGGCGAGGCGGAGCACGCGCTCGATCATGTCGCGTTCCTCGGTCACCAGCACGCCGGTTTGTTCGCCCTCAACCAGCAGGGCCTTGATTTCTTCCTCCGAGACGGTTTGGAGGCCAGTGCGGTGGATGCCGAGGACGCGCATCAGCACGCGGGATGAGGAACCGAGCAGCCAGATCAGCGGGGCGGCGCAGCGGGCCACCATTTCGAGTGGGGCGGCGGCCGCGGCGGCGAGACGTTCGGGGTTTTGCAGAGCGATCTGTTTGGGGACCAGTTCGCCGATGATCAGGGAGAAATAGGTGATCAGCACGACGACGATGGTGATGGCGAGGCTGTCGGCAAAGGGTGCGAGGACCGGGATGGCGGCGAGGATCGGGGTGAGCGAGGCGGCGAGGCGGGTGCCGCCGAAGGCGCCGGAGAGGACGCCGATCAGGGTGATGCCGATCTGGACGGCGGGCAGGAAGCGCTGCGGGTCCTCGGTGAGTCGGCGGGCGCGCGCGGCGCCACGCACGCCCTGGGCTTCAAGAATGCCGAGGCGGCTGCGGTTGGAGGAGGCCAGCGCCATTTCGCTGAGCGCGAACAGGCCGTTGAGCATGATCAGCAGGAGGATGATGATGATGTCGAGCGCGGCGGCCATTCCGGGGGTCCAGGGGGATGCAATTATGCTTTACAGCAAATTCACCTCGTTTCCCATCGCGGGGCCGTGCTGCGCCATATGGAGGTCAGAACCTGCGCTGGGCATGGCCGAACCGGCGAGGAAATGTCTGGAAATCGAGGCGTTAATGTCTTATTAAGATCGCATTTGAGGGAGACATGCGATGGATGGCATTCGAGGCGCCTCGATCATCCCGTTTACGGCACGCCGGGAGCCGCGGGACATGACAACGTCGGCCCCCGCTGTGCCCCCGGCCGGCGATCACGTTTCGCACGACGAGGGTGCGCGCCGGTTGCAGGCGGCGCTGGCATCACTGGACGCGGCGGTGGCCGGGCAGCGCGAGGCGGTGGCGCGCTGGCGCGGGGCACTGGGCTCGCTCGGCAGCTCGGTTCAGGGGTTGCAGGCGTCGCTGCACGACTACGGCGACCAGCTCGGCACGCTGCGCGGGAAGCTGGACACGGTTTCGGCCGGCGCGCGCGACCTGGAGGCCTGGGCCGACTCGGCGCTTGCCACGTCCGGCGAGGCGGATCAGCGGAAGTAGGCGTTGATGTCCGCGGTCGGCACGGCGGTGTCTACGTAGCCGAGCGTGCCGGTGGCCCGCACTTCGCGCGCTGCCTCGATCAACCCGGTCATCGCCGCACGGTAGAGCGAGGTGGCAAGGCTGATGCGCCGCACCCCGCATGCGGCGAGGTCCGCCACCGTGAAGGAGCGACGGGGGATGCCGGCCATGAAGTTGAACGGCTGGTCCAGCGCGGCGCACACCTGGCGCACCGCATCGAGGTCCGGCAGGCCAGGCGCCATCAATACGTCGGCGCCTGCCGCCTGGAACGCCTTCAGGCGGCGGATCGTGTCGTCGAGGTCGGGGCGGTTGCGCACGAAGTTCTCGGTGCGGGCCGTCAGTACGAAGCCGGTACCGGTGGCCCGCGCGGCGGCAACGGCGGCCGCAACGCGGGCAACGGCGTGGTCGAAGTCGAAGATCGGGTGGGCGGCATCGCCCGAGGCATCTTCGATGGTGGCACCGGCCAAGCCGATCGCGGCGGCGCGGCGGTAGGTGTCGGCGGCTTCACCCGGCGCATCGGCGAAACCCTTTTCCAGGTCGGCGGAGATGGGCAGGTCGGTGGCATCGACCACTGCTTGGGCGTGGGCGAGGGCTTCGTCGCGTGTGACCTCGCCGTCGCGGCGGCCGAGGATGCCGGCACAGGCGCCACTGGAGGTTGCCAGCGCCGCGAAGCCGAGGCCGGCAAGGATTTTCGCGGAGCCTGCGTCCCACGCGTTGGCGATGACGAAGGCCTCGCCGGCGTGCAAAGCGCGAAATCGGGCGATCTTCTCGTGCTGCGTGGCGGCCATGGCATGTTCCCCGCGAATTTGCGCGCACAGTGACGCGGGACGCTGGCGCGGGCAACGACCACCACGCGGCGTGGCAGGCAGACCATTGCCGGACACCCGGCTTGCCCGGTGGGCACGAAATGGTATCCCTGGCGGTGGAGGGACCACGATGACCAAGGCCGAGATGATCGAGGCGCTGCGTGCGGCGCGGGTGGTGCCGGTGGTGCGAACATCCACCGCCGCCCATGCCGCGACGGCCGTGCGCTGGCTGCGCGAGGCAGGGCTGCGCATCTTCGAGCTGACCATGACGATCCCCGATGCGCCGGCGCTGATCCGCGAATTGTCGCAGGACGGCGACCTGCTGCTGGGCGCCGGAACGGTGGCGGATGCCGCCACGGCCGAGCTGTGCCTGGCGGCGGGCGCGCGGTTCATCGTGGCGCCCTGGACCGATCCGGCGCTGGCCGCCCCATGCCGCGCGGCCGGCGCTTTGCTGATGCACGGGGCACTGACGCCGACCGAGGTGCGCGCGGCCCTTGGCGCGGGCGCGGATGTGGTGAAAATCTTCCCGGCCTCCTCGGTGGGCGGGCCAGGCTATATCAAGGCGCTGCGCAGCGTGTTTCCCGAAGTGCATTTCTGCCCGACCGGCGGGGTGGAGCCGGCCAATGTCGCGGCCTACCTCGCGGCGGGCGCGGCCTTCGTCGGCATGGGCGGGGCGCTGGTGGACGAGAAGCGGATCGCGGCCGGCGACCGCGACGCCATCCAGGCGGCGGCGCGGGCGATCATCCCATGACCGGTATCGTCTGCATGGGCGAGCCGCTGCTGGAGTTCAACCAGCAACCGGCCGGCGCCGATGGGCGGCGACTTTATCTGGAGGGCTTCGGCGGCGATACCTCCAACGCCGCCGTAGCCGCGGCACGACAGGGCGCGCGCGTCGCCTACGTGACCGCCGTGGGGCAGGACGTGGCGGGGGATCGGTTCCTGGATTTGTGGCGTGGCGAGGGGATCGACGTGTCCGCCGTGCGCCGCTCCGCCGAGCGTCCGACGGCGGTCTACTTCGTGACACATGCGGCGGCGGGCCATGCGTTCCTTTACTACCGCAAGGATTCGGCGGCGGCGGCATTCGGACCGGCCGATCTGGACGAGGCGATGGTGGCCGGGGCCAAGGTGTTCTATGCGTCGGGCATCAGCCAGGGTATTTCGGCGCCGGCGGCCGACGCGGTGTTCCGCGCGATGGACGTGGCGCGCGCGCATGGCGTCACGGTCGCCTATGACACCAACTATCGCCCGCGGCTGTGGCCAGCGGCGCGCGCCGCGGCGGTGATCCACGCCGCGGTCGGGCGGGCCGACATTGCGTTCCCGGGGCTGGAGGACGCCCACGCCCTGACCGGCCTGTCGGACCCCGATGTGATCGCGGATTTCTACCTGCGGCTGGGGCCGCGGCTGGTGGTGCTGAAGATGGGTGCGCAGGGCGCGCTGGTGGCCACGCCCGGCACGCGGCTGCGGATTCCGGCCTTTCCCTGCACCCCGGTCGATGCCACCGGCGCGGGCGATGCGTTCTGCGGCAGTTTCCTGGCGCGCACCGTGGCCGGCGACACGGCGGAGCAGGCGGCGCGGTATGCGGCGGCGGCGGCGGCGTTGAAATGCGAGGGTTATGGTGCCGTCGCACCGATCCCGACGGCGGCGCGGGTGCGCGCGGCGATGGAGGCGGCATGCTGGTGACCGAGCGGCTGATGCTGCGGCCCTGGTGGGACGACGACTGGGAGCGCATGGCCGCGATCAGCGCCGATCCGGAGACGATGCGCTACTACCCCGCCCCGCTGTCGCGCGAGGAGTCCGACAGGGCGATGGCGCGCATGCTGGTGCAGACGATGCAGGACGGGTTCGGCCCCTGGGCGGTGGAGGCCCCGCGCGTCGCCACGCTGATCGGCAGGGTGGGGGCGCGGCGGGTGAAGTCGGGCTTGCCGTGTGCGCCGTGCGTGGAGGTGGTGTGGCGGATCGGCCAGCCCTGGTGGGGGCAGGGCTATGCCACCGAGGCGGCGCGGGCGGCGATTTCCGATGTGTTCGAGGTGCAGGGGGTGGCGGAGGTGGTGGCCGTGACGGCGATGGACAATCGGGCCTCGATCCGGGTGATGGAGAAGCTGGGGATGGAGCGCGATCCGGCGGAGGATTTCGACCATCCCGAGGTGCCGGCGGGGCATCCCTTGGCGCGGCACGTGTTGTACCGTTTGAAGCGGCCGTTGGGCGGCGTGCCGTTGTGGTCGCGCTGACGCCTATCGCCGTTCTGCGGTCGCGGCCCAGGTGACGGCGGCGATCACCACGGCGCCGCCGATCAGCGTGGTGGCGCCGGGGTTCTCGGCGAAGACCAGCCAGACCCAAATCGGGGCGAGGACAGCTTCCAGCACCGAGATCAGCCCGGCATCGGCCGAGGGGATCAGGCGGATGCCGGTGGTGAACATGATCAGCGCCAGGCCCATCTGGAACACGCCGAACACGGCGAGCAGGGCCATGTCGGGGGCAGGGACGGAGAACTCGGCCATGGGGGCGCTGACGATGGCCACGATGATGACGCCGAGCAGCGTCGCCTCCGTGGTTGGCACGTTGCGTTCCATGCGGGCGAGGACGACGGTCAGCGCGTAGGTGAGCCCCATGCCGGCGGAGATCAGGTTGCCCCAGAACCGGCCGGCATCGCCGGAGGACGACACGATCAGGCCGACGCCGAGCATGGACAGCGCGATCGCGGCGGCGGTACGGCGGGTGACGCGCTCGCGGAGGAACAGCCAGGCGAGCACCGCGGCGAAGAGCGGGGCGGCGGCCTGGAAGACCAGCACGGCGGCGACGGTGGTGAGTGCCAATGCGTTGATGAAGCAGATCATCGAGATGGCGAAGCACAGTCCCATCGCGACGCCGATGCGCCCGAGGCGGCGGAAGCCGTCGAACATGGCGCGGCCGTCGCGCAGGGCGAGGTAGGCGACCAGGCTGAGGCCGGCGAAGACGGAGCGCCAGAACAGGGTGGTCCAGGGCTCGACTTCCACCCAGCGGGCGAGCACGCCGGCGCTGCTCCAGATGACGATCGCGCCGGTGACGAGCAGGGCGCCGCGGCGGTATTCCGCAGCGGAGGCGGGGTGGACGGCGGCGGACATGGGCGTGGGTGCTAGCGCCAGGGCTCGATCAGGACCTTGGCGTGCTGTTCGGGGTTGGCGAGGTCGGCGAAGGCCTGCTTCACGCCGTCGAGGCCAATGCGGCCGGTGATGAGGGGGGCGGCGTCCAGCCGTCCGTCGGCGATGTAGGCCAGGGTGTCGGCGAATTCCTGGGCGGTGTAGGCGAGCACGAAGGTGAGTTCGAGCTGCTTGACGATGCCGAAGAACGGCTCGAAGCGGTCGGTCTCCATGCACACCCCGACCACGACGATGCGAGCGCCGGCGGGGGCGCCCTCCATGATCTCGTTGAGTACCCCGGGGACGCCGACGCACTCGAAGATCACGGCGGGGCGGCGGCGGGGGCCGGTGCCGAACAGGGCGGCGTGGCGGCTGGCGTCGAAGCCGGGTGGGGTGATGCTGTCGGCCAGGGTGACATAGGGTGAGGCTTGACGGGGGTCGATGACGATGTCGGCACCCATCCGGCGGGCCAGTGCGCGGCGGCCGGGGGAGTAGTCGGACGCGATGATCGGGCCGGCGCCGCGCATCTTCAGGGCGGCGATGACCGCGAGGCCGATGGGGCCGCAGCCGATGACGAGGGCGACGTCGTCGGGCGCGAGGCGGGCGTGGTTGACGGCGTGGACGCCGACGGCGAGCGGTTCGACCAGGGCGGCGTGGTCCGGGTTCATGCCGGCGGGCACTGGCAGCAGCATGCGTTCGGCCAGCGGCATGTATTCGGCGAAGGCGCCGGGCTGGTCGGGGTTGTAGCCGAGGCCGATGACGTTGGTGCCGGCGATGGTCAGCGGCATGGAGGTGACGAGCGTGCCGGGGGCGAAGCGGCCCTCGGTGCCCGGGCCGTTCTGCACGATCTCGGCGACGAACTCGTGGCCGAACACCAGGTCGCGGTCGGGGTCGATGGTCCAGCGGGCGCCGCCGCGTTTGGCCAGGGCGGCGAACTGTTCGGGGAACTTCGCGGCGTGCAGATCGGAGCCGCAGATGCCGCAGGCGCGGGTGCGGACGAGGACCTGGCCCGCTTGCAGGACCGGGTCGGGAATTGAGTCGACGACCAGATCGCCCTTGCGGAAAATGGCGGCGCGCATGGCATAACCTCTTCTTGAACGGTGCAGCCTAGCAGGCCCGGCGCCGGTGCAGAAGGAGACCATACGATGAAACGTCGCAGCTTCCTGGCCGCTTCCGCCGCCGTGCTGGCCGCACCCAGTGTGGCGCGCGGGCAGGCGCGCACCACGCTGAAGATCATTCCGCAAGGCGACCTCGCCATTCTCGATCCGGTGTTCACCACGGCGACGGTGGCGCGCAACCACGGCTATGCGGTGTTCGACACGCTGTATGGCCAGGACGACACCTATGTCATTCGGCCGCAGATGGTGGAGGGGCATGTTGTTGAGAATGACGGGCGGCAGTGGACGCTGACGTTGCGCGAGGGGCTGCGGTTTCATGATGGGGAGCCGGTGCGCGGGCGCGATGCGGTGGCGAGCATAAGGCGGTTTTCGGCGCGCGATGCGTTCGGGCAGGCGTTGATGGCGGCGACCGACGAGCTGAGCGCGCCGGATGACCGGACGATCCGTTTCCGGCTGAACAAGGCGTTTCCGCTTTTGCCCAACGCGCTGGGCAAGACCGGTACGCCGATGCCGTGCATCATGCCGGAGCGGCTGGCAATGACCGATCCGAACCGGCAGGTGACGGAGATGGTGGGCTCTGGTCCGTATCGGTTCGTGGCATCGGAGCGGGTGCCGGGCAGCCGGGCGGTGTACGAGAAGTTCGCTGGCTACGTGCCGCGCAAGGACGGGCCGGCGACGTTCACCTCCGGGCCGAAGGTGGCGCATTTCGAGCGGGTGGAGTGGCACGTGATCCCCGATGCGTCGACGGCGGTGAATGCGCTGGTCAATGGCGAGGTGGATTGGATCGAGAGCCCTGCCACCGACCTGATGGATATGATCCGGCGCAACCCGCGGCTGGCGACGCAGCCGGACGTGATCGGCGGGATCGCGGTGTTGCGGTTCAACCACCTGCTGCCGCCATTCGACAACCCGCTGCTGCGGCGGGCGTTGCTGGGGGCGATCGACCAGGCGGAGTTCATGACGGCGGCGATGGGCGAGGACCGGAGCCTGTGGAAGGACCGGGTGGGGTTGTTCACACCGGGGACGCCGCTGGCGACCGAGGCGGGGCTGGACCCGTTGATCGGGCGGCGCGACCTGGCGAAGGTGCGGGCCGATATCGCGGCCAGCGGCTACAAGGGCGAGAAGATTGTGATGCTGGGGGCGGTGGACTACCCGGCGACCAACGGGCTGGCGCTGGTGGGCAGCGACCTGTTCAAGAAGCTTGGGCTGAATGTGGATTACCAGGCGGTGGACTGGGGAACGACGATCCAGCGGCGGGCGAACAAGGGGCCGATCGATCGGGGCGGGTGGAACATCTTCTATACGTATCTGACGGGCACCAACAATTTCGACCCGGCGGCGCATCTGGGGCTGCGGGCGAACGGGGAGCGGGCGTGGTTCGGCTGGCCGGACAATGCGAAGATCGAGGCGCTGCGGGCGGCGTGGTTCGATGCGCGGGACATTCCGGCGCAGCAGCGGATCTGCGAGGAATTGCAGGTGGAGTTCATGCGGGCGCCGGCGCATCTGCCGCTGGGGTGCAACTATGGGCCGACGGCGTTCAACCGGGGGATCACCGGCGTGCGGATGGGCTTTCCGCAATTCTATGACGTTCGGCGGGCGTCATAAATTTGCGATATCGTAATTAATAAGGCAAGGGGTGGCGACACGGGCGAGGGCCCGTTCCGGTGGCACTTGTGCTTGTTGGTGGCACGGCGGGTCGCGGGCGGGGCGGGGGCGTGCGGGGGGCATGCGGGCCGGGCGCGACGGATTGCGCGGCGGGCCGCGATGGGCGAGTGCGATGATGATCTCGTCGGCGCCGCGACGGCGGATGGGGGGCAGGGGGGTGCTTGCCGACTCGGGCGCATGGCCCGGAAGGGCGAGGGGCGCGGCGAGGGCGGCGTTGACCAGGGGCGCGCCGGCGCGGAAGAGCCATGTGGCGTGGCCGGGGGCGTGGGCAGGGCGGGCGTAGAGCATTGCGAGGATATGGAGGAGGAGCATCTGGAGCAGGCCCGGAATCTGGGCGTGGCTCTCCTGCTCGCCCGTGAGGGCAAGGGCGCGCATGGCGGCGGGCAGGGAGACCGGGATTGGGGGCATGTGATTTTATATCTAACGAGTGTTATCGACGCAAGGGAATTATCGGGATGCGAGGATTTTCTTCCAAGCCGGCGGGGCCGTGCTGGACGGACGCCGCAGCGTTCCGTATCGTTCGCTCAATCGTTGAGACAAACCAGGTTGGAGACACACGATGAGGTTCGGCCTGATCTACGAGTTGCAGCTGCCTCGCCCGTGGGATGCGAATTCCGAGCACCAGCTGGTGCAGCAGGCGCTGGCGGAGGTGGAGGTGGCCGACCGCCTGGGGCTCGACTACGTCTGGGCCAACGAGCATCACTTCCTGGAGGAGTATTCGCATAACTCCGCGCCGGAAGTGTTCCTGGCCGCGGCCGCCGGGCGCACGAAGCAGATCCGGATCGGCCATGCGGTAGTGCTGTCCCCGCCGGGCTACAACCCGCCGGCGCGGGTCGCGGAACGGATGGCGATGCTCGACCTGGTGTCGTCGGGCCGCGCCGAATGGGGCACGGGGTCCTCGGCGTCGCGGGCGGAACTGGAGGGGTTCAATGTCGACCCCGCGCTGAAGAAGCTGATGTGGGCCGAGGCGACCGAACAGACCGCCAACATGATGGCGATGGCGCCCTATCCGGGTTTCAAGGGCGACTATTTCTCGATGCCTGCCCGCAATGTGATCCCGAAGCCGCTGCAAAAGCCGCATCCGCCGATCTGGCTGGCCTGCTCCAACCGCGAAACGATCCATGTGGCGGCGCGCAACGGCGTTGGCGCCCTGGCGTTCGCGTTCGTGGATCCCGCCGAGGCGGCGAAGTGGGCCGGCGAATACTACGACATCATCAAGTCTGACCAGTGCGTGCCGATCGGCCATTCGGTGAACGCCAACGTCGCGATGGCGACCGGCTTCTCCGTGCATCACGACGAAGCCGAAGCCATCCGGCGGGGCGGCGAGGGCTTCCAGTTCTTCGGCTTCGCGCTCGGCCATCACTACGTCTATGGCGACCACATTCCCGGCGTGACCAATGTGTGGGAGCGTTTCGAACGTGGCCGTGACGCGATGCCGCAGGCCGTGGGCAACGGCATCGGCACGCCGGCACAGTTGATCGAGCGGCTGACGCAATACCAGGACGCCGGCGTCGACCAGGTGATCTTCGTGCAGCAGGCGGGACGCAATACGCACGCCGACATCATCGCCTCGCTCGAACTGTTCGCCGCCGAAGTGATGCCGGTGATGAAGGCCGGCCAGGCAGAACGCGACGCGCGCAAGAAAGCCGAACTCGCGCCGTATATCGAGGCTGCGTTGCAGCGGAAAAACTGGATGCCTGCGTTGGCGCCTGACGCCATTCCCTCGATCCCGGCCTACGGACGGTCCGTCGTCGCCAGCGACGGCACCCCCAAGGCGCTGGCCGCACGGCGCGGCGGCGGAATCAACATCCCGAGCGAAGACCCCTCGGAACGGCCGCGCGCGGCGGAGTAGGGTGGGGGCGGAGAGGAAGGTAAGGAAAGGCTGGGCTCTGCCCAGACCCGCCAGGGGCCAAGCCCCATAGGCGCGAATCGAAGGGTCTTTTCCCGACGCGGCTTGATGTGATTCGGTGCGGGGATGAACACGACATCCCTGCATGACGGCACATGGAGTTCGGTCATTTTGCGTCTGAGCGCGGTG
>JANPIH010000311.1:0-4847 GCA_031424895.1 Rhodospirillales bacterium
GGCGAGACGATGGGCGATGCCCAGCTGTTCCGCGTCGCCGCGGCGGTCGAAGCCGCCCTGGCCTGACGGCACACATACCAACGGGGGAAACGAACGAATGAGCAATCCGGAAATCGACGCGCTGCGCGCCGCCATCGCCGCACGGCCCAAGGCGGCCGACCTCGCCGAGATGCGGCGCGGCATCGATGCGCGGGGCTTGGCCAACACGCTGGCCGACGACATCACGGTCGAACCCGTCATCGCCGCCGGGGTAAAGGCGGAATGGACCGGCACGCCCAACGCTGACCCCACCCGCGCCATCCTCTACGTCCACGGCGGCGGCTACGTGATCGGCTCGATCGACAGCCACCGCCACGCCGCCGCCGAAATGGGCCGGGCCGCCGCAACGAAAGTGCTATCGCTCGACTACCGCCTCGCACCCGAGCATCCATTCCCCGCGCCGGTGGAGGACACGGTCGCCGCCTATCGCTACCTGCTCGCACAGGGCTTCGCACCCGGCCACATCGCGATCGCCGGGGACAGCGCCGGCGGCGGGCTGGTGGTCGCCGCCATGCTCGCGATCCGCGACGCTGGCCTGCCGCAGCCGGCCTGCGGCTGGTGCATCTCGCCCTGGATCGACATGGAAGCGACCGCCGCCTCCGTGACCACCAAGGCGGCCGAGGATCCCTCGGTGCAGAAGGCCGCGCTCGAGTTCATGGCCAAGACCTACCTTGGCGGGGCTGATCCGAAGAACAAGCTGGCGTCACCGCTCCACGCGAACTTCACCGGCCTCGCGCCGCTGCTGATCCAGGTGGGCGCGGCCGAGACGCTGCTGGACGACGCGACACGCCTGGCCGCGCTGGCCGGGGCCGCGCATGTCGCGGTCACGCTGGAGATCTGGCCCGAGATGATCCACGTCTGGCACGTGATGCACCCCGTGCTGGCCGCCGGGCGCAAGGCAATCGGCAATGGCGGGGCGTTCATCCGCGCGACAATGGATGGGGCAGCGCCGGTGACGCCGCGAGTGCCGTGAAGCAAGGAAGACTCTTCTTTTTGTGAACAAAAAGAAGCAAAAAAACTTCATTCATGCCGCACCGCTCCCCACGGGTAACACCGGGTGGTTCAGGCAGCTTATGAATGAAGTCTTTTTGCTTCTTTTTCTACAGAAAAAGAAGGCCTTTCTTTCGCTTCAGTCAATCTGCGTCGACCTCGCCCATTCGAAGTATCGCCGCTTGGCCAGCTGCGCCACCGGCCCGGTGTTGAGTACGCGCCCTTCATAGCTGGTGCAGGGCACGATCTTGCCATAGTTGCCGGTGGAGAAAATCTCGTCCGCCTCCTCCAGGTCCCGCGCGGTCAGCGTCGCCTCGCGCGCTTCCACGCCGGCTTCGTTCAGCAGCTGCATGGTGCGCCAGCGGGTGATGCCGGCCAGGAAGGTCTTGTTGTCGGCCGGCGTCAGCGCCACGCCGTTCTTCACGATCCACAAATTGGCGAAGGCGAACTCGGCGATGTTGTCCCACGGGTCGCGCATGACCGCCTCGTCGAAGCCGCGCGCCGTGGCTTCGCGGGTGGCGCGGGAGGAGTTGGGGTAGAGGCACGATGCCTTGGCGTCGGTCGGCGCCATCTCCGGCGCCGGGCGGCGCAGCGGGGAGAGGGTGGCGGAGAAGCCTTCGTCGCCGGGCAGCGGCGCGTCGAAGATGTGCAGCACGAAGGCCGTCTTGGCGGTGCCGGTGGCGATGGAGCCGCCCTGGGTGAAGAACATCGGCTTGATGTAGAGCTCGGCCTCCGCGGGGAAGCGCAGGATGCCTTCGATCGCCAGGGCCTGGATCTCCTCGGGTGCCTTGTCCGGCGACAGGCCAAGCGCCAGGGCGGATTTCACGACACGCTGGCAGTGCAGGTCGAGGTCGGGGGCGCTGCGCTGGAAGGCGCGGCCGCCATCGAACACCATGGAAGCGAGCCAGAAGGAATGGTCGGCCGGTCCGATGAGCTTGAGGTTCTCGTCGGTCCAGCTGCCGTCGAACCAGAATTGCGCCGCCATCGTCGTGTCTCCGTCAGGGCGGCGGACCAAAGGCCGGGCGGCGTTTTCAGTCAAGCCCCCGCAGGCAGGGTTTCGGGGGCGAAGAAAGGGGTGGATTCCAGCTCGGGCTCGGCGAAAGCGGCCAGCCGCGCCTGCAATGCGTCGCGATCCTCCACGAACAGGGCACGCACGATGGCGGTGGACAGCAGCCCGGCGGCGGCCGACACGCCGGGGATGTCGCTGGCGATCGGGCCCATCGCGGCATAGGCGGCGTGGTTGAAAACATGCACGCGGGCCAGTGCGGGGCAGGTGCCGGGGGTGCGTTCCGTCAGCTCGAACCCGGGGCCAAGGAAGGGGTAGAGGCCCAGTTCCGGACGGTCGAGATCGGGCGGGGCCGGATATACGTCCCGCCACAATGCGGCATGTGGCGCGAGTGCTGCGAGTTCGGGGCGGCGCGCCAGGTTCACCTCGAACCCCGTCGCGGAAATGAGGAAATCCGCGTAGGCCCGGCGGCCGGGCAGGTCCAACGCCACGCCGGCATCGGCTGGCCGGGCGGCGACAACCGGGGTCGCCAGATGCAGCCGGAAGCCGGGGTGTTTCAGCACACGATGCACGCTCTCGTGCGGCGGCGGCGAGCGTTCGTCGTGCAGCCAGACCATCAGCTTCCAGCGCTCGTCGGGCGGCAGGGCGGACCAGCCCTCGAAATAGCCCGGGTTGGTCGCGCCACGGCTCTTGTTCACCTGCGGCAACGTGGCACGGCGGCAATACATGTCGACGGCCGCGGCACCGTGCTCCAGGGCGACGGCGGCGTTGTCGAAAGCGGCGGCATTGGCGCCGAGCACAGCCACGCGGCTTCCGGCAAGGGCGGCGAAGTCGATCAGCTCGGCGGCATGCGCGGCCCGGTCGGGCCACAGCGCGGGGTCGATGAAGGCCGGGATGTTCATGCCGCCGGCCCCGAGCCGCCCCGTCGCCAGCACCACGTGGCGGGCGTGGCGCACCCCGCCGGTCGTCTCCACCCGCAGCAGCGCCCCTTCCGGCCGGATGGCAATGACCCCGACGCCGTGGCGAACCGGCAGCGACAGCACGCGTTGCAGCCAGGCGAGGTAGGCCTGCCAGTCGGCATTGGCGATCTTGGTGAGCGCCACCCAGCCGCCCTCGCCGTGACGGGCGGTATACCAGGCGCGGAAGGTCAGCGACGGGATGCCCAGCGTGATGCCGGGAAGATGCTTCGGGCTGCGCAGCGTCGCCATGCGCGCCGTGGTGGTCCAAGGCCCCTCGCGGCCGGGCGGCGCCTCGTCCAGCACCTCGATGTTGCGCACGCCCTTGAACGTCACCGCGGCGGCGGCGGCGATGCCACACATGCCGGCGCCAACCACCAACACATCCAGCGCCGGTGTGCCGTCGGGTGTCGATACGGTGGCCGGCCAGGCGCGCGGCGGCAGGCCGAGCAGGTCGAGGTCGCGGGCAACGGCGGCGTCGTGCTTCATGGGGCCTACTCGGACAGCGGGTAGAGCGACGCCGGCGCATGGCGGAAGCGGAACCTGCGGATCTCCAGCGCCGCCGGGCCGGGCGCGTCGACATCGATGATGTCGGCCAGCAGCGGTTTGAACGCGGCGCGGAAATGGTTCTTCGCCTTCACGCAGATCAGCTTGACCTCTTCGAGCGCGATGCCGTGCAGCGCCAGCAACCCGGGATCGTGAGGGCTGCGGCTGTAGGTGGTGACGATCAGCTTCACGTTGCGCCCACCCGCCGTACCGGCCAGGGAGACCAGTGCAGTCGGGCCGAAATTGCTCATCACGCCGCGCATCATCGGCCCGCTATTGCGGTACTTGCCTTCGGTCAGCGCCAGCACCGTGCCGCCGAACGGCACCTTCGGGCCGTAGGCGTCGGTCAGCCGACCGCCCAGCGTGCCCACCAGCTCGCCGCCCACACCCACCTGCTGCGCGCGCTCGACCAGGCCGGGATCGGTGATGTAGGCGAACACCGTCGGCACTTGCACATCGGCATCGAGCAGGGCGCGCAGCAGGCCCGGCGTGTCGCCGATACCGCCGGAGCCCGCGTTGTCGCCGGCATCCGTGACCGCCACCGGGAACTTCCCAGCCGCCAGCGCCTGGGCGATGCCTTCGGCCGGGGTCGGCAGGCGGATGAAGAAGCGCGACCGGCGCGCCTTCATCTGCCCCGCCATCGCCTCGGCCACCGCCTGGGCGCGGTCGGCGCTGGTGGCGTGCCAGACCATTGCCGTGGCACCGGCCGAAAGCGTGTCGCCATAGGTGAAGCCGCCGAAGGTGGAGACGTCGAGCAGCGCCGGGTCGCCGGCCTCCAACCCGGCGGCGAAGGCTTCCAGCTCGGCCATCGGCCCTTCGGCGGTGCGCATGTTGATGCTGGGCAGGATCGCGCCCATCGCCGCGATCGCCCCCTTCGGCCGCAGCCCCTCGCCGACGCAGCGCCGCAGCACGCCAAGCACGCGCAGCGCCGTCGGGCGCTGGTCGATATGCGGGTGGGTCTTGTAGCCGGCGCCGAAATCCAGCAGCCGGCCGATCTCCGGGTCCATGTTGCCGTGCAGGTCGAAACTGACGCCTAGCGGCACGCCGGGGCCGATGGCCGCGCGCACCCGGCGGATGGTCTCCAGGTCGCCGCGCGGCTCGTCCTCGATCAGCAACGCACCGTGGAGCGCCAGATAGACGGCATCGTATTTCGTCGCCGCCAGGGCCGGAAGGATGCCGTCCATGATCGTCTCGTAGGTCTCGCGTGGCACCGGCCCGGCGGGTCCGGCCTGGGCCATGCGCAGGAAATCGCCTTGCCAGTCCGGATGGGCCGCGAGGAAATCCAGCGCGCCGCCGATCTCGCTCTCGCT
>JANPIH010000312.1:0-14748 GCA_031424895.1 Rhodospirillales bacterium
CGCGCGCAGAACAACGGCTTCGAGGCGCTGTTCCTGACCATGGACACGCCGGTGTCGCCCAACCGCACCTATAACAAGGCCAATGGTTTTTCATTCCCTTACAAGCCGACGTTGAAGTCGTTGATCGACATCACGTTGGCGCCGCACTGGCTGTTCGGCACCGTGGGCAAGTATGTGATGAAGAATGGCGGGCTGCCGCGGTTCGAGAACTACCCGGAGGAGTTCCGCACGCCGATCACCCAGAGCCCGCTGGGCGACCGCGTGCGCCACACCGAGGACCTGTCGTGGGACGACGTGAACCGGCTGCGCGACCGCTGGCGCGGGCCGCTGATCGTGAAGGGCATCATGCATCCCGAGGATGCGCGCATTGCGGTCGAGCGGGGGGCGGACGGGATCGTGGTATCGAACCACGGCGGGCGAAATCTCGATATTTCCGTGGCTTCGATCGACATGCTGCCGAGCATCGTGGCCGAGGTGGGGCACAAGACGACGGTGCTGTTCGATAGCGGCATCCGGCGCGGCACCGATATCGTGAAGGCGCTGTCGATGGGAGCGAAGGCGGTGTTGTGCGGGCGCAACACGCTGTATGGCGTGGCGGTGGCCGGCGAAGCGGGGGCGAGCAAGGCGCTGACCATCATGCGCAACGAGACGTTGACGGCGATGGCCAATATCGGGGTGAACACGCTGGCCGATCTGGGGCCGCACCTGTTCGAGATGCCGGGGGCGAACAGCTGGCGCTTTGCTGGCACGCGACTGTAGGAACGCAAATGGCCGGGGAATGCTCCCCGGCCATCGGATGCGGCGATTGGGCGGCGCGGATCAGCGCGGCGTGAGCACCATCACCATCTGGCGGTTTTCCATCTTCGGCATCTGCTCCACCTTGGTGGCCACGTCCATGTCGGCACGAATGCGTTCGAGCACCTTCACGCCGATGTCCTGGTGCGCCATCTCGCGACCGCGGAAGCGCAGGGTGACCTTCACCTTGTCGCCTTCCTCGATGAAGGTTTTCATCGCGCGCAGCTTCACCTGGTAGTCGTTCTCGTCGATGTTCGGGCGGACCTTGATCTCCTTGATCTCGATCACCTTCTGCCGCTTCTTCGCCTCGTTCTTCTTCTTCTGCTGTTCGTATTTGAACTTGCCGAAGTCGAGGATCTTGCAGACGGGCGGCTCAGCGTTCGGGCTGATCTCGAGCAGGTCGAGGCCGACGGAGTAGGCGCGCTGGATCGCCTCTCGGGCGGTCATCACGCCCAGCATCTCGCCGTCCTGGTCAATCAGTCGCACCTGGGGGACGCGGATATCCTCGTTCACGCGGGGCCCGTCGCGGTTGGGCGGTGCGGGCATGGGTCCTCGGGCTATGGTATTCTCCTGTGGCAGTTGACGTTCGTGTGCATGGATTGTTCGGATGGCGCCGTATGCAACTCCTTATGTTGCGACCAACGGCGTCCGTTTTCAAGGCTTACGACGTTTACATGGCGGCGATCACGCGATGGCGCGCACCATATCCGGCGCCGTCGCCTCCGCCTTCAACCGCGCAACCGCCTCGTCCAGCAACAAAACCTCCTGCGCGTCTCCTCCGAGGCGGCGCAGGGCGACGGTGCGTTGCTCCGCTTCCTTTCGCCCGACCACGGCGATCACCGGCACGTGCTGCACGCTGTGTTCGCGCACCTTGGCGTTGATCTTCTGGTTCGACAGGTCGAGCTTCACCGAAAGCCCGGCGCGGCGCAGGGTTTCGGCGACCTCGGTGGCATAGGCGTCGGCGTCGGACACGATGGTGGCCACCGCCACCTGCACCGGCGACAGCCACAGCGGGAAGCGGCCGGCGTATTGCTCGATCAGGATGCCAAGGAAGCGCTCCATGCTGCCGAAGATGACGCGGTGGAGCATAACGGGGCGGTGCCGCGCGCCGTCCTCGGCGACATATTCGGCGCCGAGCCGCTCTGGCAGCACGAAATCCAGCTGGAGGGTGCCGCACTGCCAGTCTCGCCCGATCGCGTCGCGCAGGACGAATTCAAGCTTGGGGCCGTAGAAGGCGCCCTCGCCGGGGTTCAGCTCATAGTTCACGCCGGCCGCGACGCAGGCATCCTTCAGCGACGCTTCGGCCCTGTCCCACACATCGTCGCTGCCGGCTCGCGTCGGAGGCCGGTCGGCGAATTTCACTCGGAACTCCGGGAAGCCGAAATCGGCATAGACCGACGAGAGCAGCGCCACGAACTTGACCGTCTCCGCCGCAACCTGATTTTCGGTGCAGAAGATGTGCGCGTCGTCCTGCAGGAAGCTGCGCACGCGCATGATGCCGTGCAGGGCGCCGGAGGGCTCGTAGCGGTGGCAGGCGCCGAATTCGGCCAGGCGCAGCGGCAATTCGCGGTAGCTCCGGATACCCTGGTTGAAGATCATCACCGCGCCGGGGCAGTTCATCGGCTTGAGTGCCAGGGTCTTGTCCTCCTCGTCCACGCGGGCGAGGAACATGTGTTCGCGGTATTTCTCCCAGTGGCCGGATTTTTCCCACAGCACGCGGTCGACCAGCTGGGGGGTCTTGACCTCCAGGTAGCCGTCCTCGGCGATGCGCCGGCGCATATAGTCCTCGCAGGTGCGATACAGCTTCCAGCCCTTGGGGTGCCAGAAGATGCTGCCGACCGCCTCCTCCTGGAGGTGGAACAGGCCCATATCCTTGCCGATGCGGCGGTGGTCGCGCTTTTCCGCCTCCTCCAGCATGTGCAGATAGGCATCCAGCTCCTTCTGGTCGCGCCAGGCGGTGCCGTAGATGCGGCTGAGCATGGGGTTGCGGTGGTCGCCGCGCCAATAGGCTCCGGCGACCTTCATCAGCTTGAAGGCGGTGCCGATATCGCCGGTGCCGCGCATGTGCGGGCCGCGGCACAGGTCGATCCAGTCGCCCTGCGAATACAGCGTGATCACCTCGCTGCCCGGCAGGTCGCGGATCAGCTCCGCCTTGTACTTCTCGCCCTTGGCCTCGAAGAAGGCGATGCCGGCGTCGCGGTCGATCACGCTGCGCTCGAACGCGGCGTTGCGGGCGATGATCTCGCGCATCTTGGCCTCGATGGCGGCGAAATCCTCGGTCGCGAACGGCTCGTTGCGGGCGAAATCGTAGTAGAAGCCGTGCTCGATCGAGGGGCCGATCGTCACCTGCGTTCCGGGGAACAGTTCCTGGACCGCCTCGGCCAGCACGTGGGCGCAGTCGTGGCGGATCAGTTCCAGCGCGTCCTCGTCGCGGCGGGTGACGAAGACGATGCGGGCGTCCTGCCCGATCACCGTGGACAGGTCGACCAGCTTGCCGTCCAGCTTCATGGCCAGCGCCGCGCGGGCAAGGCCCGGGCCGATCGCCGCCGCCACGGTAGTGCCCGACACCGGCGCATCGAACTGGCGCACGGAGTTGTCGGGCAGCGTGATGGCGGGCATGGGTCGCTCTCCTCGGGGAAAAAGGGCGTTTTGTATGGCGCTAGGGCAGTGCCGCTGCAACCCTCGCCACTGGCAGGTCGGCCAGCACTGGCACGCGGATCACGGTCGGCCAGGCGCCGCCGGGGCCGCGAGGGGCGGTCATGGCCGGGTCGCTTTCGTGCGAGAACAGCACGATGGCTGGGCAACCGGTGGCGGTGGCGATGTGGGTGGGGCCGGTGTCGTTGCCCACCACCACGTCTGCGCGGGCGGCGAGCGCGAACACGTCGATCAGCGGCGACCGGTCGGTGAGGTCCACCGCCTCGGGGCAGGCGGCGCGGATGGTGGCGGCCAGCGGTGCCTCGTTCGGCGCCCCGGTCACTACCGGCGTCAGGCCGCGCGCGGCCAACACGGCAGCCAGCTCGCCGTAGCGTTCGGCCGGCCAGCGCTTGCCGGGCCGGTGGGCGGAGGCACCGGGGACCAGCAGGGCGAAGCGCTCCGGCAGCGGCGGCAGCGCGCGGCTGGTCAGGAACGACAGGTCGGGCGCGGGGAAGCGCGTGATGCCGGCTCGTTCGAGCTGGTCGCGCTGGCGTTCGAACGTGTGCATCCGCTCGCGGGCCGGCCCCGTTTGCGGGTGCGAGCAGCCGCGCGCGATGCCGGACCAGGGCGGGCGGCCGGCGAGGTGGAAATACCAGGAGGACCGGCCGGACGTTTGCAGGTCGTAGGCCATGTCGAAGCCGCGCAGCATGCGCCGCAGCCGCAAAAGCCCCGGCACATTCCACCACGCCGGCCGCGCATCCAGTGCCACGCGGTCGAACCACGGCGCCGCCTCGGCCAGGGCCGCGTAGTGCCGGGTGGTCAGCAGCGTGATCTCCGCCTGCGGATGATGCGCGCGGATTGCCGCGAAGGCTGGGAACGACATCACCACGTCGCCCAGCGCGCCGAGCCGGATCACCAGCACACGGCGCACGGCGGCCGCGCTCACCCCAGCACTTCCCGATACACGTCCAGCGTGGCCTCCTGCATCGCCTTCACGGTGAAGCGGGCGGTGACCATGGCGCGGGCCTCGGTCCCCATCTCCATCCGCTTGGCGGCACTCTGCGCCAGCACGGCATCGAGCATGCCGGCCAGTTCGTCGGGGTCGTTCGGGCGCACGCGCCAGCCGGTGACGCCGTGGGCGACGGTTTCCACCGCGCCGCCATGGTCGGTGGCGATCACCGGGCGGGCCATCGCCTGCGCCTCGATCACCACGCGGCCGAACGCCTCGGGGTCGGTGGAGGCATTCACCACGATGTCCGACAGCTTGAAGGCGGCCGGCATGTCGTCCACGTTGCCGACGATGCGCACGCGGTGTTCCACGCGCAGCCGGCGCGCGAGTGCGGCCAGTTCCTCGGCATATCCCCGTCGCCCCTGGTCGGAGCCGGCGAGCACCACGACGGCATCGGCGTTGCGCAGGCGCGCGAGGGCATGGATCAGCACCGCCTGGCCCTTCCAGCGCGTCAGGCGGCCGGGCAGCAGCACGATCGGGTGGCCGTCCTCCACCCGCCAGGCGCGGGCGAGCCGGGGCACGCGGTCGCCGTTGATCCGCGTCGGGTCGAACATGTCGGCATCCACGCCGCGCGGGATCATGCGGATGCGCGCGGGGGGCACGCCGTGGCGCTGCTGGATCAGCTCGGCGATGAAGCCGCTGATGGCGATTACCAGCTTGCCGCGCGCCATGACGGAATTGTACCAGCGCTTGCCCGGCGCGCCCTCGTTGTAAGCGCCGTGATAGGTGGTGACGAACGGCACCCCGGTGCGCTTCGCCGCCAGCCAGGCGGACCAGGCCGGGGCGCGGGAGCGGGCGTGCACGATGTCCACCCGCTCGCGCACGATCAGCTCCTCCAGCGCCGCGGCGTTGCGCCAGATGCGCCAGGGGTCGCGCGAGGCCAGCGGCAGTTCGATGTGGCGCGCGCCGCTGCGGGCGAGGCCCGCGACCATGCGCCCGCCGGCGCTGGCCACCAGGGCACGGCCGCCGGCGGCCTCGATGGCGGCGGCGATCTCGAGCGTGCCGCGCTCCACCCCGCCGGTTTCCAGCGCGGGCAGCACCTGCAATACGGTGGGGTAGCGACTCGCGGGGCTCGTCATGGCGCGGCCTATAACATGACCTGCAGGATCATGCCCGGCGCGGCAACCCAGCCCTGCCGCCCGGCGCCCTGGCGGCACCTGCCGGCACGCGATAGCGTCCGCCGCCATGGACGGGGCAACGCGACGGCGGGCAATTCTGTGCGTGATGGCCGCCTCGGGGCTCTACACGGTCTCGGCCGCGCTGGTTAAGGCGCTGGCCATCGGCTTTCCGGTCGTGGAGATCATGTTCTTTCGCAGCATTGTCGTGGCTGCCGTGATGCTGCCCATCCAGATGCGCACCGTCGGCCTCTTTGCGCTGCGGCCGCGCCAACCGATGGGCCATGTCTGGCGGCTGCTGTTCGGCTTCACCGGCATGCTGACCGCCTATTACGGCTACGCCACCCTGCCGCTGGCGACCAACACGGCGTTGGGCTTCTGCATGCCGCTGTTCCTGACCATCCTGTCGGTGCCGCTGCTGGGCGAGCGCGTGGGCTGGCAGCGCGTAGTGGCGGTGCTGGCGGGGCTGGGCGGCGTGCTGCTGATGGTCCGGCCGTGGGATAGCGGGGCGGATGCGCTGCCGCTGGTGCCGGTGGCGATCGTGATGACGGGCGTGCTCACCTGGGCGCTGGCGATGATCTCCATCCGGCGGATGGGCGCGCAGGGCGAGAGCAACGTGGCAATCGTTCTGTGGTTCGGCGTCGGCAGCACGGTGCTCGCCGGGCTGATGTCGATCCCGGTCTGGGTAACGCCGGGCTGGATCGCGCTTGGCGGACTGCTGGCGATCGGCCTCGTCACCCTTGCGGCCCAGCTGTTGATGACCGAAGCCTATCGCATCGGCGAGACCACGCTGGTCGCACCCTTCGAATACGGCGCGATCCTGTATTCCACCCTGCTCGGCCTGCTGATCTGGGGCGAGAGGCCGGGCGCGTGGAGCTTCGCCGGCATCGCAATCATTATCGCCGCCGGGTTGCTGGTGTGGCACCAGGAGGTGCGGGGGGAGGTGCGAGGGCGGGAAGCGGCATAGGGCAGGGGCCCTGCCAGCTTCCGACCGGTGCCCGGATTGGTCACCTCGAAACCGATGGCTAGGCGCGTGCATGATCGTCAGCAACGGCGTTCGGCACTGCTTTGCAACCGGCCGGAGGAATGCCAGAAATCTCGAGAGCCTCGGAGCACCCGCCGTCGCTCGTCAGGCGACCATCCTTGGAAGGTTCCATATGCCACGCCGTCCTCGACGAGATTTCGCTGCTTCGGTTCTGGCGGTTCCGCTGACGGAAGCAGACGTGCAGGCGCAGTTCGACGAGGTGACATTTCGGCGTGGTGACGATTATCAGCGCCGCGGCAATGTGCTCACGCTGAGCCTTGCCAGTCATGACGGCGGTGCGCAACTCGCTGCCCTCGTCCGCGGCAGCCATGGTCAGGTCTATGATCTTGTCGTCGACCTAACCTCAAGCCGCAACGGAACCGTGTGCGAAGGCTTTTGCACCTGCCCTGTCGCGATGGATTGCAAGCACACGGTTGCGGCCCTTCTGCAGGGAGTGCGGGGCGGACATTTTTCGGCGTCCACCCAGCCGCCAGGGCGTGCGGAAATGGGGGCTGGCCGGGTTGGTGCGGAGAAATTGCCCCGCCCCGTCGATCCGCTTGCCGGACCAGTGCGTGCCTGGCTGGACCAGGTGAGCGAGGTGATCGCCGGAACCGGCGGCGGCAACGCGGCATCAGCCGCAACTGGCACACAATCCCCGCCGCAGGAGACACTGCTCTATTGCTTCAGCGTCGGACGCACTCCCAGCGGCCACGAGCGCACGTCACTGGAACTGCTGGCCTGCCGCCCCTTGAAGGCAGGTGGCTGGGGCGCCGGCAGGACGCTGGGCCTGGATCTGGTGACCCAAACGGCGGGGCGCTACGTGCTGCCGGCGGACCGGGCAATTGCCCGTGTGCTGGTGGCCGAGCAGCCGGCCTTTCGACATGACGACAACTGGCCCGCCGATGCGTCGCCGGAGACGATGGATTGGGCGATGGAGAGAATTCTCTCGACCGGGCGGGCCTGTTTGGGGTCCAAGGCCGGCGTGCCCCTGCGCCGCGGGCCGGATCGCGCCGGGCGGTTGGGCTGGCGACTCACCGATGGAGGGGATCAGGCGCCAAGCCTGGTCGCCGTGGACGACGGGCTGGTCGTTCTGCCGGGTGCCAGCCCCTGGGTGGTCGAAACGAGCACCGGCGCCTGCGGCAAACTGACGACGGACCTGCCAACGGAGGTGATGCGGGCGATCGTGCTGGCGCCACCGGTGGCGCCGGGACAGGCGCAGGCCTTGGCCGACGCGCTGCGGCAGCGTTTTCCCACCCTGCCGATCACTCCGCCGCGCACCGATGTTGCCGTCGTCGTCGACAATGCCCCGCCCGTGCCGGTGCTGCGCCTGGCAAGCCGCAAGTTGCCGCAGCCAGGCTGGGGGCGGCCGGCGGCATCCGAGCCGGATTGGGTCGACGTCGCATCGCTGCGCTTCGATTATGGTGGCGAGGAGGTAGATCCGCGGTCCAGTCTCGGCGACCTGCGCCGGGTGGACGGCAATACGGTGCACGTGCGTGCGCGGCGACCCGAATTTGAACGCCAGGCCGCGACCCGCCTGGCCGATCTGGGCTTGGCCCCGCCGGTTCTTCTCTATGATCCCCGTGTAGGAAAGGTGCTGGGAGAGGGTGGAATGTGCTTCCCGCTCAAGCATCATCCGAAACAATACGGGCGGATATTGCAGGAGGATCCGCTTGCCTGGCCTGTTTTCGTTCACGATACCGCGCCGCAACTGGCCGCGGACGGTTGGCGCATCGTCGTCGAGGACAGTTTCCGCCACAATCTCGTCGTTGCCGAGGGCGAGTGGGCGGCGGAGATCGAGGACCGCGGCGGCTGGTGGTTCTCGCTCGATCTCGGCATCGAGGTGGAGGGCGAACGCGTCGCCTTGCTGCCGGTTCTCATCGCCGCCATCGGCCGGTTGAAGCCCGAACAACCCCTGGAGAGCCTGGCGAAGGCGGGCATGCTCTACACCCCGCTGCCCGACGGCCGCACTTTGGCCCTGTCGTTTTCGCGCGTGCGCAGCCTGGTCGAGGTGCTGGTCGAACTGTTCGGCGACCGCCCGCCCGGCGCCGGCAGCGCGATCGATCTGTCATTGGCCCAGGCCATGGGGCTGGATGCGATTGCGGAGGCGACACGGCTGCGCTGGGTGGGCGCGGATCGGCTGCGGACATTGGCGACACGCCTGCGCGCCGACGGGACGCGCGCCGAGGAGCGGCCGGTGCCGGAGGGGTTCAACGCCACGCTGCGCGACTATCAGCACACCGGCTTCGGCTGGATGGGCTTCCTCGCCGAACAGGGACTCGGCGGTGTGCTGGCCGACGACATGGGGCTCGGCAAGACAGTGCAGACGCTCGCCCATATCCTGGCCGAGAAGCAAGGCGGGCGAATGGCGGCGCCCTTCCTGGTGGTCTGCCCGACCAGCCTGGTGGCCACCTGGCGGAACGAAGCCGCAAGGTTCGCGCCTGGTTTGCGCGTTTTGGTCCTGCACGGCCTGGGGCGCGCCCGCGACGCGAAGGCGTTCGCCGGCATCGATCTGGTCGTGACCACCTACCCGCTGCTCCCCCGCGACGACAAGCTGCTGGAGAGCGTGACCTGGCACGGCATCGCGCTCGACGAGGCGCAGGCCATCAAGAATCCCGCCTCGCGCTGGACACAGGTGGCCTGTCGACTGAAGGCCGGCCATCGCCTGTGCCTGACCGGCACCCCGGTGCAGAACCATCTTGGCGAGGCGTGGTCGCTGTTCGCCTTCCTGATGCCCGGCCTGCTGGGGGATGCGAAAACCTTCACGAGGATATTCCGCAACCCCATCGAGAAGCGGGACGACGCAGAGCGTCGCCAACTGCTCTCCCGCCGCCTCAAGCCGTTCCTGTTGCGCCGGACCAAGGCCGAGGTTGCAGCCGAACTGCCGCCCAAGACCGAAATGGTGCGCTGGGTGGAACTCGCCGGCGGTCAACGCGACCTGTATGAAACCTTGCGTCTGGCGATGGACCAGAAGGTGCGGCAGGCGGTGGCGAGCAAGGGCCTGTCGCGCAGCGCCATAGAAATCCTCGATGCGCTGCTCAAGCTGCGTCAGGCATGCTGTGATCCGAGGCTGGTCAAGCTCAAGGCCAGCGCCAAGGCGCCGGCGACGTCGGCCAAGCTCGATTTCCTGATGGAACTCCTGCCTGCGTTGGTGGAAGAGGGGCGGCGGATACTGCTGTTTTCGCAGTTCACCTCGATGCTTGACCTGATCAAGGAGGAACTCGTGAAAACCGGCATCCGCTTCGTGGAACTGACCGGCGAGACCGTGGATCGGGAGACGCCGGTGAAGAGCTTTCAAAGCGGCACGGTGCCGCTGTTTCTCATCAGCCTCAAGGCCGGCGGCGTCGGACTCACGCTGACGGCGGCGGATACGGTCATTCACTATGATCCATGGTGGAATCCGGCCGTCGAGGACCAGGCGACAGACCGTGCGCACCGCATCGGTCAGGACAAGCCGGTCTTCGTCTACAAGCTGATCGCCGCCGCGACGGTGGAGGAGCGTATGCTGGACCTGCAATCGCGCAAACGCATGGTGGCCGAGGCATTGTTCGACCCCGATGGCAGCGGCACGCTTGCCTTCACCGAAGACGATATCGCGGCGTTGTTTCAGCCGATCGGAACGCCCTCCTGGAAGTGAGTTTCGGCGCCGATTGGCCGGTGGCCTGCCGGTGGCCTGCCGCGGCGCAGGCTGCGCGTCGACCACGGCGATTGGCATCGCGGCTTCGCCCGCCCAGGGTGTGCGATATCTCACCGCGGCCTGGTGCCGCATCGGGTCCGGCTGAACCCCTGCCGTCCCCTGCCGCTATTGGTTGCGCCGCGGCGCAATCACGGCGCCGCCGGTCGCCGAGCGCCCGCTGTCGATCACCAGCTGCGTTCCGGTGATGTTGGAGGACAGGTCGGAGCACAGATAAAGCACGGCGTTCGCCACCTCCTCCGGATATGTGTAGCGCCCGGTCGGCATGCCGGCGGTGTGGGCGGCATGGACCGCTTCCGGATCGGCCGGGTTCCGCTGCGCCTCCAGCGAGCGCATCATCCGCGTCTCGACCGGCCCGGGGCAGATGGCGTTGATGCGCACCCCGTAGCGCGCGACTTCGGCCGACGACACCTTGGTGAGGCCCGCCACCCCGTGCTTGGAGGCGACATAGGCCGCCATCCCCGGCCCGCCGAACAACGCGGCGGTGGAGGCGGTATTCACCACCGTGCCGCTCGCCTGCTTCAGCATCACCGGCAGCACGTGCTTGAGGCCCAGATACACGCCGGTGAGGTTCACCCCAATCACCGCATGCCAGTTGTCGTCGTCCATCTCGGTGATCGGGCCGACGCGGCCCTCGATGCCCGCGTTGTTGAAGAAGCAGTCGATGCGCCCGAACGCCTCGGTCGCCGCCCGCACATAGAACTGCACCTCGGCCGCCGAGCGCACATCGGCGCGCGCGAAAATCGCCTGCCCGCCCGCCGCGCGCACCTCCCCGGCCGCCGCCTCGCCCAGCGCCGCGTCATGGTCCACCACCACCACCTTCGCCCCGTGCCGCGCGAAGGCGAGGCAGGTGGACAGCCCGATGCCGCCGCCCCCGCCCGTGACCAGTGCCACCTTGCCGGTGAAATCCATTGGCGCGTCTCCCCTGTTGCGGCAACGATTGCGGCATGGCGCGGCGCGGTTGGCAACACGCGTCGTGGGGAGGTGAGGATGCCGCTGCAGAACCGGGTGCTGCCCACGGGCGAGATCGTCGCCCACCCGACGCGCGGCCTGTTCATGGGCAATCGCGGCCGGATCCACCGTCCGGACCGCACGCTGGGCGTAGCGCGCTGGTCGCTCCACGCCTGGCTCGCCTGCGTCACCTGCTTCCGCGGCCGCAAGCGCCAGGTGTGGGGCGACAGCTACACCGAGCTGTTCTTCCACGACGAGGCGGTGGCGCTCGCCGCCGGCCATCGCCCTTGCTACGAATGCCGCCGTGCCGATTTCCGCCGCTTCCAGGCCGCCTGGCGCACCGCCCACGGCGAGCCCGCCACGGCGCCGGCACTGAACGCGCGCATGCATGCCGACCGGATCGGGGAGGGCAGGGCGCAACGCCGCCACGCCGCCAGGCTCGGCGACCTGCCGCACGGCAGCTTCGTCCTGCATGGCGACGCCCCCGCCCTGCTGGCCGATCGCCGCCTGCACCGCTTCGACCCCGGGGGCTACTCGCCAGCCGAACCGGCCGATCCCGACGCCACCGTCACGGTCCTCACCCCGCGCTGCACCGTCGCCGTTCTGCGCGCCGGCTACCGCCCGGTGCTGGCAGAGCGTCCCGGATAGCGATCCGGGCTGTGCATCGCCGTCACCTTCGCTAGACTTCGCCCATACCGGCGCTTCCGCCGCACTCCCGCGGCCCGAAGCCAACCGCACCGAACAGGGATTCAGGGAAACCGCCATGTCCGCCAGCACCATCGCCGCACCGCGCAACAGCGACCTCGACACCGCGATCGCCGAGGCGCATGAGCGCTACACCGCCGCCCGGCCTAAAAGTGCGGCGCTGCACCAGAAGGCCAAGGCGGTGATGCCCGGCGGCAACACCCGCTCAAACCTGTATTACGCGCCGTTCCCGTCGGCCATGGCCGGCGGCCAAGGCTGCCAGGTGACGGACATCGACGGCAATTCCTACCTCGACCTCTGCGGCGAATACACCGCTGGCCTGTTCGGGCATTCCGAAACCCGCATTTTGGAGAAGGTCCAGGCCGCCATTGGCCGCGGCATCGGCCTCGGCTCGGTGGGCGACAACGAGCCCAGGTTCGCCGAACTCGTCTGCGCCCGCTTCCCCGGCATCGAGAAAGTGCGCTTCACCAACTCGGGCACCGAGGCGAACATGATGGCGCTGACGGTCGCGCGCCACCACACCAAGCGCGCCGGCATCCTGGTGTTCCGCGGCGGCTACCACGGCAGCGTGCTCACCTTCACCGGTGGCGGCCCGAGTGCCATGACCGCGCCGATGGACTTCGTCATGTCCGACTACAACGACCTCGACGGCACCGTCGCCCTGATGCGCGAGCACAAGGACCGCATCGGCGCCGTCATCATGGAGCCCATGCAGGGCTCCGGCGGATGTATCCCGGCCACTGTCCCGTTCCTCAAGGGCATCCGCGCCGCCTGCGACGAGCTCGGCATGCTGCTGATCTTCGATGAGGTGATGACCAGCCGCCACTCCGCCGGCGGCCTGCAGAAGCTCACGGGCGTGATCCCCGACCTCACCGCGCTCGGCAAGTATCTCGCCGGCGGCATGAACATCGGCGCCTTCGGTGGCCGCGCCGCCATCATGGACGCCTTCGATGCCACCCAGCCCGACGCGCTGGTGCACAGCGGCACCTTCAACAACAACGTGCTCTCCATGGCCGGCGGCGTCGTCGCCCTCGGCGAGATCTTCGATGGCGCGGCGGCCGAGGCGCACTACCAGAAGGGAGAAAACCTTCGCGCCCGCCTCAACGAGATCGCGCAGAAGCACAAGGTCACGCTGCAGTTCACCGGCGTCGGCAGCATGATCCAGCCGCATTTCCGCACCGGCGAGCTGCTGCGCCGCTACAACCCCTCGGCCACCGAGGAAGGCCTGCTGGAGCTGTTCTTCTTCGACATGCTCCAGGCCGGCATCTACCTCGCCCGCCGCGGCATGGTGGCGATGAGCCTGCCGGTCGGCGAGGCCGAATGCGACCGCTTCGCCGAGGCCGTCGACGCGTTCTGCACCACCCGCGGCCCACTGATGCGCGCCTGATCCTCCCCGGGGCCCCGTCGCAAGCCGGGGCCCCCTTCGCATCGGACCCACGACGTGCACCCCCACCCGCCGCCGGGGCTACTGTGGCGAGTGAAGTAAGATCCTTCTTTTTCTGAAGAAAAAGAAGCAAAAAGACTTTCTTTCCATTTTGCCCGAGCCTCGGTCGTTTAACTACGATGCAAAGGGACAAAAGTTTTTTGGTTCTTTTTTTCAAAAAAGAACTGCTTTCTTACAATTCCTTCAATCCCGGCAGGAGACCACATGCCCAACATCGTCGGCCATTGGCGCCTCATATCGACCCGCGCCTGGGCCGCGGACGGCACCCCGGCGCCTGCACCCTACGGTCCCATCCCGCTCGGCATCGTCACCTTCACCGCTGAAGGGCGCATGCTCGTGGTCCTGTCCGACGGCCGCGCCGACCTCCCGCCCGGTACGGAGCGCGCCTACCGCTCCTACATGGGCGCCTACACCTTCGACGGCACCACGCTGCACACCGTCGTCGACGGCGCCGACACGCCGGACTGGCTCGGCACCGACCAGGTCCGCGCCACCCGCTTCGAAGCCGGCCGCATGTTCCTCCGCCCGCCATCGCGCATCATCGAAGGGCGCGAAATCCACCGCGAGCTTGCATGGGAGCGACTTGTTCCCGAAACTGTTTGAAAACCCGGGAGAGAACCATGTCAGCCACCCCGCCGCCGACCGCCGCCCAGAACAGCGCCTACCTGATGCCGCGCGCCGACTGGCTCTCCCGCCGCAACGAGCTGATCCTCGAACCGGACCTGCCGATCATCGACCCGCACCACCACCTCTGGGACCGCCCGGGCTGGCAATACATGGTCCACGACCTGCTGGCCGACACCACCAGCGGCCATAACATCCGCGCCACCGTCTTCATCCAATGCCGCGCCTTCCACCGCGCCACCGGCCCCGAGGGGATGAAACCCATCGGCGAGACCGAATTCGCCAACGGCGTCGCCGCCATGTCCGCCAGCGGCGTCTACGGCACCGCAACCCAGGTCAACGCCGGCATCGTCAGCCACGCCAGCCTCACCCTCGGTGCCGCCGTCGAGGAAGTCCTGCAAACCCACATCCGGGCGGGCAACGGACGCTTCCGCGGCATCCGCCACATCGTCGCCCATGACGACGACCCCCTGCTCAATAACCCCGGCAACCCCGCCCCGCCGCACCAGCTGATGGACCCGAAATTCCGCGAAGGCTTCGCCAAACTGGCGCCGAACGGCCTATCCTTCGAAGGCTGGCTCTACCATCCGCAAATCGACGAACTCACCGACCTCGCCCGCGCTTTCCCCGGCACCGCCATCGTCCTGAACCACGTCGGCGGTCCCCTCGGCATCGGCCGTTACGCGGGCAAGCGCGCCGAAATCTTCCCAATCTGGGCCGCCTCGATCAAGAAACTCGCCGCCTGCCCGAACGTCA
>JANPIH010000313.1:0-2886 GCA_031424895.1 Rhodospirillales bacterium
TCCGTCGCTTCCGCCGCCGCCTGGAACAGGTTCGTCATCGCCTCGGGCGCCAGCATCCGCACATCGCTCACCGGATCCCCTTGCCGAACCCGGTTCCCGGTCGAGAACGCGATGAAGATATCGCCCGACCCGTTCCCGCCAATGCCGCCGACCCACGCCAACCCCGTCGTCGCCCGCCGCGCCAGCCGCTGGCACTGGATCGGCAGCAGCGGCGCATCGGTCGCCAGCACCACGATGATGCTCCCCGCCTCCCTTGGAGAGTATTCAGTCGCAGAACGCGGCGGTGCCGCGGGCCGATGCGTCGGCACCACCTCCGGCCCGATCATCCGCCCCACCGGCACCCCATCCACCCGGAACAGCTCGCGCGACCCATAGTTGGATTGCACCAGCGCCCCCACCGTCCACCCGTCCACCACGCGGGACGCGCTCCCCGTGCCGCCCTTGAACTCATGCGTGATCATCCCGGTCCCGCCGCCGACATTCCCCTCCGGCACCGGGCCGTCCTTCGCCGCCTCGATCGCCGCGATCGCCAGGTCCATCGTCACCGGAAACCGCTCGCTCTCCGAAAGCCACCCGTCATACGTCTCGGCCGCCACCGGCAGATGGAAGTTCTGCGTCGCCCCCGCCTTCAGCGCCGCGGCCGAGATCGCATCGCGCACGATCCCAACCGACCAGGTATTGGTGATGCAGATCGGCGCCCCCAGCAGCCCCTGCTCGGCGATCCACGGAATCCCCGTCATCTCGCCATTGCCGTTGAACGAATGGACACCCGCGAAACAATACTCCCGCCAGATCTCCTCCCCCCGCGGCCACACCGCCGTCACCCCCGTCCGCACCACATGCGGCGAGTCGGCAACCAGCGTCGCCACCCCCACCTTCACCCCCGCCACGTCGGTGATCGCATTCCACCGCCCCGTCGGCAGCAACCCCGTCGAAATCCCCAGATCCCTCAACCGCGCCCGCGCCATCCCGATTGCCTCCGCCATGCCGAACCTGCCTGATCTTCCCCCAACGCCCGCACGCTGGCCAGCACCCACCACCTGCTTTTCAGGAGCCAGCGCAGTGGCTAGGGTCGGAAAACAAGGGAGCGAACAGATGCTGAACTACATCACGATCGGCGCCAACAACCTGGAGCGCTCGGGCCGCTTCTACGCCGCGATCCTCGTCCCGCTCGGCTACGCCATGAACGAGCTCCCCACCGGCATCGAATTCGCCGCGCCCGCCGCCCCAGGCCAGGACAGCGGCGCCGGCACGATCTACGTTACCAGGCCGTTCGACGGCGCGGACGCCACCGTCGGCAACGGCTCCATGGCGGCCTTCCAGGCGCCGACGCGCGCACTGGTGCGCACCCTCCACGCAGCCGGCCTCGCCGCCGGCGGCACCGACGAAGGCGCACCCGGCTTGCGGGCCGAATACAGCGAGCACTTCTTCGTCGGCTACCTCCGCGATCCCGTCGGCAACAAGGTCGCGCTGTTCTGCGCGAACCCCGCCGAAAGCGCCCGCGGCGGCTGACCCCGGCCCGCCCACCACGAGCCGCCCGCCATCCACCACAGGAACCCCGCCATGGACGCCACCACCGACATCGCCCTGCCCACCGACCGCGTCCTCGCCCGCATCGAGGGCGCCGTCGGCTGGCTAACCTTCAACAACCCCGCCCGCCGCAATGCCATGAGCCAGGAGATGTGGGAAGCAGTCCCCCTCGCCTTCGACCGCTTCGAGGCCGACCCCAATGTCCGCGTCATCGTCCTCAAGGGCGCCGGCGACAAGGCCTTCGTGGCAGGGGCCGACATCAGCCAGTTCAACGAGCTCCGCTCCTCGCCCGAAACCGTCGCCAGATACGACGGCATCTCCGACGAAGCCTCCCGCCGCATCGCCACATCGCCGAAACCCACCATCGCCATGATCCACGGCTACTGCATCGGCGGCGGCGTCGGCATCGCCGTCTGCTGCGACATGCGCATCGCCTCGGAATCCGCAAAATTCGGCGTCCCCGCCACCCGCCTCGGCCTCGGCTACGGCCCCTCCGGCGTCAAGCGCCTCATGGACCTCGTCGGCCCCAGCCACGTGAAGGAAATCTTTTACACCGCCCGCCACTTCACCGCCGACGAAGCAAAGGGCATGGGCCTCGTCAACCGCGTCCTCCCCGACGCCGAGCTGGAGGCCTACGTCCGCACATACTGCGCCACCATCGCCGAAAACGCCCCCATGACCATGCTCGCCGTCAAACGCACCGTCGACGAACTCCTCACCCTCTCCCCCACCGCCAACCTCGCCGAAGCCGACCGCCTCGTCGCCGCCTGCTTCGCCTCCGAAGACTACATCGAAGGCCGCACCGCCTTCATGGAAAAGCGCAAGCCGGTGTTCAAGAACAAGTAAGAAAGTAGTTCTTTTTTGGAAAAAAGAACCAAAAAACTTTTCTTCTAATGAACAGGGCCAGATGGGGCGCAAAGGGACAGACGTTGCTTTGCTTCGGCATGAGAAGCTGCTTCCTTCCCGTACACCGCCTCCCGAACCACCGCGCCAGCCCTCACACCCGCGCCAGCGAAAAAGTCCCCGCCGCCATCTCGCGCAGCAGAATCCCTACGATCAGGAACCCCGAGATCACGCAGAACACGTCCACTCCTCCAAACCCGCCCGGGAACAAGACAATCTCGGCATGAAACGCAAACACCGCCGACACAACCACCGCGCGCAGGCCGTCAATGTCCGGGCGGTATGTCACGCCAAGGCACAAGCCCAGGGGCCCTGCCCCATAGGCGCGAATCGAAGGGTCTTTTCCCGACGCGGCTTGATGTGATTCGGTGCGGGGATGAACACGACATCCCTGCATGACGGCACATGGAGTTCGGTCATTTTGCGTCTGAGCGCGGTGTGCGACCTTGAAGC
>JANPIH010000314.1:0-19489 GCA_031424895.1 Rhodospirillales bacterium
CTCGGCCGCGCCGAGGCCGGCGGCGACGCCATTTGCCTGGTTTCGGTCGACGAGCCGGTGCCGGAGGACGTGCTGGCCATGGTCCGCACCCTGCCGCTGGTGGTGCAGGCGACCTCGCTGGAGTTCTGAGTGTCCTTGCCGGTTGCTCGACGCTCGCCATGGCCCGGCAAAACTGGTCTAGTGCCGGCATGACCGATTCCGTGAGGGTGACCGTCGCGATCTCGCCCGGCGAGGCGTTGGACAAGCTGGCGATCCTGGCGATCAAAGCCGCGCGCCTGGCCGATCCGCAGAAGCTGGCCCATGTCCAGCGGGAGGCGGCGATGCTGGACGAAGCGGTCGCGCCCCTGGTTGCCGCGCACCGCGCCGCACTGGCGCCGCTGCTCGCGGAACTTGGCGAGGTCAACCTGCGCCTGTGGCAGGTCGAGGACGCCCTGCGCCTGCATGAACGTCGCGCCGATTTCGGCCCCGAATTCATCCAACTCGCCCGCGACGTCTACCGCACCAACGACCGGCGCGCGGCCTTGAAGCTTGCGATCAACACCCTGCTGGGCAGCGACATCGCCGAGCAGAAATCCTACGCGGCCTGAGGCGGCGACGATGGCGCAGCTGTTCATAGGCCCAAGCTGCCTCGGCGACGCGGTCATCACCACGGGCCTCCTGGAGCGCATGCTGGCCGACTTCCCGGACGCGCCGATCACCATCGCCTGTGGCCCGGTGGCGGCCCTGGTGCTGCGCATGACCCCGCGGCTGGAGCAGTTGCATGTCATGCGCAAGCGCGGCGTGGCCGGCCACTGGCTCGAATTGTGGGGCGCCGTCGCCGGCCGTCGCTGGCAGCGGGTGGTGGACATGCGGCGCTCGGCGATGCCCTGGATGCTGCGCGCCGATGCCCGCCACATCGCCCCGGGCGCCCGCCCTGGGGAACACCGCGTGGCGCTGGCGGCCCGCACGCTCGGCCTGCCGCCGCTCGCCCCGCGCATCTGGCTGAACGACGACCTGCGCGCAGAGGCAGCCCGCCTGCTTCCCCCCGGGATCCCGGTGCTGGCGCTGGGCACGGGTGCCAACTGGGTTCCCAAGACCTGGCCCGCCGAGCGCTTCGCCGAACTGGTGCGCCGCCTCGTGGGGCGCGGCGGCCTGCTGGAAGGGGCGCTGGTGGCACCGGTCGGCACCGACGATGAGCGCGCGGCCGCCCGCCCGGTCACCGCCGACCTGCCCGCGGCGCAGGTGGTCGACGGCTTCGGCCGCGGCATCCCCGTCACTGCCGCCATGCTGGAACGCAGCACGCTGTTCGTCGGCAACGATTCCGGGTTGATGCACCTGGCCGCCGCCAGCCGCACGCGCACCGTTGGCCTTTTCGGCCCCACCGACGACGTCCACTACGCGCCCTGGGGCCCGAACGGCCTTGTGGTCCGCACGCCGGAACCCCTGCCCACCCTGCTCGCCGAGATCAGACGCGAAGGCGAACAGCGCACCCGCATGGCATCGCTGGCGGTGGACGACGTTCTCGCCGCGATCGCGCAGCGCTGGCCATCCCTCCACCCCGCGCCGTACACCCCTGTTCCCGCGCGCGCCTGATGAACGGATGGAGCTGACGTGATCGCAGACACCACGGCGAAGAACGCCTTCGGCCAGCCGATGCGGCGCAAGGAGGATGCCCGCCTGCTGCTCGGCCAGGGCCGCTTCACCGCCGACCTGCTGCAACCGGGCATGGCCCGCGCCGTGATGATCCGCAGCCCGCACGCCCATGCCGCGCTGCGCGCCATCGACATCACGGCCGCCGCCGCCATGCCAGGCGTGCTCGCCATCCTGACCGGCGCCGACACCCAGGCCGACGGGATCGGCGGCATCACCCCGGGCGGCCCCCTCATCCGCCTGCCCGGCACCCCGCCCGACCAGGGCTTCCTGCACCGCCCCAACCACCCCGCCTTGGCCATCGGCCGCGTGCGCCATGTTGGCGAGACCGTCGCCATGGTCATCGCGGAGACCGAAACCCAGGCCCGCGACGCCGCCGAGGCGGTGCTGGTCGACTACGACGTGCTGCCCAGTGTCACCGCCACCGCCGCAGCCACCCGCCCCGACGCCCCCCTGGTCTGGGACGAGGCCCCCGGCAATGCCTGCTTCCGCTGGCAGGCCGGCGACGCCGCCGCCGTGGATGCCGCCTTCGCCGCCGCCGCCCACACCGTGTCGCTCGACACGCTGAACAACCGCATCCATGTCGCCTCGATGGAGAACCGCGGCGCGATCGGCGACTACACCGACGGCCGTTACACGCTGGCCACCGGCACCCAGATGCCGCACGGCCTGAAGGACGCCCTGGCCGACGAGGTTTTCCGCATCCCGCGCGACCAGGTCCGTGTCACCGTCGCCGATGTCGGCGGCAGCTTCGGCATCAAGAACGCGCTGTATCCCGAACAGATTCTTGTTCTTTGGGCCGCACGCCGGGTCGGCCGCCCGGTCGCCTGGATCGGCGAGCGCGCCGACGGCTTCGTCTCCGACTACCAGGCGCGCGACAACGTCTACACCGCCGAGCTGGCGCTTGACGCCGAATACCGCTTCCTCGCCCTGCGCGTGACATCCGTCGCCGCCATCGGGGCCTACCTCGCCCCCAAGGGCCAGCTATCCCCGACGGCCAACACCCCGGCGCTCGCCGGCGTTTATCGCCTGCCCGCCATCCACGTGTCGGTCACCGGCGCCTTCACCCATACCGCGCCGACCGAGGTTTATCGTGGCGCCGGCCGCCCGGAATCCGTCTACCTCCTCGAACGCCTGGTTGACCACGCGGCGCGTGTTCTGGGCGTCGACCGCCTCGACCTGCGCCGCCGCAACATGCTCACCCCCGCCGAGTATCCCTACCGCACCGCCCTCGGCCTGAACTACGACAGCGGCGATTTCCCGCGCATGATCGACACCGCGCTCGACCGCGCGGACCATGCGGGCTTCCCCGCCCGCCGCGCCGCCGCCGAGGCGAGCGGCCTGCTGCGCGGCTTCGGCTGGGCGCATTACTGCGAGCGCGTCGCCGGCAGCTGGGGCGAGACCGCCTGGCTCGAACTCCGCCCTGATGGCCGCGTCACCGCGCTCCTGGGCTCCATGTCCAACGGCCAGGGCCACGAAACCGCCTATGCCCAGCTTATCGCCGACCAGCTTGGCATCGATTTCGACGCCATCGACGTCGTCCAGGGCGACACCGACCGCATTCCCTCCGGCCACGGCACCGGCGGCTCCGCCTCCATCCCGATCCTGTCCGTCGCCCTGCGCGAGGCCTCCGGCGACCTGATCGCCAAGGCCCTGCCGCTCGCCGCCGACGCGCTGGAAGCAGCGCCCTCCGACATCGAGTTCGTCGACGGCGCCTTCCGCATCGCCGGCACCGACCGCCGGATCACCCTGTCCGCCGTCGCCTTCACCCTGCCCGAGGGCGCCATGCTCGACGGCACCGGCGCCTGGACCCCCACCGGCCCCACTTTCCCCAATGGCTGCCACGCGGCCGAGGTGGAGATCGACCCCGAGACCGGTGCCTGGACGCTGGTGCGCTACACCATGCTCCACGATTTCGGCCGCGTGCTGAACCCGATGATGCTCGAAGGCCAGCTCCAGGGCGGCGTCGCCCAGGGCATTGGCCAGGCCGCCATGGAACGCGTCGTCCACGACCCCGACAGCGGCCAGGTGCTCAGCGGCTCCTTCATGGACTATCAGATTCCCCGCGCCGACGAACTGCCCTCGCTCACCCTCGAAACCCTGCCCACCAACGCCCCGACCCACCCGCTGGGCATCAAGGGCTGCGGCGAGGCCGGTGCGGCCGGCGGCGCCCCCGCGGTGATGAACGCCCTGATGGACGCGATCTCCCGCGCCGGCGGTGGCCTGCTCGACATGCCCGCCACCCCCGAACGCGTCTGGCAGGCCCTGCGCGCCGGCTGACGCTAAATGGTCATGGGGCGCGGACGCAATTTGGACTGGCGCCGCCGCCCCTGTTCCGGATAGCCTCCGCGAACGAGAACAGGAGGTGAACATGAACGGTAACTTCGCCTGGCACGAGTTGCTCACGACCGACGCCGGCGCCGCAACGACATTCTACACCCACGTCGTCGGCTGGACCGCCCAGGACGGCGGCATGCAGGACGTCGCCTACACCCTGCTGTTCGCCGGCGACGCCATGGCCGCCGGCCTCATGACCCAGCCGCCGCAGGCCGCGGGCGCGCCCCCCGGCTGGATGGGCTATGTCGAGGTCGCCGACGTCGACGCCAGCGCCGCGCAGGCCACCACCCTTGGCGGCAATGTCCACCTGCCGCCGCACGACCTCCCCACCGTCGGGCGCATCGCTGTCATCGCCGACCCGCAGGGCGCGGTGATCGCCCTATTTCGTCCCGAGGGCACTCCGCCGCCGCCCCCGCCGATGATGGCGCCCGGCAGCGTCGGCTGGAACGAGCTGATGGCCACCGACATGTCGGCGGCCTGGCCGTTCTACGAAGCGATGTTCGGCTGGACCAAGGGCGAGACGATGGACATGGGCCCGATGGGCACCTACCAGCTCTTCGCTGCCAACGGCACCGTCTGCGGCGGCATGATGACGCGCCCCGCCCAAACCCCCGGTCCCTACTGGGCCTACTATTTCACGGTCCGCGACATCGACGCCGCCATTGGCCGCGCCACCGGGGCCGGCGGCACCGTCGTCATGGGTCCGATGGAAGTCCCTGGCGGCGACTGGGTGATCCAGGGCCTCGACCCTCAGGGCGCGCTGTTCGCGCTGGTTGGCAAGAAGGCATAGGCAGCAAACGGGCTGACCGCCGCACCGCGCTCAGCCCGGCAGCAACACTGTCGCCACCGCCTGCGCGGCGATCCCTTCCATCCGCCCGGTGAAGCCGAGCCGCTCGGTGGTGGTGGCCTTCACGCTCACCCGCTCGACCTCGACCCCCAGCAGCACCGCCAGCCGCGCCATCATCGCCCCTGCATGCGGTGCGATCTTCGGCCGCTCGCAGATCAGCGTCACGTCCACATTGGCGATCCTGCCACCGCGCGCCGCCACCCGCCCGGCGGCGTGGCGCAGGAAGATCGCCGAATCCATGTCCTTGTAGGTCATGTCGCTCGGCGGGAAGTGCCGCCCGATATCACCCTCGGCCAGCGCGCCATAGATCGCGTCGCACAGCGCATGGATGCCCACGTCGGCGTCCGAATGCCCTGACAGCCCGCGCTCGTGCGCCACCTCCACCCCGCACAGCACCAGCCGCCGCCCCTCCGCCAGCACATGCACATCGAAGCCGGTGCCGACGCGCGGCATCAGCAGGGGGGACAGGATGCGCTCCATGCGGGCAAGGTCCTCGGGCCAAGTGATCTTGATGTTGTCCTCGTGGCCTGGCACCAGCGCGACGTCATGCCCGGCCGCCTCCAGCACCGACGCATCGTCGGTGGCCCCCGTGGCGTCCCCTTGGGCCGCCGCGCGGTGCAGGTCCAGCAGCAGTCCGAAGCGGAACCCCTGCGGCGTCTGCGCCCGGAACAGTCCGGTGCGGTCCACCGTCGCCGCTACCACCCCATCGTGCCCGCGCTTCAGCGTATCGGCCACCGGAACGGCCGGGATCGCGCCGCCATGCACCGCCAGGGCCGCGACCAGCGCGTCGATCGTGCCAGGAGGAATGAATGGCCGCGCCGCGTCATGCACCAGCACGATGTCGGGCGCATCGGTGGCCAGCGCCTCCAGCCCCGCCCGTACGCTGTCCTGCCGCGTCGCCCCGCCCGGCACCGGAACAAGATGCGCAATCCCCGCCAATGCTGCCGCGATCGCCAGAGCGTCACCCACGGGTTGGATCACCACCCCCGCGCGCGCCAGCGCCTCGGCCGCGTGGCGCATCACCGGCCGCCCGGCGCAGGGCAGGAACTGCTTGGCCATCCCGGCGCCGAAGCGCTGGCCGCTGCCGGCGGCCACCAGCACGCAGGCGATCCGGGGGGAGGGGGGCAGGGGAGGAAACACGGCCATGCACCAACCTGTCCGCCCGCATCCCCGCCGTCAACGGGCCGCAAATCGCCCAAGGAATACGTTGCGTGGCACCGATGCACCCACTACTTTGCCCAAATCATGGGCAATCCTGACTTCCCCCCGCCGCGTCTCTGCCCAATCGACCTCGGGGGCGGCGTGATCATCGACACGCCGGTCATCCTCGCGCCGATGTCCGGCGTCACCGACCTGCCGTTCCGCCGCCTGGCGCGCGAACTCGGCGCCGGCCTCGTCGTGTCGGAAATGATCGCCTCCTGGGCTATGGTGCGCGAGAACAAGGCCACCCTTCGCATGGCCGAGATGGATGGCCGCCCCACCTCCATCCAGCTTGCCGGCTGCGACCCGGCGGCAATGGCCGAGGCGGCGCGCATCGCCGCCGCGCGTGGTGCCGACATCGTCGACATCAATTTCGGCTGCCCGGTCAAGAAAGTGGCCGTCGGCCAGATGGCGGGCAGTGCGCTGATGCGCGACGAGATTGGCGCCGCCCGCATCCTCGAAGCCACCGTCCGCGCCGTCGATGTTCCCGTCACCCTCAAGATGCGGATGGGCTGGGACCACGGCACGCTGAACGCCCCGCGCCTGGCCCGCATCGCCGAGGAGGCCGGCATCCGCATGGTCACCGTGCACGGCCGCACCCGCCAGATGTTCTACACCGGCACCGCCGACTGGGACTTCGTCGCCACCGTGAAGCAGGCGACGAAACTGCCTGTCATCGTCAACGGCGACATCACCACCGAGGACGAGGCCGCCGAGGCGCTGCGCCGCTCCGGTGCGGACGGCGTCATGGTCGGCCGCGGCTGCTATGGCCGCCCCTGGTTCCCCGCCCAGGTCGCCCACTACCTGCGCACCGGCGAACGCCTGCCGGAGCCCGACCTCGCCGCGCAGAAATCGATCATGCTGCGCCACTACGCCGCCATGCAGGCGCATTTCGGCACCGAACCGGGCATGCGCCTCGCGCGCAAGCACCTCTCCTGGTACTCCCGCGGCCTGCACGGCTCGGCCGAGTTCCGCGCCACCGTGATGCGCCTGCCCGATGTCGCCGCCGTGGTGGAGCAGATCGACCGCTTCTACGACCCGCTCATCGCCCGCGGCGCCCAGCGCGTGCGCGACCGCGCCGAAGTCCTGGCCGAAGCCGCGTGAGGTCTGTCCTGCGCAGCGCCGTGCGCCTCGCCGAACGGCAGCGCGCGCGCAATGCGCCGCCAGAGTCCGCCGTTGTCATGGCCGCCCTGCCAGTGCCTGTCGTGGTGCTCGACGCCGAGAACCGCCTGCGCTTCATCAACCACGCCGCCGAGCAGTTCCTCGGCGTCTCGGCCGCCGCCGCCACCCAACTCTGGCTGCGCGACTTCCTGGCCGAGGACAACCCGCTGTTCCTGCTGGTCGACCAGGTCCGCCAGCACGACGCCCGCGTCGCCGACCACGACATGGCGCTGGAAGGCCCGCGCCTGAAGCGCATGAACATCGCCGTCCAGGGCGCGCCCCTGCCGGAGGAGCCCGGCGCGGTGCTGCTGGTGCTGCACGACGCCACCGCCGCCCGCGCGCTCGACCGCCAGTTGACGGTGCGCGGTGCAGCCCGTTCGGTCGCCGGCATGGCCGCGATCCTGGCACATGAGGTCAAGAATCCCTTGTCGGGCATCCGCGGCGCCGCCCAGCTGCTGGAGGCCAGCGTGGCCGAAGCCGACCGCGAGCTGACCGTGCTGATCCGCGACGAGGCGGACCGCATCCGCGACCTGGTCGACCGCATGGAGGCCTTCGGCGAGAAGCCGGTGCAGTACGGCCCGGTCAACATCCACCGCGTGCTGGAGCATGTCCGCCGCCTCGCGCAAAGCGGCTTCGCCGCGTCGTGCCGCTTCACCGAGCTCTACGACCCCTCGCTCCCGGCAGTGCAGGGCAACCGCGACCAGCTGGTCCAGGTGGTGCTCAACCTCGTGAAGAACGCCGCCGAGGCGATCGTGCAGGGCGATGTGATGCACGGGGAAATCCACCTGATCACCGGCTTTCAGCACGGCGCCCGACTCGCCGTTCCTGGCACCGATGCCCGCCGCCACCTGCCGCTGTTCGTCATCGTGCGCGACAACGGCCCGGGCATCCCCGACGACATCCGCCCCCATTTGTTCGACCCCTTCGTCAGCGGCAAGCCCTCCGGCAGCGGGCTCGGCCTCGCCCTCGTCGCCAAGATCGTCAGCGACCATGGCGGGCTGGTGGAGGTCGAGAGCCGCCCGGGCCGGACCGAGTTCCGCCTGATGCTGCCGATGGTCGACGACGAGAACCACGGCTGAAGGCCCGCACCATGAGTGCCACCCCGCCCATCACCCCGCCCACCATCCTGCCTACGATCCTGCCCACCATCCTGGTCGCCGACGACGATCGTTCGATCCGCACCGTCCTGACTCAGGCGCTCGGCCGCTCGGGCTATCAGGTCCGCAGCACCGGCACCGCCAGCATGCTGTGGCGCTGGGTCGAGGAAGGCGAGGGCGACCTTGTCATCACCGACGTGATGATGCCCGACGGCAACGGGCTCGACCTGATCCCGCGCATCCGCCGCATCCGCCCGGAGCTGCGCATCATCGTGATGTCGGCGCAATCCACGCTGATGACGGCGGTGAAGGCCACCCAGCGCGGCGCCTTCGAATACCTGCCCAAGCCCTTCGACCTCACCGAACTGCTCGCCATCGTCGCCCGCGCGCTCGCTGTGCCCTCCGGCGAGCCTGCCCAGGCGCCGGCCGCCCCGCGCGATACCGACGAGAAACTGCCGCTGATCGGCCGCTCGGCGGCCATGCAGGAGATCTACCGGACCATCGCCCGCCTCACGACCGCCGACCTCACGGTGATGATCAACGGCGAGTCCGGCACCGGCAAGGAACTGGTCGCCCGCGCGCTCCACGATTACGGCCGCCGCCGCAGCGGCCCGTTCGTGGCCATCAACATGGCCGCCATCCCGCGCGAGCTGATCGAAAGCGAGCTGTTCGGCCACGAGCGCGGCGCCTTCACCGGGGCCACCAACCGCGCCCCCGGCCGGTTCGAGCAGGCCCATGGCGGCACGCTGTTCCTCGACGAGATTGGCGACATGCCGTCCGAGGCCCAGACCCGCCTGCTGCGCGTGCTGCAGGAAGGCGAGTTCACCTCCGTCGGCGGGCGCCAGGCGATCCGCGCCAATGTGCGCAACATCGCCGCCACCCACCGCGACCTGCGCACCGCCATCCGCCAGGGCCAGTTCCGCGAGGACCTGTTCTACCGCCTCAACGTGGTCCCCATCCGCCTGCCGCCGCTGCGCGAGCGCACCGAGGACATCCCGGACCTCGCCCGCCACTTCCTCGAACGCGCCCGCGAGGGCGGGCTGCCGGGCAAGAGCTTCGACCAGGGCGCGATCGAAGCGCTGCAATCGCATCGCTGGCCCGGCAACGTGCGCGAGCTGGAGAACCTCATGCACCGCCTCGCCGCGTTGTGCCCGGACGAAGTGGTGGGCTCGACGGCGGTGCGGGGCGAGCTGCGCGAGATCGACTATGGCGCGCCGCCGCAACATGCCGGCGAGACCGACCTTGCAGGAGCCGCTGGCCCGTGCCGTCGAGCGCCACATTCGCCAGTTTCTCGCCGCCCACGGCGATGCCGTCGGCCCGTCGGACATCTACGACCGGGTGCTGGCCGAAGTGGAGCGCCCGCTGATCCGCATGACCCTGGCGGCCACGCGCGGCAACCAGATCAAGGCCGCCGCGATGCTGGGGCTGAATCGCAATACGCTGCGCAAGAAAATCCGCGACCTCGACATCCCGGTCATCCGCGGCGTCGCCTGAGGCGCGTGATGGACGCCTCCCCGACGTTGCAGCCCCTGCCGGAACCGGTCGCGGCAGCCCCGCCCCGCCGGCAGCTTCGCCTGCGGGCGCGCGCCGCCCGGGTGGGCGAGGTGCTGGTCGGGCGCGTTGCCACGCTGATGCTCGCGGCGGCCGCGCTCGCCCTCGGCGTTGCCACCTTCGCCGTGCTGGCCCGCCCGGTGCAGGGGCCGAACCAGGTTTTTGCCCTCATCCTGGCCAACCTCGTTGTTGTGCTGCTGCTGGTCGCCCTGCTGGCGGTACGCATCACGCGGGTATGGATGGAACGGCGGCGGGCAGCGGCCGGGGCGCGGCTGCATGTGCGGCTGGTGTTGCTGTTCAGCGTGGTCGCGGTCACGCCGGCGATCGTGGTGGCGGTGTTCTCCACCCTGTTCTTTAACCTGGGCATCCAGGCCTGGTTCGCCGATCCGGTCCGTACCGCCTTGCAACAGAGCCTTTCGGTGGCGCGCGGCTATGCCGAGGAGCACCGCAACAACATCCGCGCCGATGCGCTCGGCATGTCGGCCGACCTGGTGCGCGGCGGGCTGCGGCTGATGTCCACCGACCCGAACGGCTTCCTGAACTTCCTGGCCACGCAGACCGGCCTGCGGGGGCTGACGGAGTCGGCGATCTACGAGCCCGTTACCGGCCAGGTGATCGCCTCGGCCGGCAGCATGACCGGCTTCGACAGCGTGGTGCCGCCGGAATGGGCCACCGAGATGGCGCGCTCCGGCGATGTTGCCGTGCTGGCCAGCGACGACCAGACCAAGGTGCGCGGCGTGGTGCTGATGGAGACCACGCCGCAGCTGATGCTGGTGATCGGCCGGCTGGTCGACCCCGCCATCCTCGACCACATCGTCAAGACCGAGCGGGCCGTGGAGGTGTATGACCGGTTGGACCAGAACCGCAGCGGGCTTCAGGTGACCTTCGCCGTGGTCTTCGCGCTGGTGGCCCTCGCGGTGCTTGCCGCCGCAGTGCTGCTGGGCCTTGTGCTCGCCAACCAGATCGCGCGGCCGGTCGGCAGCCTGATCACCGCGGCGGAGCGCGTCCGGGCCGGGGACCTGACGGTGCGGGTCACCGAGGTGGACACCGGCGACGACATCGCCGGCCTGTCGCGCGCGTTCAACCGCATGACCGGCCAGCTTTCCGCCCAGCGCGGCGAGTTGATGGACGCCTACAGCCAGATCGACGAGCGCCGGCGATTCACCGAGACGGTGCTTTCGGGTGTTTCCGCCGGGGTGATCGGGCTTGATCCTGAAGGCCGCATCGAGCTGCCCAACCGTGCCGCCGCCGCCCTGCTCGGCCGCGACCTGCTGCGCGACGTGGGGCGGAAGCTGGCCGAGGTGGTGCCGGAATTTACCCCGCTGCTCGATGCCGCCATCGCGGCACCCACCCAGGTTCATACCGCCGAGGTCCACCTGGGTGCGGCCGGGCAGCGGCGCACCCTGTTGCTGCGCATCGGCGCCGACCGCACCGCACTGCCGCCGGATGCCGAGGGCCGTGAGCAGGCGGACCGGATCGCCAATTTCGTCGTCACCTTCGACGACATCACCGAGCTGCAATCGGCCCAGCGCACGGCTGCCTGGGCGGACGTGGCGCGGCGGATCGCCCATGAGATCAAGAACCCGCTGACGCCGATTCAGCTTTCGGCCGAACGGCTGAAGCGGCGTTTCGCGCGGGAGATCACCTCCGACCCCGAGACCTTCATCCAGTGCGCTGACACCATCGTGCGCCATGTCGGCGACATCGGGCGAATGGTGGACGAATTCTCCCGCTTCGCCCGCATGCCGCAGCCGGTGATCAAGCCGGAGGATATCAGCCGCGTTGCCCGCGAGTCGCTGGTTCTGCAGCGCCAGGCGCGGCCCGATGTGGTGTTCACGACGGACATTCCGGAGCAGGGGCCGGTGGCGCCGTGCGACCGGCGGCTGTTGGGGCAGGCGGTGACCAATCTGTTGCAGAATGCGGCGGATTCGTTGGCGATGCGACCGGCGGGGGCGGCGGGCGGACATATTGCGGTGGGTGTGGCGTTGCATGGCGACGAGGTTGTCATCGTGGTGGCGGATGACGGAATCGGTCTGCCGGGGCAGGATCGCGATCGGCTCACCGAGCCGTATGTCACCCACAAGCCGAAAGGCACCGGACTTGGCCTGGCCATCGTCAAGAAGATCATGGAGGACCATGGCGGGCGGATCACGCTGGATGACCGCGTGCCGGAGCCGGACTGGCCGGGAACCGGGGCGGTGGCGTGCCTGTTCCTGCCGCTGCGGGCGCAGGTTTGAGGTGTTGGTGAGAGTGCTCGATGGCGCATGACATCCTGATTGTCGACGATGAGCCCGATATCCGGCTGGTGGTGGAGGGGTTGCTGCGCGACGAGGGCTACGACACGCGGCAGGCAGGCGATTCGGACAGCGCGATCGCTGCCTTCCGGGCGCGGCGGCCTTCGCTGGTGATCCTGGACGTGTGGCTCCAGGGCTCGACGCTCGACGGGCTGGGTATCCTGGAGGTGTTGCAGGCCGAGGAGGCGCAGGTGCCGGTGGTGATGATGTCCGGCCATGGCAACATCGAGACGGCGGTGGCCGCGATCCAGCATGGGGCGTACGATTTCATCGAGAAGCCGTTCCAGACCGACCGGCTGCTGCTGGTGGTGCGACGGGCGATCGAGGCGGCGCGGCTGGCGCGGGAGAATGCGGAACTGCGGCTGCGGGCGGGGGCGGAGACGGAGCTGACGGGCGAGAGTGCGGCGATCGCGGCGATCAAGGGCGCGGTGGACAAGGTGGCGCCCACGGGGTCGCGGGTGTTGATCACCGGGCCGGCGGGGTCGGGCAAGGAGGTGGTGGCGCGGATGATCCATGCCCGGTCGCGCCGGGCGGATGGGCCGTTCATTGCGCTGAACTGCGCCACGCTGGCGCCGGCGCGGTTCGAGGAGGAGTTGTTCGGGGTGGAGGGCGGGGCCGATCCGGCGGCCCAGGCGCGGCGGGCGGGGGTGCTGGAGCGGGCGCATGGCGGGACGTTGCTGCTCGATGAAGTGAGCGACATGCCGTTGGAGACGCAGGGCAAGATCGTGCGGGCGTTGCAGGAGCAGGCGTTCGAGCGGCTGGGCGGGTCGGCGCGGGTAAAGGTGGATGTGCGGGTGCTGGCCATCACCAACAAGGACCTGCAGGCGGAGATCGGGGGCGGGCGGTTCCGTGAGGACCTGTTCTATCGCCTGGCGGTGGTGCCGCTGCGGATGCCGGCGTTGCGGGAGCGGCGGGAGGATGTGCCGGTGCTGGCGCGATACTTCCTGGCGCGGTCGGCGGAGAATTCCGGGATGGCGTTGCGGGAGCTTTCGACGGATGCGGTGACGGCGTTGCAGGCCTATGACTGGCCGGGAAATGTGCGGCAGTTGCGCAACCTGATGGACTGGCTGGTGATCATGGCGCCGGGCGGGGCGGGGGAGGCGATCCGGGCCGAGATGTTGCCGCCGGAGATCGGCGGGGCGGCGCCGACATTGTTCAACAGCGATCCCTCGGCCGACATCATGGCGCTGCCGCTGCGCGAGGCGCGGGACCTGTTCGAGACGCAGTATCTGGCGGCGCAGCTGTTGCGGTTCGGGGGGAATATCAGCCGGACGGCGACGTTCGTGGGCATGGAGCGCAGTGCGTTGCATCGCAAGCTGAAGCAGCTTGGCGTGGGCGGGGACGAGCGGCCGGCGTCGTAGGTTATTTTGATTACGTAACGAATTGGGCATGGGTGGGCCGGGGGCCTCATCGGCCGGATTTTTTGGCGGCCCGGGCGGCGGCGATGACGTAGGGCTGGAGGCCGAGTTCCGGGTCGGTCAGCTTGAAGCGGCGGGGCCGGGGCGGGCTGGGTGGACGGGGTTTGCGCGGGCGGGGCGGCAGGCGCAGCCAGTCTGGCTGCTGGATGCCGAGGGCGACGCATAGGGGGCGGAGCAGGCGGCCGGCGCGGGGGACCGCGGCGACGAAGACGCGGGTTTCCTGGTCCTGCACCAACATTTGCAGCATGCTGGCGGCGGAGGCGGCTTCCGCGGCCCGGAGCAACACCCAGGCATCGGCACGGGGACAGCGCAGCCTGGGCGGGGCGGTGGGCTCCCGCGGCGGCCGCGCGGCGGCGGCACGGTTCGGGCGCGGAGGCTTGAGGGTGCCGGCCTGCCAGGACTCGTGCAGCGCCTTGAAGCGGCGCGCGACCTTGGCCACGTGGCGCAGGAAGAGGTTCCATAGCGGAAAGGGCAAGGGCGGGCGGCGTTCGGGCTTGATGGCCGGGAAGTAGCAGCGTGTTCCGAGCCAGACGGGCTGCGGCGGGCGCGCGATTCGGTTCCCGTAGGCGCCGATGGCGGCGCACAACGTGGTGATGATCCAGGCCAGTCGCTCTCCAATGGGTGACATAAAGGTTTATATAATTAACTGTTGGGGGCAATGCAAGGGGTTTTTGGAATTTTTTCTTGTGATGAGGTTGGAGGGGGAGAGGGAAATCAAGCAAGAAAAAGGGGCCACAGAGACACAGAGACACGGAGGAGCAAGGTAAGGGAGAAGGCAGAATCTTGGGGGGTAAAGTATCAAGGCAGAGAGCGTTTGAGTTTGATCATGCTCGCCGATGAGATTGGTATGATTACCCCGACCCTCATTGACTTTAACTCATAGAACGAAAGCAAGGTTGGGCTCTGCCCAAGCCCGCCTGTTCCGGCGCGCGCCTTCGCGCGACGGGCCAAGCCCCTGGACCTTATCCTTCTGAAAAGGAATGGGGATCAAAGGGCCACCGGCCCTTTGCGGGTCCAGGGCAGAGCCTTGGCCTTGCCTGCTCTCGTGGGTTGAGAGTTTCAGGGGTTGGTATTAGACAGGATTTTTCTTCTTCTTTGAATTGCTTCTCTGTGTCTCTGTGCCTCTGTGGCCGCTTGCTCTCTTGCTTGCTGGCGCTGGATCAGTCGATGCGCTTGAGGGTGGATTTGAATCGTTGCCAGTTGGCGACGTAGCCGGCGGCGGAGCGGGCCTGGCGGGCGGCGTTTTCGGGGCCGAGTTCGCGGACCTGCTTGGCGGGGGCGCCGAGGATCATCCAGCCGGCGGTGAAGGTCTTGCCCTCGGTGACGAGCGCATTGGCGCCGACGAGGCAGAAGTCGCCGATGGTGGCGCCGTTGAGGACTGTTGAGCCCATGCCGATCAGGACGCCATTGCCGATGGTGCAGCCGTGCAGGATGACCTTGTGGCCGATGGTGCAGTCGGTGCCGATGGTGAGCGGGGAGCCGCGATCCGAATGCAGGACGGAGTTGTCCTGGATGTTGCTGCGGGCGCCGATGCGGATGGGGTCGTTGTCGCCGCGGATGACGGCGCCGAACCAGATGGCGGCATCCTCCTCGATGATGACGTTGCCGATGACGTGGGCGTCGGGGGCGATCCAGTATTTACCGGATGCCGGGACTTGGGGGCGGATGCCGTCGAGTTCGTAGAGGGGCATTTTGCGCGGCCTATCGGGGGAGGGAGGATGGGAGGATTCTTCTTTTTCTGAACAAAAAGAAGCAAAAAGACTTTGTCCATTTGGCAATTGTGGATGGTTCACCTACCGGAATCAATCAAGGCCCATTGTTCCATCCTGAATGCCCGCGCGTCGGGGAAGCACTGTCGCGATCGCTTCGGCGGTCTTTCGATCGAGCGCCGGAGGCGGCCACCGCAATGATGAATTCTGAAGTGGCAGTATCCTTCGTAGTCGCGCCTCGGCCTCTAGGGGCATGGTCAGCTTGTCGATCATTTTGGTGGCGCGGGAGCTAATTGCCAAGACCATTAGGTTCCCGATCAGCCAAAGGGTTGAACGGGTATTGTAGGGTAATGATTCTGGCTTCGGTTTGTTGCGCTGATTTGGATCGTCGCTCACATGGACCGCGAGGTCGCGCCACTGTCCGTCCCAGGTGTCACGCGGATAGTGTCCGATCCAGATTCGCCAGCCCTTTCGGGGCAGCCAATCGTCCCACGCCATTCGCTTTTGGTGCCGCGGGTCGACGGTGGCCCAGCTCGGATTCGAGAACTGCGAAACAATAGCTTTCATGAGGCACCATCTTGAAAGCTGCCGCTTTTCTTTTACGCTTAAACTGAACGCTGAGCCGCCTGATGTCGACGTGATCAGGGATGTTAGAACACGCCTGTTGATAATTTCCAGACGGCTCATCCATCCGTTGTTGCATTGCGAGCATACACACCTGATTCGCCAAGCGTGCGGATCGCCAGCTCGGCCGAAGGGCTCATTGATCCGTCCGTCGGACTTTTCCGTTATCACAATACCGTGCCATTTTTTTGCGTCTCTGGGAAGATGTGCCTTCATCCAATCGGACCAGAAGTGTTCATCGGAGTTTGCTTTCCGATCACAGAATATGCACTTGGATATCCGGGGCTTCTTGAACGGCGTCACTTACTGTTTTCCCGCCACTTCGGATGAAATATCCAACGTAGAGTTGCTATGTTCGACGCTCGTATTCTGCTCAATGCTTGCGGCTCGGGGCAAAGGCAGGTTCTGTGTTTGGAATGACGATGGAATGCCAAGGGGCATTCCACCCTACGGTGCGGCTCAGGCGGATGCGGTGGTGATGCGGGCGAGCTTTGTCTGCCAGAGGCACAGCAGGGGGACGACGGCCAGTTCCATAGCCAGGGCAGCGGCCATGGGAGTGCCGGGCCAGCCATGCAGGGGGAAGGCGAGCAGGCGGGCGAGGCCGCCGAGGATGACGATGGCGGAGAGGAGGCGGAAGCGGCGGGTTTGGTGCGGCAGGGATGGGATGCAGGTCCAGAAGGCCAGGCCGATGCCGAGGAGCAGGCCGGAGAGGTAGCGGAAGTGGCTGTCGGAGGCGGCATTCCAGTCCGCGCCGGTCATGGTGGGTCCGAGAAGGACGCCGGCGCCGCCCGCCAGCACCGGGACGCAGCCGGCGAGGGCGATGGCGACCTGGGCGAGGCGGAGTTCGAGCGGGGCGGGGTTCACGGTAGGGTGCCTGTCAGTGAAGGCATGGCAAGGGGTTTGGCCTGGACCCGTGAAGGGCTGGAGCGCTGGGACAAGCGATTACCGGGACGCCACGGTGGGGCCAGCCGTGATGGTGCAATGCCTTGCGGCATTGCACCCTACGGAAAACGGGAAAAAGTTTTTTGGTTCTTTTTTTCAAAAAAGAACTGCTTTCTTGGCTTTCTCTACGAGTTGGATGGCGCTTCGCTTATGCGACCTACGGGGCCATCTTGCCGAGCAGCCGGACGTGGCTGCGCAGGCCTTTGCGGAAGCAGGTGACTTCGAATTTTTCGTTGGGGGAGTGGACCTGGTCGTCGTCGAGGCCGAAGCCCATCAGGATGCAGTCCATGCCCAGCTCGGTCATGATGGTTTCGACCACCGGGATGGAGCCGCCGACGCCGGCGAGGACGGCGGTTTTGCCGTATTCCTCGGTGAGTGCCGTTTGGGCGGCTTTCATGAAGGGGGAGTCGAGCGCCATTTCGAGGCCGGAGGAGAGGCCGAAGGTGGAGAATTCGAGGATGGCGTCGGGGGGGACGTTCGCCTGCATGAAGGCTTTGAAGCCGGCTTCGACTTTGGTCGGGTCCTGGCCGGGGACGAGGCGGAAGGAGACCTTGGCGGTGGCTTCGGAGGCGATGACGGTTTTGGTGCCGGGGCCGGTGTAGCCGCCCCAGATGCCGCAGATGTCGCAGGTGGGGCGGGCCCAGAGGCGTTCGAGGGGGCCGCGGCCTTGTTCGCCGTAGGGGGTGGCGAGGCCGATGTCGGACAGGTATTTTTCCTCGCTGAAGCCCAGGGCGGCCCATTGGTTGGCCTTGCTGGAGGAGATGTCCTTCACGCCGTCGTAGAAGCCGGGGACCTGGATGCGGCCGTCGGGGGTTTTGAGCTGGCCGAGGGCGGTGACGAGAGCGTTGATGGGGTTGAGCGCGCTGCCGCCGTACATGCCGGAGTGGAGGTCGCGGCTCGGGCCTTTCAGGGTGACTTCCATGTAGGCCATGCCGCGCAGGGAGGTGCCGATGGAGGGGGTGTCGATGTCCCACATGCCGGTGTCCGACACGATGCAGATGTCGGCTTTCAGCTCGGCCTTGGCGGCTTTGACGAAGGGCTTGAAGTTGACGCTGCCGGTTTCCTCCTCGCCCTCGATGAGCACGGTGACGGGGCAGGGGAGGGAGCCGGTGGCTTCGTGCCAGGCGCGGAAGGCGCCGAGCCACATGGAGACCTGGCCTTTGTCGTCGACGGCGCCGCGGGCGTAGATGCGGTCGCCGTGGGGGCCGGCGACGCGGGTAGGCTCGAAGGGGGGGGAGTTCCAGAGGTCCAGCGGGTCGGCGGGCTGGACGTCGTAGTGGCCGTAGTAGAGGAGGTGGGGGGCTTTTCCGCCGCTTGAAGTCTTGGGGCCGGGGTGGTGGGCGACGATGGCGGGGTGGCCCCCGGTTTCCCGCAGGCCGCCGGTGAAGCCCATGGCATGGAGCTGGTCGACGACGTGTTGGGCGGCGCGGCGGCAATCTTCGGCGTGGCTGGGGTCGGCGCCGATGCTGGGGATGCGCAGCCAGTCGATCCAGCTTTGCTCGGCCTGGGGCATCAGGGCGTCGGCCATTTCCAGGACTTGGGCGGCCAGGACGGTTTCGGTGGTGGTCATGGGGTCTCCTTGGCGGGCTTCTGGCCGTAGGTGGCGAAGCGGGTGCTGGCGGCTTCGATTTCGGGTTCGGTGAGGAGGCGGGGTTGGCCCGCGGACAATGCCAGGAGGTATTGGCGGCACAAGCCCTCCAGCAGCAGGGCGGCTTGCAGAGCGGCGGCGGGGGTGGCGGCGTGGCAGATCATGCCGTGGTTGGCGAGCAGGCAGGCGGTGCGGCCGGCGATTGCCTCGGCGGCGGCGGCGGCGAGTTCATGGGTGCCGAAGGTTTCGTAGGGGGCGACGCGCACGTCGGGGCCGCCGAAGGCCAGGACGGCGTAGTGGAAGGGGGGGAGGGGAAGGTTGAGGCAGGCCAGGGCCGTCGCGGCTTCCGAGTGGGTGTGGACGATGACGCGGGCCGCGGGGGCCTGGCGGTAGATGGCGGCGTGCATGGCCCATTCGCTGGAGGGGGCGAGGCGGGGGGCGTGGGCGCCGTCAAGGTCCATCTCGACGAGGGCGCGCGGCGCGACCTCGTCGCCGGTGATGCCGGTGGGGGTGATGAGCATGCCGCGCTTGGTGCGCGCGCTGACGTTGCCGGCGGTGCCGGCGTTGAGACCGCGCATGGCCAGGGCGCGGTAGAGGTCGGCGATGACGCGACGATGCCCGGCCATCACTCGACCGGGACGGTGCCGGGGCGGGGGTCGATGGGCAGGAGGCGGTCGAGGCCGGAGTGCTGTTCGAACAGGGCGGCGGCGGCGAGTGCGCGGGCTTCGTGGCGGGCGGGGGCGATGATCTGAAGGCCGACGGGGCGGCCGAAGCGGTCGAAGCCGCAGGGCAGCGCGATGGCGGGGCAGGAGGTGAGGGTGATGGCGGAGGTGAGCAGGCTGCCGGCGACGTAGTTGGTGAGTTTCTCGCCGTCGATGGTGTCCGGATCCCCTGTCAGTTGCTGAGGGGTGACCCCGTTCGTCAACCCGAGCGCAACAGCCTGGTTGCGATCCAGGTCGGCTCGCAATGGGTGGTCGTGCCGGCCATCGAGGCCGGCGCCGGTCCGTGTTTTGCGATCCGACAGTTGATGGTCTCAGGCGAGCAGTCCCGCCCACGCAGGATCGCTATCCTGGATGACGACGAGTCGGAGGG
>JANPIH010000315.1:0-33728 GCA_031424895.1 Rhodospirillales bacterium
TGGGAGAGGATCGCGGAACCCATCTGGGCCAGCGGTCGCGTGCCGCACAAACAGGCCGGACACACGAGCGCTCTCGCACCAGGATCAGATTTCTTCCGCCAGGACGCCTTGAAACGGGGGGGCCGTCCACACACGACCTACTTTGTGGTGATCAGGCGCCGAGTTTGTCCAGGGTGGCGGCGTGGGTTTGGCGGACGATGTGGCGCTTGACCTTCTGGGTGGCGGTGAGTTGGCCGTTGTCGATGGTGAAGGCGGGGACGGTGGCGTGGCGGCGGATGCGTTCGGTGATGGTGAGGCGTTTGTTCACGGCGTCGACGGCGTGGCTGACGGCGGCTTCGTCGTAGCCTTCGGCGGGGACGAGGAGGGCGGAGAGGGCGGCGCGGCCGTCGCCGAAGACGACGGATTGGGCGATGGCGGGCTGGGTGGCGAGCATGCCTTCGACGCGGGCGGGGGAGACGTTGTCGCCGCCGGCCAGGACGATGATGTCCTTCTTGCGATCGGTGATGCGGAGGTAGCCGTCGGGCTCGACGATGCCGATGTCGCCGGTGTGGAGCCAGCCGTCGCGGATGGCGGCCGCCGATTCCTCGGGGCGGCCCCAGTAGCCGTCCATGACCAGGTCGCCGCGGACGAGGATTTCGCCGTCCTCGGCGATGCGCAGATCGACGCCTTCCAGCGGGGGGCCGACGGTTTCGGTGCGGATGCGCAGCGGCAGGTTGGCGGAGATGACGGGGCCGGCTTCGGTCTGGCCGTAGCCCTGGATGAGGCGCATGCCGAGGGCGAGGAAGAACTTGCCCACGTCGGGGTCCAGCCGGGCGCCGCCGGAGATGGCGATGCGCAGGCGGCCACCGAAGCGGGCGGCGACCTTGGCGCGGACGAGGCGGTCGAGCAGCTTGTCGAGCAGCCATTCGTGGGGGAGGAGGCGCTGGCCTTCGATGCGCCTGGTGCCGAGGGCGACGGCTTTTTCGAACAGGCGGGCCTTGAGCGGCGGGGCGGTGCGGATGCCCTGGAGGATGCGGGCGCGCATGACCTCCAGCACGCGGGGGACCATGGTCATGATGGTGGGGCGGATGGTGGCCATGTCGGCGGCCAGGGTGTCGAGGCCGCGGCCGTAGGCGATCTCGGCGCCGATGGAGAGCATGAAGAACTGGCCGGCGGTGTGTTCGTAGGAGTGCGAGAGGGGGAGGTAGGAGAGGTAGACGTCGTCTTGGAGGCCGAGGGTTTGCAGGAGTTTGTAGGCGCCGCGGCAGTTGGAGAGGATGGCGCGGTGGGGGAGCATGACGCCCTTGGGCGCGCCGCCGGTGCCGGAGGTGTAGATGAGGCAGGCGAGCGCGGTGCCGGGGATCAGCGCTGCTTCGGCTTCGATGTCGTCGGGGGGCGCGGAGTCGGCGATGAGGTCGGCGAAGTTCAGGAGTTTGGTTTGGGGGTGGGTGTAGCCGGCGGAGGGGGTGTCGAGCATGACGAGGAGGTCGAGCGGCTCGACGGCCTGGGGGTGGGTGGAGGCGGCGTAGGCGGCGACGATGCGGCTGGCGAGGTCTGGCGTGGAGACGATGGCCGCGCGGGCGCCGCAGTCGCGCAGGACGTGGGCGTAATCCTCGACGGTGTAGGTGGTGTAGGTGGGGACGGGGACGGCGCGGATGGCGAGGAGGGCGGTTTCGGCGATGGGGTATTCCGGGCGGTTCTCGGCGACGATGAGGACGCGGTCGCCGGGGGAGACGCCGTTGGCGCGCAGGTGGCGCGCGAGGGAGGCGGCCTGGCGGGCGAAGGTTTGCCAGTCGATGGAGTGCCAGGTGTCGTTGGCGAAGTGGCGCAGCATAGGGCGCGTGGGGGTTTGCCGGGCGCGGGCGAACATCATGGCGGCGAGGTTGGGCCAGGTGGGGTAGGTGGCTTCGCGGAACGGGGTCACGTTGTTCTCCCTGGGCGATTGTTCGGATTCGCGCCGCTTGGGTGGGCGCGTTGTTGGCAGTATCGGGATATACACCGCGGCGTGTGCGCGCCAACAGGCGGGATACCCTTTGCCCTTCCGGGGGTGCCACCTACATGCAGGGGGCACCGCAGCATAGGACTTCCCGCGCATGCCCGATGGAACCGCCGGCGACCTGCCACGCTGGGATCTTCGCGACCTTTATCCCGCGCCGGATTCGCCGGAACTGGCGGCGGACCTGGAGCGGGCGCTGGCCGATGCGCGCGCGTTCGAGGCGGGGCATGCGGGGCGGCTGGGGGCGCTGCCGGGGGCGGCGCTGGGGGCGGCGATCGGGGAGTATGAGCGGATCGAGGAGGTGCTCGGGCGGGTGATGAGCTATGCCCAGCTGCTGTTCTCCGGCGATTCCACTGACGCTGGGGTGGGTAAGTTCTATCAGTCGATGACCGAGCGGGCGACGGTGATCTCCTCGCACCTGATCTTCTTCACGCTGGAGCTGAACCGGCTGGACGAGGGGGTGCTGGAGGGGAAGCTGGCCGATCCGGCGGCGGGGCGGTGGCGGCCGTGGCTGCGCGATTTGCGGGTGTTCCGGCCGCATCAGCTGGATGACGCCTTGGAGAAGCTGCTGCACGAGAAGGAGGTGACGGGGCGCTCGGCGTGGTCGCGGCTGTTCGACGAGACGGTGGCGGGGATGAAGGTTCCCGTTGCCCTGGGGGACAAGGTCGAGGAGCTGACGGTGTCGGCGGCGTTGAACAAGCTTTCCGACCCCGACAGGAACGTGCGCGAGGCGGCGGGGAAGGCGGTGGGGGCGGCGTTTGGCGAGCGGGACAAGCTTTTTTCGCTGATCACCAATACCTTGGCCAAGGACAAGGAGATCATCGACACGTGGCGGAAGTATCCGCGGCCGGGGTCGTCGCACAATCGCGGCAACATGGTCGAGGACGAGGTGGTGGATGCGCTGGTGAGCGCGGTGGTGGCGGATTTTCCGCGGCTGGCGCATCGGTATTACGCGATGAAGGCGAAGTGGCTGGGGCTGGAGAAGCTGCAGCATTGGGACCGCAATGCGCCGCTGCCGGGGGATGTGGACCGGATCATCCCGTGGGAGGACGCCAGGCGGCAGGTGCTGGGGGCGTATGGGGCGTTTTCGGGGGAGTTGGCTTCGGTGGGCGGGGAGTTCTTTGCCAAGCCGTGGATCGATGCGGGGTTGAGGCCGGGCAAGGCGGGGGGGGCGTTCGCGCATCCGACGGTGCCGGGCGTGCATCCGTATCTGCTGGTGAACTATCATGGGCGTTCGCGGGACGTGATGACGCTGGCGCATGAGCTGGGGCACGGGGTGCACCAGGTGCTGGCGGCGCGGCAGGGCTATTTGATGTCGTCTACGCCGCTGACGCTGGCGGAGACGGCGAGCGTGTTCGGGGAGATGCTGACGTTCCGGGCGCTGCTGGATGCGGAGACGGAGCCCTCGCGGCGGCGGTTCATGCTGGCGGGCAAGGTGGAGGACATGCTGAACACGGTGGTTCGGCAGGTGGCGTTCTATCGGTTCGAGAGCCTGCTGCATGATGAGCGCAAGCAGGGCGAGCTGGTGGCGGAGCGGATTGGTGAATTGTGGATGCAGGTGCAGAAGGAGAGCCTGGGGCCGGCGTTCGAGTTCACGCCGGAGTATCGGGTGTTCTGGAGCTATGTGCCGCACTTTGTCCACTCGCCGTTCTATGTGTATGCCTATGCGTTTGGTGATTGCCTGGTGAATGCGTTGTACTCGGTTTATCAGGCGGGGCATCCGGGGTTCGAGGCGAAGTATCTCGACATGCTGCGGGCCGGGGGGACGCTGCGGCACAAGGAGTTGCTGGCGCCGTTCGGGCTGGATGCGTCGGACCCCCGGTTCTGGACCAAGGGGCTGGATGTGATCGCCGGGTTCATCGACGAGCTTGAGGGAATGCCGTCTTGAGCGACCGCGAGGACAAGGGCTCCTTCCTGGGCGAACTGCGGCGGATGGCGCGGACGTCGGGCGCGGTCGGCGGGATCGCGGCGCGGGTGGCGGGGGAGCGGATGGGGTTCAAGACCAACCGGGCTGGCCACGCGGAAGATCTCAAGACCATCCTCGGCGGGCTGAAGGGGCCGCTGATGAAGGTGGCGCAATTCCTGTCCACCGTGCCGGACGCGCTGCCGGAGGAATATGCGGTCGAACTGTCGCAGCTTCAGGCCAATGCGCCGGCGATGGGCTGGGCGTTCGTGCGGCGGCGGATGCAGGGGGAGCTGGGGCCGGACTGGCAGACCCGCTTCGCGACCTTCGGACAGGAGGCGGCGGCGGCGGCCTCGCTCGGGCAGGTGCATCGCGCCACGCTGCCCGATGGGCGCGAGGTGGCGTGCAAGCTGCAGTATCCGGACATGCCGAGCACGGTGGAGGCCGACCTGCGGCAGTTGAAGCTGGCGATGGCCGTGTTTCACCGCATGGACGGCACCATCCAGCACGATGACATCTACGCCGAGCTCTCCGAACGGCTGCGCGAGGAACTGGACTATAATCGGGAGGCGGCGCAGGCGCGGTTGTACGGGATCATGCTGGCCGACGTGCCGCAAGTGCACGTGCCGGCGCCGGTGGCGGAGCTTTCGACCAAGCGGCTGTTGACCATGACGTGGCTGGACGGGCGGCCGCTTATGCAGCGGCTGGAGGAGGACCCGCCGCAGGAGGAACGCAACGCGATCGCCGAGGCGCTGTTCCGGGCCTGGTATGTGCCGTTCTATCGCTACGGCGTGATTCATGGCGACCCGCATCTGGGCAATTATCAGGTGCGGGCGGACGGTACGGTGAACCTGCTCGACTTCGGGGCGATCCGGGTGTTTCCGGCGCGGTTCGCGCGCGGGGTAATCGAGCTGTACGAGGCGATCCGCGCCGAGGACATGGACCGTGCGGCGGAGGCGTATCGCAGCTGGGGGTTCGTGGACCTGTCGCGCGAGAAGATGGACGTGCTGAACGAGTGGGCGCGGTTCCTCTATGAGCCGCTGATGGACGACCGGGTGCGGCCGATCACGCTGTCCGACGATCCGCAGTTCGGGCGCGAAGTGGCGCGGCGGGTGCACGCGGGGCTGAAACGGACCGGGGGGGTGCGGCCGCCGCGGGAATTCGTTCTGATGGATAGGTCGGCGATCGGGCTGGGCGGTGTGTTCCTGCGGCTGCGGGCGCAGCTGAACTGGTCGAAACTCTACCGGGAGTTGACCGAGGGGTTCGACGCGGAGGTCGTGGCGGAGCGGCAGGCGGCGGCTTTGGTTGAAGCTGGGGTGCCCGTAGGTAGCAAGTAAGAATCTTCTTTTTCTGAAGAAAAAGAAGCAAAAAGACTTTTTATTCATTTGCACTGAGCGAACGGATCAGACGCAGTGCAAAGGAACGAAAGTTTTTTGGTTCTTTTTTTCAAAAAAAATATTCTGTCTTCACGCTATGGCGAATACATTCTGCCGCCGGTCGCGGCTGACGAGGAAGCCGATGACCGCGAGGTTGGCGATATTGGCGAGGACGGCCAGCGCGAAGCTGGGGGCGTAGGAGCCGTAGGCATCGTAGACCAGGCCGCCCATCCAGCCGCCGGCGGCCATGCCGAGCAGGCCGCCGAACATGATGACCGGGATGCGCCAGGAGACCTCGGCATTGGGGAACAGGGCGCGGGCGGCCAGGATGTAGTTGGGCACCAAGCCGGCGAAGCCCAGGCCGAAGGCGGCGGCCACCGCGAAGAGGCCGATTTCGTCCTGGGTGACGACGAACAGGGCGAGTGCCGTCGCCTGGCAGGCCGAGCCGAGCAGGATGGCGCGCAGGCCGCCGATGCGGTCGGCCAGCCAGCCCCAGAACTGGCGGCTGACGAAGGCGCAGGCGAGCAGGACGGAGAGCATCGCGGCCCCCCGTTGCGCGGAGATGCCGAGGTCGGTGCAGAAGCTGACGAGGTGGACCATCGGCTGGGCCATCGGCACGCAACAGAGGAAGATGCCGAGGCTGAGCAGGATCATCACCGTGTTGGGGCGCAGGCCGAGCACGCGCTCGCCGGGAGTGGGGTCCGCGCCCAGCGGGCCGGAGGCGGGGACGGAAGGCGGCGGGCGCAGCCAGATCAGCGCGATCGGCAGGGTGACGGCGACGACGACGGCGCCGAAGGCCCAGGAGGTGACGCGCCAGCCCCAGATCTCGATGCCGCGCTCGAAGATGGTCGGCCAGATGGCGCCGGCGACGTACTGGCCGGAACTGACCAGGGCGAGGGCGGTGCCGCGGCGCCGGTCGAACCATCGGCTGATGTAGATCATGATCGGCGCGCCGATGGCGCCGTTGCCGAGCAGGCCGATGAGCAGGCCGAAGCCGAGCCAGAGGCCCCATTGGCCGCCGAAGGTGCTGACGACCAGGCCGGCGGCGATGGCGCAGGAGCCGAGGATGGTCATGACGCGCACGCCGAAACGGTCCGCCGCCCAGCCGAGCAGGATGCCGCCGATGCCGGCGCCAAAGCTTTGCAGGGCGGCGGCCAGGGCGGGGACGCTGCGCTGGGTGCCGAGGTCGGCGGCAATCGGCTTCAGGGCGACGACGAGGACCAGGGGCGTGCCGTGGATCACCGCCAGGATGGCGAGCACGGCCCAGGCGACGGTCCAGGATTGACGGCTCTCGACGGTTTGCATGCCGGCTCCTTTTGCCGGGGGGATAGGTAGCCGGTTTCGGCGCGCGGCTGTAGATCGCCCGCAACAGGGCCGGTGCCCGCCACCGATGCCGCATGCGGGTTAACCCCGTGTTCACTGGCATGGGCTTTAATGGACCATGCGCTGGCGGCGAGCGCATTCGCGGTTGAATTCCGCCAGATCGGGGCCGGTGTGATGCCCAGTTGCCGCATGAGTTTACGAAGGTCACGGTGGCTCACGATAGATGATGCTAAATGCATGAAAATACTTATGTCGGGAAATGTCTTGGAGACTTGCGCAGGAGAAATGCAGTGCGACAAGGCGACCCCAATGCCGACAAGTTATGATAAAATTACATCGCAGGAGGACAATTTTTATTGACGCATCCGGGGGAGAGTGTGCTGAATGCCGACGCACCAACCAACCCGTGTAAGGTGCATTTTTGAAACGTCCGGTGGTGGCCGCGCTGGTGCGGCCTGGCCAATCTTCCAGTCTGAGAGTATGACCAATGCTTACCGACGACACTGCGAACAAGAAGCTGGCAGGGCTGCCGGCGATCCTGGTAGTGCTCGACATGGTCCATTCAAGCGGCCGGCATGACTTGGCCGCCGGTTTGATCGACGAAATCTACCAGATGCCGCACGTGACCTCGACGATGTCCCTTTGCGGGTCGGATGGACACAAGCAGAGCCCGACACGGCGAACCATATTGGACAAGCACCGCGATCTTGATCAAATCTGACGGTCACGTCGGCATGGATGCGTCAAATGGATTTGGCGTCTGGCTTCGGCACGGCGCCGGGGCGCACCATCGCCGGGTGATGGACCCGTCGGCTTCCTGAATGCCGCTGGGGCGGGTCAGGCTTCCTGGTAGGTTGCCAGGAAGGTTTCCAGTCGGTCCATCGCGGTGTGCAGAAGTTCCGGAGACTTGGCATAGCAGAGGCGGATATAGTGCTCGCTGCCACGGCCGAAGCTGGTGCCAGGGGCCATGCCGATCTTGGCTTCCACCACGGCGCGCTTGCAGAAGGCGAGCGTGTCTGTGACGCCTTCGACCGAGAACATGGCGTAGAAGGCGCCTTCGCTGGGGATGTTGCGCACGCGCTTCATCTTGCCGAGGCGCGCGTTGACCACCTGGCGCCCGGCGTCGCAGCGGGCGGCGAAGGACTTCACGAAGTCCTCGCCGTCATCCAGCGCGGTGATGGCGGCGTGCTGGAGGAAGGCGGGGGCGCCGGAGGTGTTGAACTGGATCAGCTTTTCGAAGCTGGCGGTATGGCCCTCGGGGTAGACGATCCAGCCGAGGCGCCAGCCGGGCATGGCCCAGGCCTTGGAGAACGAGTTGGCGATGAAGACGGGGTCGCCGGGCCGGGCGATCTCCAGGAAGCTGAAAGCGGCGTTCATGCCATAGACGGTGCGGTGGTAGACCTCGTCGGACAGGATGGCGATGCGGCGTTCGCGGGCGAATGCCAGCAGGCGCTCGGCCTGGTCGCGCGGGATCATCCAGCCGGTCGGGTTGCCGGGGGAGGCGAGGTAGATGACCTTCGTGTGGTCGTCGCACTGGGCCATCAGCGCGTCGAGGTCGAGCTGCCAGCCGGAATTGCCGGGGGCCATGGCGACTTCGCGAACTTCGGCGCCATTGATCTGCATGGCGCGCAGGATGTTGGGCCAGGAGGGGGTGACTGCGACGACGTTGTCGCCCTGCTGGGCAGTGGCCTGGGCGATGAGCATGACGGCGGACATGCCCGACGCCGTCAGCGCGATGCGGGATTCCGGGATGTCGACGTTCCAGGTGCGCTTGAGATAGCGGCTGATGGCGTCGCCCATGCCGGGGATGCCGCGGTTCGGCGTGTAGAAGGTGTTGCCCTCGGCCAGCGATTTCGCCGCCGCGTCGCGGATGAACTGTGGCGTAGGAAGGTCGGGCTCACCGGCGAACATGCCGATGACGTCGGGGTCGTTGTAGCCCATGCGCCAGACCTCGACGATGGGGGAGTCCTCGAGGGTTTCGATGGCGGGGCGGACAAGGGTCATGGCGGGCGGTTCCGGGCGGGGTGGGGCGCGCAATCAAGCGCGGCGGGCGCCGTCGGTCAACCGAGGCTGTGCCGGGCGAGGGCTTCAACGGACACCAACGCGGTGGCCCGTTCGATCACCCAGTCGGCGGCGCGGCTCTGGACCGCGGCGACCGGCCAGAGCGTGACGCGGGGATCGAAGGGCAGCATGAACAGCGAGTAGCAGTTTGGCCGGTCGGGGACGTAGCGGCATTCCAGCGCGACGCGGAAATAGGAGCCAATGTTGGCGAACAGGATCGGGTAACTGTTCCACAGGGCGGCCCGGGCGAGTGCGATGGCGGCCAGCGCGATGAAGCCCCAGGCGTGCGGTTCGCCAGGACGATGATTGGCGCCTGGGCGCACCGATGCCGGCATCGTGACGGGTGCTTACCGAACGCTGTTGGTGCGCCGACTCTATCGTCCCCTTTTCGCACAAATGTTGTCGATCCGTTCGCGTCAGGGCGGCAGTGACACAGTTTCTTCAGGCGTACGCGCATATCCAGCTTGCCAGCGAACATGCCGATCACGTCGGGCTCACCCTATTCCATGCGCCGGACATTGAAGACGAGGGAGTCTCGGAGCTTTCGACGGCGCGACGGGCGAGAGGGAGGCGCAGGCAAGCGTGGCGGGGCGCGGGATCACCCGGTGCAGCGAATGCCGCCTCAAGCGGAATTGCTGCGACACGAGGTATGGCGCGGGGCATGTTCAGGCTCGCTTTGTAACGGAGTGGGTCATGGGCAATATCCGTCGGCGTTACTTTCTTGCGGCTTTCATGGTGCTGGCGGCGCCGGTCGCCTCGGCCAACGAGGTGGAGCGGCAAAGGGCGGCCGATCAGGCGCGGCTCGAGAGGGTGGCGCAGCAGCGGGCCCTCGCGGCGCAAAAAAAGGCCGAGCAGGACGCCGTCGCGAAGGCGGCGAGAGATAAGCTGGTGCGCGACGCCGACAACACTCCGCGGCAGCGCCAGGAATCTTTAGTGCGCGAGCGCACGCGCCCGCAGCAGTCCTACGCCCAGCAACAGGCCGCGATCGACAAAGCACAGGCGGAGATGCGCCAGCAAACTGCACGCGACGCGCAGCAACGCCAGCAGCAACAGCAACGCCAGCAGCAACAGCAACGCCAGCAGCAACAGCAACGTCAGCAGCAACAGCAACAGCAGCAGCAACAGCAGCAGCAACAACAGCAGCAACAACGCCAGCAGCAACAGCGGCGCTGATCCGGTTATCTGGACTTGACCGATGCGCCGCTACGGGCTTCGTGACGACCAATGGGACCGTATGCGAGACCTGCTGCCTGGGCGGGCCGGGTCTGTGGGCGTGACGGCTCGGGACAATCGGTTGTTTGTCGGGGCTGTTCTGTATCGCTATCGCGCGGGCCTGCCGTGGCGTGAACTGCCGGAGCGACTTGGCAATGGCGTGCAAGTGCATCGACGCTTCAGCCGTTCGGCTAATACCAATCCCAGGAACTCTCAACCCGTGAAAGCAGGCAAGGCCAGGGCTATGCCGTCGCGACGCGAAGTCGCGCCGCGGGGGACCCACCAAAGGCCGAGGCCCTTTGGAAACCGTCATTTTTTATAGATGAGGTCCAGGGGCTCGGCCCCTGGCGGGTCTGGGCGGAGCCCAGCTTTAACTTCGGTATAGGTTGATCATTCGGCCGATTGGAATCAGTCGACGGCGAATGCAATGACGTGGACGGCGACCAGACCGGCGACGCAGGGCCAGGTTTTCAACGCGCCTCGCGCCCAACCGGGGGCGTTGCGGTCCGCGTCTCGATCCGCCCGGCGAGCCACCATGCAAGGCCGGACAACGCCAGAAATACGACGAGCAAGGCGAGGCTGGCCATGCCGAACCCGGTTTCGGCGGCACGCGAGATCGTTTCGCCAAAACTGTAGCCAAGGCCGACCATGACCAGCGTCCAGAGCGCAGCGGAGGCACAGTTCAGCGGAGCGAACTCAGGCCAGCGCATCGGGCCCAATCCAAGCGGAAAGGCGCCGATCGTTCGCATTCCCTTTGGATAGCGATAGAGGAAGATGTACCAGCGCCCATACCGTGCCAGCAAAGCGGTTGCTCGGGCGAGCAACGCCGCCAAACGAACCCTAGGTTGCAGGAGCCGTGGGCCATGACGGCGTGCCACCCAATAGCGTGCCTCGTCGCCAAGGTAGCCGCCGGCAAAGACGGAAGCGGCGACGCCCACGACGTCCAGCGCCCCGGCCTGCGCCGCGATCCCGGCGAACAGCGGCAAGCTGCCACTCTTGAGCGCCGAGTATGCAAACAGCAGGCCATAGACGAGGGTGCCGTAGTCGCGGATGACCGCGAGCGTCTGTTCCATGCCCTATCGGGTCCACATCAGGGGGCGGGTCTTGTCGGCTCGGCCGCCTGGCGGGTCCAGGGCGGATCCTGGACCGTGCCTTCCTATCCAATCGCCGCGTCCACCATGCGCCGGGCCTCGTCGAGGGCGGCGAGGTAGCGGTTCTGGCCGCGCAGCAGCTCGGTCTGGGCCATCTTGCGCATGTGGCCCTCGGCGAAGTCGGGCAGGTCGGCGGCCACCGCCAGGGTGGGCAGGGGTGTGACGGTGTAGGCGGGGTCGTGGCGGAAGCGGGCCTCGCGGGTGTAGTTGATCGGGACCAGGATGCGGGAGAGTTCCTGCAGCACGGCGTTGCGCGCGGCGAGTGGGGCTTCGGGCAGGCGGGCGAGGGCGGATTTCAGCGCCTCGGTGGCCGCGCGGGCGGGGGCGAGGTTGGCCAGGCCCTGGGACGCCTTCTCATAGCCCTCGATGGTGGCGAGGAATTCGTCGCAGGTTGCGGTCCAGTCGAAGGGCAGGACCTCGGCATTGGCCACGCGCAGCACCGAGAGCAGGTAGATGCGCATGTCGTTGAGCAGGATGTCGCGGTCGGCGATCTCGAGCTGATCGTTCTCGGTGTGCCAGGCGATGTTCGCGCCGCAGCCGGAAACGTCGTAATAGCCTTTCTCGCGGCGCAGGTCGTCGGGCATGGTCGAGCTGAGCATGAAGAAGCTGGGCAGGCCGATGTTGTTGAAGCTGTAATCGCCGGCCTGCGGCGGGCGGTGGGTTGCCACATTGGCGTCGGGCAGGATGTCGCGGATCGCGGCGGTGACGATGGCGGCACTTTCGCTGAAGGCGCGGGTGTCGTGGTAGCTGGTGGCCCACCGGCAGCCGGGCGAATCGCAGTTGACCTGGGCGATGCAGTTGCGGTCGAGGTCCATGGCAAAGGCGTCGGTGAACCAGGTGGAGCCGGCGTAGCGGCCGGTGGAGTGGCCAGGCCACCAGGCGAGCTTGACGCCGCGTCGCAGGCCGTCGCGGTGCTTCCAGAACACGCGGGCGAGTTCCAGCAAGGTGGCGTCGCCGGTGGCGTTGTCGCCCACGCCGACATCCCAGCTGTCGAGATGGCCGTGGACCATGACGTATTTGTCCGGCTCGACGGCGCCGGGGATGGTGACGACGGGGATCTTCTGTTCGAACCAGCCTTCGACCAGGTCGGTGCGGATGGTGGCCTCACCGCCCTGGTCGGCGAGCGCCATGAGCTTCTGGCCATCGGGGTTGTTGACCGCGATGACGGGGATTTTCGGCTTGCGGCCCCAGTCCTGCAGGTCGGGGCTGCCCCAGATGGTGGTGCAGGTGCCCCAGTGGATGTCGATGCCGGGATTGACCGCGATCAGGCCGACGCCGCCCCATTCCTCGATCAGGCTGGTCAGCGCCGGATTCCCGAAGCCCTGCATGATCACGATGTTGCCGCCGACCAGGGCTTTCACCTCCTCGACCGAGGCGATCGAGCCGCCGAACAGGGTATTGATGTCGCGGTTGTAGCTGCGCAGCGCCTTCGGATTGGCCTGGAGCTTGACCAACTTGCCGGTGCGCCCGCCGGGGACGGGGAGCGAGGAGGAGGGCGGCTTGGCGCGATAGGTGACGCCGCCGGCGCTGACCGAGGCGGCGTAAGGGATGGAGAGGTAGATCTCCGGGCTGTGGACCTCGACCGGGATGCCTTGTTCGCGCAGGCGGGCGATCAGCGTGTCCATGCCGCGATTGACGTCTTTCGGCCGCCAGCGCGGCATGCCGGCGAAGGTTTCGACCAGGGACCAGGGCACGTCCAGGCTGATCTCGTTGAGGAATCGGGCTTCGGTTTCGCTGATCGGCATCGGACGGCCTCCGTTCTGTGGGTCGGATGGCACCATTGATTGTGCGCCGCGGCAAGATGGGGGTTGAAGTCGGCACCGCGGGCGGGTTGAATGCAGCGCAGCATGAAACATGCGCACATGCCACATGCACACATGCAACATGCACAGGGGGTTTCCAGATGAAGCGGGTTGTTCTCGCCGCCGCTGCGGCGGTTGTCGTTGGCGGCGTTCACAGTGTCCAGGCCCAGCCGGCCGGGGATCCGATCCGGCCGCTCATCCTGCTGGCCCAGCCGCAGGCCGCCTTGCCGCAGGAGTACCAGGCCGCCGAACTGGTCGCCGCCGCCTGGAAGGAACTCGGCCTGCAGGTTCAGATCCGCCCGGTGCCCAGCCAGCAGTTCAGCCAGATCGTCTGGAACGAACGCCAGCGTTGGGACACCACCACCTGGCAGATGGTCGGCCGTCCAGAGCGCAGCGATCCCGACGAGTTGACCTCGAACCTGTTCCAGTCGGCCAACATCGCCAACGGCTTCAATTTCGTCGGCTACAGCAACCCGGAATACGACCGTCTGGCCGCTGCCCAGCGCCAGGAACTTGACCTGGATAAGCGCCGCGGCCTGATCATCCAGTTGCAGGAGCTGATCAACAAGGACCAGCCCTATGGCTTCATGGTCCATCCCAAGAATGTCGTCGCCTTCAACCGGGCGGTCTGGGACGAGAAGTCGATCGTCGATCAGGCCGGCATCGGCGCGCGCAACACCTGGACCTGGCTGAACATCACCCCGCTCGGGGCGCAGCGGGACATCATCCTGAACTCGGTGTCTACGCCGACCAACCTCAACCCGTTCAATATCTCCGGTGCGCAGGGCAGCTGGGCCGCCGAGATCACCTGGGACCGGCTGATGCGCATCGGCCCCGACGGCCTGGTCAGGCCATGGGCGGCCACCGAAGTCACACGGCCGGACGCGCTTACTGTCGACGTCAAGCTGCGCGCCGACATGAAATGGAGCGACGGCAGGCCCATCACCATTGAAGACGCGGTGTTCAGCCTGATCGCCCCGGGCATCGGCGACAAGTCGCCCATGTTCAGGCCGTTCGTTGCCAACATCGCCAATGTCCAGGCAACCGGCACCGACACCTTGCGCATCACGCTGCGGCGCCCCGACGCCGCCTTTCTGATCAGCACGCTCGCCAAGCTCAATCTCGCGCCCCGCCATGTGTGGGAGCCGATCTTCGAGAGCCTGAAGGGCAAGCCGGAAACTGCCGAGAGCGTGATGGAGGCCACCCCGGTCAGTTCCGGACCGTACCGCATGGTGAAAGCCAAGCTGAACGAGGAGATTGTGCTGGAGGCCTATGCCGACCATTGGGCCCGCCCGAAGGCCGCGCGCTGGATCATGCGCATCCAGCCGAACACCGAGGCAGCGCTGGGCGGCTTGCGTTCAGGCGAGATCAACTTCCTGGCCGACTACAACGGCGACCCGCAACTGCTGCGCACGCTGGCGCGCAACAATCCGAACATCAAAATCAGCGAAGCCCTGGACATCGGCTTCAAGTTCATCGCCTACAACCATCGCCGCCAGCCGTTCGACAACACCGCGTTCCGCCAGGCCCTGTCGGCGTCGATCGACCGCGAACTGCTGGCCGAGGATGCCTGGGGCGGCGCTGCCGTGCCCGCCAACTCATGGGTTTCGCCCGCACTTGCCTTCTGGCACGACCAGGGCATCGAAAAGCGCGTCCCCGGCGGCAATGTCGAGGCGGCGAAGAAGATCCTGAAAGACGCCGGCTATGTCCTGGTCAATGGCCGCCTGCACTACCCGGCTGGCGTGAAAGAAACCACGCCAGCCTTCCAGTAAGCCGAGCTCGGATGAATGATAGTTTTTCGATTCTTTTCGGAGAAAGAGGCGATAACCTTCAATCGCTGGCTTGAATCCAGGGCCCGGAATCGCGCATGAGCCGCAGTGGCTTTCTGTGGCTTATCGCCGAGCGGCTGGGGTTTCTCGTCCTGACGGTCTGGATTGTGACCACCATCACCTTCCTGCTGTTCCGCCTGATGCCGGGAGACCCCACGCTCGCCTACTTGTCGCCGACCTTCAATGAGGAAACCCGCCGCGCCCTCCTGGCCAGCTTCGGCCTCGATAAGCCGCTCTGGCTGCAATACTTCATCTATATGGGCAACCTGCTCCAGGGCGACCTCGGCACCTCGTTCCTCCAACGCGTGCCGGTGTCCCAGCTCCTGGGAGACGCCCTGCCGAACACGGTCATCCTCACCCTGGTGTCGCTCACCTGCGCCTATGCCTTCGGCATCATCGTTGGTGCCTTCCTTGCCTTCCACCGCGGCGGCGGCGTTGAGGCCGCTGCCATCCCCGCCGCCCTTGCCACCCGCTCCGCCCCCGAATTCTGGCTCGGCATGCTGCTGCTCGCCGGGCTTGCCTTCCAACTCGGCTGGTTCCCCAGCGGCGGCGCCGTCGATCCCGGCTCCCCGCTCAGCACCTTCGGCCAGCGGGTGCTCTCGGAAGATTTCTGGCACCATCTGGCGCTGCCGGCCCTGACCCTCACGCTCTATCTCCAGGGCCTGCCGCTGCTGCTGATGCGCGCCACGATGCTGGAAGTGCTCGGCGACGAGTTCATCGTCATGGCCCGCATGAAGGGCCTGTCGCGTTGGTCGATCGTCATGCGCCATGCCGCGCGCAACGCCTTGCTGCCGGTGGTCACCGCCTTCGCCCTCGGCCTCGGCGCCAGTGTCGGCGGCAACGTGGTGGTCGAAACCGTCTTTGCCTGGCCCGGCGTAGGCCGGTTGCTGGTGCAGGCGGTCCAGGGTGCCGACTACCCGGTGGCCCAGGGCGCCTTCATCCTGATCTCCGTCGTGCTCGCCACCATGAACACGGTGGCTGATCTCGCCTATGCCTTCCTCGATCCCAGGGTGTCGGTTGGTGCGCGTCGTTAGGTCCATCTGGCGCTATTTGCGCGGCGAGCCGTTCGCGGCCGTCGGTGTCAGCGTGTACGCCCTGATCCTCATGGTCGCGCTGTTCGCCGACAGGCTTGCCCCGCACAACCCGCGCGAAATCCTGCGCGCCGGCCGTCGGGTCGCCCGCTACCTGCCGATGTCGCCCGAACACTGGCTGGGCACCACCTCCTCGGGCCGCGACGTGCTGAGCCAGCTCATCTTCGGCACCCGCTCGGCGCTGCAGGTCGGCCTCACCGCCGCCCTGGCGGTCGTGGCCATCGGCACGATGCTCGGCCTGCTGTCGGGCTACCTCGGCGGCTGGATCGACAAGCTGATCACCCGCCTGGCGGACATCGTGCTCGGGCTGCCGTTCCTGCCCTTCCTTCTGGTGCTCGCCGCCCTCACCCGGCCGGGCACCAACACCGTGGTGATCGCCGTCGCCCTGCTGCTTTGGCCCAACACCGCGCGCGTCATCCGCAGCCAGGTGCTGTCCCTGCGTGAGCGCGCCTGGGTCGAAGCCGCCCGCGTTACCGGCTGCTCCACCGCGCGCATCATGTTCGTCCACATCTTGCCCCAGGTCCTGCCGCTCGCCGCCCTTTACGGCTCGGTCGCGATCGGATGGGCCATCCTCGCAGAGGCCTCGGCCAGCTTCCTCGGCTTCGGCGATCCCGAAACCATCAGTTGGGGGGTGATGCTGCAGGAAGCCTACGCCAACCAGGCCCTCGGCCGCGGTGCCTGGAACTGGTTCGCGCCCCCGGGCTTGGCCATCATGTCCATGGTGCTCGCCGGCTTCATGATCTCGCGCGGATCGGAGAAACTCCTGTTCCCCAAGCTGGCCGACAAATGAGCCTTCTTTCGGTCGAGAACCTCCAGGTCCATTACCGCACTGGCGCCGGCGTCGCCCGTGCCGTCGACGGCGCCAGCCTGTCCGTCGAGGCCGGCTCCATCCTCGGCCTGGTTGGCGAATCCGGCTGCGGCAAATCCACCATGGGCCGCGCCATCATGGGCGTGCTGCCCGATGCCGGCCGCATCGCCGGCGGCCGCGTCGTCTTCGAAGGCACCGACCTCGTCGCCCTGACGGAAGCCAAACAGCGCGAACTCCGCTGGCGCCGCGTGTCCTTCATCCCGCAAACCGCGATGAACGCGCTCGACCCGGTCCAGCGCCTGCGCGCCCAGATGCTCGAAGTCCTGATCGAACGCGGCGGCCTCGCCCGCTCCGCCGCCCAGGCCCGCGCCGAGGAACTCTTCCGCCTCGTCGGCCTAGACCCGATCCGCTTGTCGGACTACCCGCACCAATTCTCCGGCGGCATGCGCCAGCGCGCCTCGATCGCCCTCGCCCTCGCCCTTAACCCGGCCCTTGTCATCGCTGACGAACCCGTCACCGCGCTCGACGTCATCGTCCAGCGCCAAGTCCTCGACGTCATCCGCGAACTGCAATCCCGCCTGGGCCTCGCCATGATCCTGGTCACCCACGACATGGCCGTTGTCGCCTATGCCTGTGACCGCGTCGCCGTGATGTACGCCGGCATCGTCGTTGAATCCGGCAGCGTACGCGAAGTTCTTGAACGCCCGCTCCATCCGTACACCATGGGCCTTACGCACGCCTTCCCTGACGTCCACGGCGAAACCGGTGAACTGGTCCCGATCAACGGCTCCCCACCCTCGCTGCTCGCCCCCTCCATTGGTTGCCGCTTCGCCCCACGCTGCCCATTCGCCCTTGTGCAGTGCCACAAAACAGCGCCACCGCCGGTCATTACCGGGGATCATATGGTCGCCTGCTGGCGTGCGGACGAAGCCCCCGCGCTACGAACCGCCGCGGCACAGCCGGCGACGTGGGCGGCGATGGCAATCCCATGAAGCAAGGCAAGGGGAAGACTTCTTTTTGTGAACAAAAAGAAGCAAAAAAACTTCATTCATGGTGCTCGGCTTTAAGGCCCGACATCGATGCTGGTGAATGGGTGAAGTTGTTTTGCTTCTTTTTGTTCATAAAAAGAAGACTTTTGGACTCTTCCCTATGAACGCTGTCATCGAAGCCCGCGACCTCGGCAAGACCTTCCGCACCGGCCGTCGCGTGGTCCATGCCGTCCAGGGCGTGAACCTCGCGGTCGCCGCTGGCGAGGCGCTGGGCATTGTCGGCGAGTCCGGTTGCGGCAAGACCACCACCGCCCGCATGCTGCTGCGCCTGGAGGAACCCAGTGCTGGACAGGTGCTCTTCGATGGCGAGGACATCACCCGGCGCCGCGGCAGCGCCCTGCTGCCCTTCCGCGCCCGCGCCCAGCTGGTGTTCCAGAACCCGTTCGACGCGCTGAACCCCCGCTTCTCCATCCGCCGCACCCTGGCCGAACCGCTGCGCAATTTCGGCGTCCCGGAGTCCGAGCACGCCGCCCGCATCGACGCCGTGATGGCCCGCGTCCGCCTCACCCCCGCCGAGGCCTGGCTTGACCGATACCCGCACGAGCTGTCCGGGGGCCAGCTCCAGCGCGTGGTGTTGGCCCGCGCGCTGATCCCTGGCCCGAAGCTGATCGTCGCCGACGAGCCGGTCTCGATGTTGGATGTCTCCGTCCGGGCGGGCATTCTCAACCTGTTGCGCGCCGCCCGCGACGATCTGGGCCTGGCCGCGATCTACATCAGCCACGACCTCGCCCTGATCCGCTATGTCTGCGAGCGCACGGTTGTGATGTATCTCGGCCAGGTGGTCGAGGAGGGGCCGACAGCATCCCTCATCGCCACCCCCAAACACCCGTACACCGCCGCCCTCGTCGCCGCTGTCCCCGTCCCTAGGGTCGACCAGGACCGGGAAGCCTTGCCCATTAAAGGCGCGCTGTCCGACACCCCTACCGGCGGCACCGGCTGCGCCTTTCGTGACCGCTGTCTGCAGTCCATGCCGCGCTGTGAGACGGAGGCACCGGCATTGCGCGAATCCGGCGATACCCGCCGCGTTGCATGTCACCTGGACGCATGATGCCAACGTTTGGATGGGGTCTGGGGCGACGCCCCAGTGGGTCCTGCGGCGCCGCTCGCGCCGCATGGGCCGCGCCCTTGCCTTTCTTCTGGAGGAGTCCTGCATGACCACCTGCGATCCCGTGACGCTCGAGATCATCCGCGGCGCCATCCGCGCCGCCCAGGCCGAGATGGAAGCGCTGCTGGAACGCACCGCGATTTCCGCCTTCATCCGTGAGAAGAAGGATTTCTACACCGCGCTGATTGACGCCGATGGGGTGATGGCGGTGGGTTCCAACGTGCCGGTGTTCGGCGATGTCTGCACCCCGGTGTTCCAAAAATTCCCGATCGAGACCATCCAGCCTGGCGACCTCTATTGGTACAGCGACTGCTATGGCAGCCGCGGCGCTGTATCGCATACGAACGACCAGGTGTTCCTGGCGCCGGTGTTTCATGGGGGCCGGCGCGTGGCTTTCGTGATGGGGTGGGCGCATTTCTCCGATGTCGGCGGGCTGCGGCCGGGTTCGATCTCGCCGGATGCCACCGACCATTTCCAGGAAGGCATCATCATCCCGCCGACCAAGCTGATCGATCGCGGCACGACCAACACCGCGGCGCTGGACATTTTTTACCGCAACTCGCGCTATCCCGAGACCTGCAAGGGCGACACTCGCGCGTTGCTGGGCGCGGTCGATCTCGGCGTGCGCCGGATGCAGGAGATCACGGTGCGGTTCGGTGCCGATGTGCTGGAGGATGCGCTGCGCCAGTTGCTGGCCCGCACCGAGGCGCTGGTGCGGCAGAAGCTGCGCGAGACGTTTCCGGTCGGTATCCATCGCTTCACCGACGCGATCGACAGCGACGGACACGGGACGGGGCCGTTGCACATCCGTTTCGCACTGACCCGCACGCCGGATGATCGGTTCATCCTCGATGCGTCCGAAACGGACGACCAGGCGCCAGGCCCGGTGAACTACCTGATGAACCCGGACATGCCAGGCACCGCGTTCGCACTGGCGTTCCTTGGCGGCGATCCGAGCCAGGTAGTGAATGCCGGCGGGGCGCGGGCGTTGGACCAGGTGATCCTGCGCGAAGGCTCGTTGTTGTTCCCGCGTTCGCCGGCGCCGTTGGGCATGCGTGGCATGACGATGATGCGGGTCCTGGCGGCGCTGAACGGGTTGATCAACGTGGCGGGTGCGCCGGCGCCGGCGGCACACTCGGCGTATATCATCATCCTGATGCGTGGCATGGCGGGCGGAAAGCCGTTCCTGCTGTCGGACGGCCTGGGCGTTGGCTATGGCGGGCGGCCGACGGCGGATGGTACGGATGCCGTGTATTTTGTGGCGCAGGAGAACTACCCGGTGGAGTTTCTTGAGCAGGGATATCCAGTCCGGCTCAATACCTATTCCATCCATCGCGACAGCGGCGGGCCCGGGCGGCATCGCGGCGGCTGCGGCATTGTCCGCGAGTACGAGGTTCTGGCCGATAATGCTGTTCTGGCGGTGCGGATCGACAGCGTGGTGGTACCGCCCTGGGGTACCGATGGCGGCATGTCGGGCGGCACCGGGCGGGCGGTGGTCAACCCCGGGCGGCCCGATGAGCGGTTGTTGCGGCCATTGTCGGACGGCAACAAGCTTGTGAAGGGCGATATCCTGCGGCTGGAGACCGGCGGTGGGGGTGGGCATGGCCATCCCCATGACCGGGCACCGGAACAAGTGCTGTCCGATGTCCAGGATGGGTTCGTCTCGGTTGAGGCGGCACAGCGGCATTACGGGGTGATCATCCGCGAGGGTGTGCTCGATGCCGCAGCCACCGCCGTTGCCCGCGCCACCCGGCCTGCCACCCGCGCTTTTCACCGTACCGAGTATGTCGATGCCCTTGTCTGATACCCACCTGTCCGTTGCCGTCGATATCGGCGGCACCTTCACCGATGTCACGCTGCAGAACGCGGCCACCGGCCAGGCGTGGCGGGCCAAGACGCCGTCGATTCCGGCGGACCCGAGCCAGGCGTTCATAAACGGTGTGCGGCTGGCGCTTGAGGCGGCCGGGGCGCAGGCGGCGTCGATCAACCGGGTGCTGCATGGCACCACAGTGGCGACCAACCTGATCCTGGAGGGCAAGGGCGCGCGGGCGGCACTGGTGACCACGCAGGGGTTTCGCCATGTGCTGGAGATCGGGCGGCAGGATATTCCACGGCGGGCAAATCTGTGGGCCTGGGTGAAGCCGGCGCGGCCGGTGCCGCCGGCGCGGATTCTGGAAGTGGTGGAGCGTGTTGGGCCTGGGGGCGAGGTGCTCACTCCGTTGGACGAGGCGTCGGTGGGCGAGGCGGCGGAGGCGTGCCGGCGGTTGGGGGTTCGGGCGGTGGCGGTATGTCTGCTGCATAGTTTTTCGCATCCGGCGCATGAGCGGCGGGTGGCGGAACTGTTGCGGGCGGCGTTGCCAGGGGTGGCGGTGACGGCGTCGATCGATGTGTTGCCAGTGGTGCGGGAATTCGAGCGGAGTCTGGCGACGATATTGAATGCCACCGTGATGCCGGCGGTTTCGACCTACGTGGCGCGGCTGGAACAGCGCCTGGCCGAGGATGGCGTGAAGGCGCCGTTGTTGCTGATGCAATCGAATGGCGGGGTGGCGGGGGCGGGCACGATCCGGCGGGCACCGGCGGTTACCGCGCTGTCCGGGCCGGCGGCAGGGGTGGTCGGCGCACGGGAGGTGGCGCGGGCGGCGGGGGTGGGCGATCTGATTACCGTCGATATCGGGGGTACGAGTGCGGATATCTGTCTGATCAAGGATGGGCGGATCGGGCTGACGCAACACGGGCGGGTGGGCGATTGGCCGTTGCCGTTGCCGATGGTGGACATGGTCACGGTGGGGGCCGGGGGCGGGTCGATCGCGAAGGTGCGCGACGGGGCGTTGACGGTTGGGCCGGCGAGTGCCGGGGCTGATCCCGGTCCGGCGTGCTACGGTTTAGGCGGGGTCGAAGCGACGGTGACGGACGCCCATATCGTGCTGGGCCATCTGCCGCCGGTGTTGCTGGGCGGGCGGATGTCCCTGGATCCCGCCCTGGCGGAGGCGGCGGTGCGCGACAATGTGGCGGGGCCGCTGGGGCTGGATTTGCATACCGCGGCGCGGGGCATTCTGGCGATTGCCGATAGCAACATGGTGGGGGCCATCCGGGTGGTGTCGGTGGAGCGCGGGCATGATCCGCGCGCGTTTGCGCTGGTGCCGTTCGGCGGCGCCGGGCCGCTGCATGGCTGTGCGCTGGCCGATCTGTTGGGCATCACGACGGTGCTGGTGCCGGCCGCACCGGGGGTGCTGTGCGCCGAGGGACTGCTGGCGGCCGATCTGCGCACCGAGTTCCACCGCACCCTTGCCACCGCCGGATTGCCGACGGACGCCGATGCGGCTTCGGTGCTGGCCGGCTTGCACCGCGATGCCGAGGCCTGGTTCGCCGCCGAGCAGGTGGCCGAGGCCGACCGCGGCAGCGAGGAGGTGGCGCTGATGCGCTATGAGGGCCAGGGCGGGGAGTTGGCAGTGGCATGGGGCGGCAGCGTGGCCGCTGCGCTCACCGGATTCCGTGCGGCGCACCAGGAGCTATACGGCTTCACCCTGGAGGCCCCGATGGAACTGGTGACGCTTCGGGTGGAAGCGGTCGGGCGGTTGCGGACGCCGGTGCTGCCACATCTGGTACCGGCGGCGATGCCGGCGCCATTGGCGTTCGCGGCAGTGCATTTCGCTGATGGCACGCGCCACACCCCGATCCTGGCGCGCGATGCGCTAGGCGCAGGGACGGTGTTTGCGGGGCCGGCGATCCTGACCCAGCTCGACGCCACCACGCTGGTGCCGCCGGACTGGACAGTGAGGGTGGATGCCTCCGGCGCGTTGCTGCTTACGCGGGGCTGATTCGCGTGCGGCCCGGCGTGGTAGAAGGTCTCACGATGGCCATCGGCTGTCCGCCGTCGAATGTTTCGAGACGGTTTGGCGAACCGGCTATCGGAGTGTGTGGCGAATCTGGGTTTCAGGTTAAGCGGCGTGGCGATGGTGCATCAAACGTCGTTGCGGGAGTGTGCGACGCTTGATGCGCTGGCGTTTCAGCAGAATAGCCTGGCCCCGCCCGAAGTAGGCATCGGCGGGGGTGAGGTTGCGCAGGCTCTCCTGATCGCGCCGGTGGTTGTAGTATCAACCGACCAAATGACTGACCCATGAAGAGAGAAAAGGCCAAGGCTTTGTCCTCACGACGCGAAGTCGCGCCGCGAGGGACCCACCAACGGCCGGCGGCCCTTGGAAACCCATTTATTCTCAATGAGTGGAGGTGCAGGGGCTCGGCCCGTCGCGCGAAGGCGCGCACCGGACCAGGCGGGTCTGGGCAGAGCCCAGCTTTAACTTCGGTATAGGTCGATCATTCGACCGATTGGTATCAAAGGGCCGCCGGCCCTTTGCGGGTCCAGTGCAGGGCCTGGGTTTGCCTGTTTTCGTGGGTCAAGAATTGTAGGGGTTGGTATGAAGCGCTCGGCGAATCCCCGGGGCGACAATTCGGGTTCGGTCAGGGCGAGGTCGACGATCTTGCCGCGCATCGCCTGCGGGATGTGTTAACGGCGGCGGCAAAAAATGCGAGAAGACGAAGTGTACGTGTACCGGCGGGTTGAAAGAGCGGGCTGCGCAGCAGTGGTTGATTATCCTAGCCCTGCGAGCTGTGAGCATCGCTCAGCGTAGTGAAGCGGCGTCCACGACGCGCGGCATCAGGTTAGGCTTCTGTGGCGATACCTCTTTGCACGGGTCATTTCATGGGGGCGTTATGCCCCTGGATGGACCGGCGCTGAGCCTTTTTGCTGTTGGCGAGGCGAAAGCTCTCGCTGTTCATTTCGAGGATGTGGATAGGGTAGGTGAGCTGGTCGAGCAGTGCGCCGGTGAGTCGTTCCGAGCCAACTGCCGAGGTCCATTCGTCGAATGGCAGGTTGGAGGTTCCAAGTATGGCGCCGCGTTGATAGCGCTGGCTGAACACCTCGAAGAGCCGCAGGGCTTCGGTTACTGCCTGTTCGCGCTGATGCTGATGGAAGTTCGACCTCAGCCGAAGCTTTTGATTAAATTTGCGCGGGCCGGGATTACCCATCCGCGCATCCATCAGCCGCAGCAGACGATGGACGCACACGCCAAGCTGCCAGCCGTTCAGGAGTGGGGCCTGAACGAGTGCCCTGCTCTTGAGTTCCAACAACGCCAAGTACTGCACACGGCTGGAGGCAAATCCGCCTGTCTCGTAGCTGCGGAAATGCACCGCGATCGTCTCGCCGCGACAGGCGATCGCGACCCGGTCGACATACCCCTTCGCCAGAACCTCCTGGTGGCCGTAGCGCGTCGGCACAGAGCAATCATTGTTCCGGGAACGCACAAGGGATACGGAAGAGGGACGGGTGACGACCTTGTGACACGCATCGTAAGGCGCCGCCGGCAACGCCATGTACGCGGCACGGACCGCCTGCATACGCGGGGCAATCGTGGTCGTATGGCCCGCAGGATCGCCTTGAGCCGCTTGGTGCAGCCATTTAGTTACCCGGCGTTTAGCGCGTCAAAACTATCCGCTACCGCCAGGGGCCCCATCAGCTTGCGCCGGACATCGCTGACCAACCCCTCCGCCCTGCCCCTGTCGTTGCCTTTGCCCAGTCGGTCAAAATGATCGTCCAACAGATAACGGCTCGGCAAGTGCGCAAACATGTACGTGCGCAGCTGCGCGCCATCCTTCGCCATCCGCGCCACAGCCAGACGAGTGTTGCCCTACAAGATTGACCGCGGCACACCGCTGAGCAACGCGCAGGCCGCTAGATGGTCATCGCAGAAGCCGTCCACCGTCTCCGCCGGATTGTCCTTCAAAAAGCAGTCGTCCGAATGCGGCAGGTCCACGCAAAAAATTTGCAACCGCACCTTCTTGCAATCGATTTAGCTTTCTGATTCACGAAACGCCGTCTGCTTTAATCCGGAAGATGGTTCAATGGCACAAATATCTCCCGCGACCGCCATATCGCCGCGACCACGTGCTCGTGCACAATCGAATCGTCGCCAGAGAAGTCCCACTCATCCCGCAGCCGCTCGAACATCCGCCGCGCCGCGTGACGCTGCTTCAAGGGCACGCTGCGATCCCCATCAAGCAGGGCATCAACCCACGCGAGCTGCGGCCCAAGCTTCTTCTGTGCGGGACGCTCGCACCGCCGGTGGTCCGATCGTACGGAAAACCAAAGGATCTCGCTGATCGTATTCTGATGAACGCCAAATCGTGCCTTTGCCCCCTAACGGCTCACACCGTCAACCATCACCGCACGTTCGATTCGGCCATATGGTTCCACTGTGAACATCCTTCCAACCCCGCAATGCCCTCATCGGCATCAAACAGTCCGAGCAGGACCGGTATGCCTTGCCGCCGCCTGACAACAGCTCCGGAAACTGGATCGGTGAAACACTTTGAAGATGATGTTCAAAACTCATCCATAGGTGTCAAAATCTGATGCCGATCAGGGGTCATTTTTGGACGCCGATTGGCAGTTCGTGGCTTACGAAGCCAAGAAGCAAATGGTCGTGACCAAGGCTTGGCCCGAAGGCCAACAAACCGCCTACCAAGGCGGGGCAACCTCGGGCTATGGTAAGGATATGTCTCCGTAGCTCAGCAGGATAGAGCACCAGATTCCTAATCTGGGGGCCGTGGGTTCGAATCCCGCCGGGGACGCCACCACCCTAGGGGCGAACCGCTCTCCGCTGGTGAGACGGCCTGAAAAACCCCAAGCTTTCCGTGGGTTTGCGCGGTGCACTCGGGGCTCCGCGAGCGGAACGAACGCCCGAATCTCTCTCCGAAGGGCCAGTTCTCTCCGCGACTTGGGGCTATGGGGGTTTCAGTCCCGAGTTTTATCGCATTGAAATAGCACAATTCATTGGTGCGATGACGCACCATGAGTTCGAGACTCGATCGGGTGGGCATTGGCGACTGGGAACGAAACTTTGATACGGTCGTATACAAAGGGTCCTGGCGCAGCACTTCATTCCTGGAAGTCCGTCGATTCGGGACGAAACTTCAATTGCCTCGCATTGTCCCGCACCACGTTAACGTCGTCGTCGGCAAAGCCGTCGGAGGCCTCGGCAGCGATCTCCAGAGTGATTGTTACCTTGGCCCCAGCGGTCCGCTGCAACTCCATGACGACGGCGTTCAAAATTGCATCGAACGCTTTTACCGGGCGAACCATGTCGATCTCGACCGAGCCGTAGAAGCGCCGTGGCCGGACAGGTTTTGTGGGTTGCCCTGGCGACACCGGATCTCCCGGCCGAGGTGGTGTCGTGGTCGGCGGTTCTCCTGGCATCGGCCCCAACCCCGGGCCAACAGGCTTCGTCGCGGCGTCGGCCGCGAACTGCGCTGCTGTCTCCGTAGCCCGAACCAGTAGCGCGCCTGCCGGCGTGAGTTCAGGCGGGTTCTTCGCCCAGATCAGGTTGCGATACCGTCCGGTGGCATCGTCGAACCCATCTGCGTACCCAAACTGGGGATCGAGCTTGCCAACGGCATCGCGGATAGACGCTTCCAAAACCACGCGATCACGTAACTTGGGCAGATAGACATAGGTGGCAAACCACTCGACCACCTCCGCAATCGACAAATGTTGTCGATCGTCAGGCCAAATCGGCCTCAGTGCAAGCCAGAGGCGTTCCGTGCCCAGCTTCTCCAGCGCCAAACCGTCAACCCTGGCCTTGTCATAGACGACCGCCGGGATGGCCGCCCGATCTCTGGCCGTGATGAGGCTATGCTCGAGGTCGAATGGCCGGCCCGGGGTGTCGCTCTTTACAGGGTAAAGGACATGGCTCCATGCCGACCGAACCGCCCGCAGAGCGCCGTCGCCTTGGGTCTTCGCCTTCTCCTTGGCATCGTCTGTCTGCGTGCGGGTCATTTCCTGCTGAAGCCGGGCATCCTTAACGATCGAATCCCAAGCCATGGCCTTGCGCATGACTTCGCGCGCCGTCACCAGATTCGCTTCGTCCGGTGCCACGAATAGCAACGTGTTGCGTAACCGCCGTTGGGAAGCGCGGCATCGCGTCAGCGTGTCACTCACTGCGTCGGTGGCGAGCGACTTTCCTGCGCCTTTGCCCGAATGGGGGATAGCTGGCCCGAGCACCACCAGTGAAAGTGCATCAGCCTCATCGATCATCACCGGATCGTCCGGGGCGGCAAATACGCGGTGGAAGCCCGCATTGGTGCGAGCGTCGTCCATCAGCAGCTTGGTGATGGCAGCATCCACGTCGTGGTCCGACAGCGCCTTGGCTCGTTCATCTGCCAGCCGATTCAGTGTAGGCCGAGTCGAGAACCAGTAGCGGCCCGCCTCCTCGTAGAGGTACGCCGCACGTTCCGTCAGTTCCCTGAGTGCCTCACCGAAGATTGCCAGTTGGTCGCCGGGCTCAGCGCAGGCCAGGCGCAACCCCTGGCCGGTCAGGCCAGCATTTGGCTGACCTACGATCGGAGCAGAGCAAAGAAAGACCGCCCTTGCCGAACGGGTCGCCGCGCGCAACTGCGACATCCGCCGCGTTGGGTTCGACTCCATCCGCGCCGGCAGCGCACCGTCACCGTCCACCTCGCGGTCGACGACTGCCGCGAAGGCAGGGTCGAGCGGATAGAGAATGCTCGCGCGTACGCGTTCGTGCGCCACCGGCACCCGGGCTGGTGTAATCAATGGATCACGGGACTGGCTGTGCCATAGCACGCCGATCACATTGGCCATGAACCGAAGCACGCCGCGGGTGCGCTGGAATTTGTCCAGGCTGGCCCATTCCCGCGATAGACGGTCAAACAGATCGGGGTGGATCGGGTAAGACAGGCGCAGCAGCTCGAGATACCGCGCCTCTCGTGCTTCCGGCGGGAACTCGGCTGGATTTTTCTTGTAAAGATCGTGGAACGCCTTGACCGTCTCGTCGCGCGCCTTCTCTCCATCTGCATCCAGCGGCTGAAAAAGGCGGCGGCGGATGATTTCGTACGTTTCGTCTCCAATCGCGGGCAACCAGGCCGACTGCACGCGGCCAAAAACCTTCTCCAGCCGCAGTAGCGCCGCCGCTCCTTTGGCCCCACCTGCCTCGGCCTGGCTCTCCGGCAGAGAGCCAACGATCAGGATTCCGGGCACCATCTTTGCGGCTTCGGTCAGCGACTGGATGAAGGATAGGAATGCCTCGAAACGGTCATCCTCTAGCTGCCGGGCAAACATCGTCAGTTCGTCCAGCAGAATCACGCTCGGCCCAGCGAGGCGGAAAACCTCCACCATCAGCTCCGAACCAGGGCTCTTGCGCACCGCCTCTGCTTCGGCAACCAACTTCAAGCCATCCTCGCCGGCCAGCCTCCAGGCAATGAAGCCCCACAGAGTGTGAATCCGCGGGGCATCGCGCAGGGTCAGCGACGTGTCGGTCCCTTTGGAGGAACCAACAAAGACCGCAAGTTTGGGCCGAGGCAACTTGCCCACACCGGATTTAGTGATCAATTCCGCTAGACCAGGTAGCTGCGCCGGATCGCTACCGCTCTGAAGATGCTTGACGAGGTGGAACAGCGCCAACATGGTGTGCGTCTTGCCGCCGCCGAAGGCGGTTTGTAGGCCCACTACCGAATCACCACCGGTGCCCGAAAGGCGTAGCAGTGCGGCTTCGAGCACCCGGCGCAGCCCCTCGGTGAGGAAGGTGATGCCGAAGAAGTCCTGCGGGGTCGCATAGGCATCACCGACGGCGGTGTTGCCGCTATCCACGGCGAACAGGTCGGCGGCGAACTCGGCCTCCTTGAAACGGTTGGCGATCACATCAGGGTGCGGAAGTGCCACCTCGATCCAGGGCTTGAGGGCCTTGGCCGGGCCGTCATCCGGGGTGAGCGTGAGCGTGAGCGTCGTCGGTGGGGGCGAAGCAGGCGCCCGCGGGGCCACAAAGCCACCCGCGCGTTGCTCGTCATAGAGCCGCTTGAGCTCAGCCACCTCCTCGGCTGGTGCCTTCACCAGACGCAGCAATTGGTGCATGGCGTCGAGGTAGCGCAGCGCCTCATCGTCAGCGAGCGCAAGCGTGAGGTGCGAAACCGCGTTGCGCGCCTCCAGTGCCATGGAGGAAAAGTTGCGGGCGCGGTGCTTGTCGTTGCGTCCGAACGCCTCGTCGAACACCTCGCGCCAGCTGTCGATCATGGTTTTGACCAAGGCGTAGGCATCCAGCGCATCATCGGCGCGCGCACCAGATGCGCGGCTGGCGTACCGGCCCCATTGGTCGCCGTGTACCTTCTTCATCCGCGCTTCGACGAAGGGTGTAAGCCCCTTGCGCAGATGGAACAGGCCATCCTGGACCCGACGCAGCGTTTCCTTCTCTGTACTCACGGCGTGAACCAATCTTCTTTGTTACGATCGCAGAGAAAATCGACGGTGATACCGTGGGCTGTCAGATCTGCAATACTATCTATCCAATCACTATCGGTAGCATTAGTCACTGGTATACCTGTCTTGCGGGATAAAGCGGCGAACTTTCGATCGGAAGAGTCAAACGTTGCTAAACTAGGATCTTTCGGGAAGTCGATGTATTCACCATCGACTCCTATCGGCAATTCCACGAGTCGAACGCGTGCGGGGTTGTACCGGTGCTGATAGATGTGCTGAAGGAACATTGCGCCAAGGCCGTAGGGTCGGCTCTGCTGAAGCGCCTGCGCATATTCCTGCCGGATGGCGTCGGTGTCATCGATCAGCACGACGTGCGCGTTGCGCGCCTGGACAACGAAGATCTTGCAAGCATCGATGCAGCTCAATCTCACACCGCTATTCTGATCATTCGCTACGACTGCCACGTTTGTATCGACGATCACTTCGGTCATTGTGCGGCCTCTCCCGCACGTCGCCGCTCGATTCGTTTAAGTTCAGCCACAGCGACCTCGTTGAAGGCGTCGCCCATAAACTTGTCTGGCCAGTTGCGGATGTTTCCAAATCCGTCGAGGTCGAGTGGAACCAGCGACGAGACGCCGCCGTCAGCCTTGGCGAAGAATAGTCTTACCTTTTCGGACGACAGGTCCCGTGGCGTGGCTAGAGTGGGCGGTTTCGATTCCGCTATGCGCCGCTGAAGTCTCAGCAGGAGATGCTCCGAGTGGCTCTCCAAAATTACCTGCAAGCGCCGATGGATGGCGGCTTGAATGATCACATCGGCCAGCCCCGCTTGAGCGAGCGGATGGAGATGGATCTCTGGCTGTTCAAAGACAACGGTCGCGCCCTCGGGAACATACTGCAACAAAGTGATGACGGGTAGTACTTGGGATACGCCCGTGCCAACATCCGTTAGTGGCACATAGGGACCTCCCGAATGCGTGCGGACCTTTGCGATCCATCGATTCGAGCCGGGCGCGACCTCATCGATCGAGAAATTTTCGATCAGCCCAAGATGCTTTAACCAGTATGCAACGACCGTCTGAAGTGGGCGCTTCCGCTTATTCGGGCCGAGGCTTCGCTGTTCGTCAGCCGCCGTCGCCGCCACTAGGGCTTCGATCGTGCGTTCTCCGGAATTGCCTACGTCGATAGGACGAGTGCCGGTCCATACGTAGTCGCGCGATGGACGTACTCGCAGGGGGCCTAGATAATAGAGGTTATCAAGCTCCTGCTCGTATGTGACTTCCAAATCCGAAAGCAGTTGAGCATTCTGGTAGTAAGTTCGAGCTTGGTCCGGAAACGCATACGATCTTACTGGCCCTGGAAGCGCCCAGGCGCGTCCGGGATTTCGAATAAATCGAAAATTGCCCCCGGCAGAAATGAGTTCGTATTCCGTCGATGAGTTGATTTTCATTGCGAGCCGAAAGGTGATCCCGCCAAGTGAATATTCGAGAAAGCTGGATCGAATCGACAGTGTGCCCGTCCTGGGCAAGCGCTCCGCCACGACTTCCGAACTTATGCCGAACACGTCACCTGCAGCCACCAAGGCGGTCTTCGATCCCGCAGCATCATTTAGCTCCAGCTTCTTATTGGGCCGGAAGCGAATATCCCATTGTAGCCGCTTGTCGATGACGCCGCCGTTGATGATATCCGAATACTGCCCAAGTTCGACGTAGGGTCCATTGAGTTGGAGAACTGTCGAACGGTCGCGCTCCTCACGGGTCTGCTTCAACATGAGAAGAAATTGAATCAGACTGGACTTTCCCGATGAGTTCGTGCCGAACAAGCCAGTTATCGGGGCAAACTCAATTTTTGCCTCACGCCAGGACTTAAAATTTCTGAGATCGAGCGCCTCGAGCATAGCTCAGTTCCTTACAGCAGATTGAGCTGAGGCTTGTCGGCTTGCGAGACGTTGACATCTTCGAGCTTGGGCCACTCCTGCGCGAGTTCGTTGTAAACAAGCGCCTCGGCAGCCCAGCCTCTTTGAGTGGCGATCTCGAACAGGCGATAGGCAAGCGCACGAGCATCGGCCGCCTTCGGTCCCATGTCAGCAACAAGCCGCCCAGCCGCCGCGCCGCCGCCGTCCGCGGCATTAAGGACGCGTGCCGTATGCTGCACGCACTCCCAGACCGTGAGCGACTTGTCCTCGGACGGTTGCCAGTCTCTTGGTAGTTCGCCACGAGGCGTCAGCGCGGCGCGTCCACGCAAATCCTGAAATACCCCCGAGGCAAAGAGCGCATTCGTCGAGATATTTTTGGCGTTAGCGAGGGTGATCAGTTCGCCTGAGGGTTTGGCATCAAAACCGTACGTAGCAAACCAAGCCAGGGCGACCTGGGTGGCGGGGTCGAAGCTGGCTTCGAGCTCGTTCTCGATTTCCTCCCACACCCGGTTGATCAGCGACAGAGCGGTTTTCACAGGCATGGTGGCGTCGTCGTCCTCCAGCACACGAGCAAAGCGTGTGAACACCCCCATGCCAGGGCCAATGACCGATTGTTGCATATCAACCGGACCGACGCCGGCCTTGCGTATGTCGTCAATGGCATCGGGCATCTCGCGCTTAAGCGCACGGATGAACTCGGCACGGGTGGCGATGCCCGCATCGGGGTCGCGCTTGCGGCAGACCAGCACGATGGATGAGGCCAGGGCGTTGGTGCCGCTGCCGATCATCCGGTTGCTGAGTTCAGTACGCACGGGCCAGGTGCCATCCACCCCCAAGCCGGCATCCACCACAGCTTGCAGGAAGGAGGACCACCCAGCCGACGTAATGCCGTCATCTGCCATCTCAGACTGCTTGAAAGCGTAGTAGATCGTGAGCGGCTCACCATCCACCGCAGCCTTGCGCATAGCGGTTAGCGCCTCGCCCATTCCCTTGAGGAAGAACGCTTCGGCCTTGGACTTGCCGCCATGACGATATGGAGTAGCAACAAGCTCCTCCGCCTTAGGCGTGGTCAGACGCCGGAACAGATCGGGCCATATCCCGCTGAGTGAGTGGCGCAGCCAGACATAGAAGAAGTCGGAGAGATCTGCGTATCCAATATTGTCGTAGTACGGAGGATCAGTGGAGATAACGATAGGTCGTACTGGGAACGAATTTTTCGACGCATTCACCAATCCTATGCTGCCCGCGCCGGCCGTCGGGACGCGTTGAAGAACGTCCGCAATCCTCCCGATCCCGCTGTCGAGGCTTGCAGCGATGTCGGAGAGCGGGAACGCTTCAGCGTAGTCCCAGGTCATCGCAATTGCCTGCCGGGAAAACACATTTCGGATACCAGGCTTACGACCCTGGCCGTCGCGGATGTCCCAGGAACACAAGTTTGAGCAACGGTCAGCGAGCCTGCTTACAATCATCGCCAGATACGTTGCGACAGCGTCGGCGTAGGCGGTGGAGGCGGTCCCGGCAGCGTGCAAGGGCGTCGCGTCGGGATCTTGGCCGGCCGCCAAAGCGTCAGCTTGCACCTTCTCCCGAGCTTCGGTTACCAGATCGGAGAACGTCGTGAGTGCGGTCATTTGCCGAGGTGTAAATAGTGAGGCGAAGGTCCGATAACCATAGAGAACAATCCAGAATGCACGCGTGTCGTCCGGCAACTCGCCTTCTGGTTCCCAGGCCGGAACCGCCGACGCCGCGACAGCTTCATGATCTTTGGTTGGAGATAGATAAGTACGGTTGCGGGAACCTTCGGCCACAATAGCCATCAGCCGCGAGCCTATCCGCCCGGCGACACCCTCTGCCTTGATGTAATCCCCACCGATCGTCGCGCCAGTCAAAACACAGACGAAGTTGGCGCCACGTGACGTCTTCGTTCCCTTCTTTAGACGATCAAGATCAGTCTTTGTAATGGCTCCGTTGCGCACCTCGAAGCGCCATCCATCAGGCGCGGCGGGATCAATTACTGGCTCCACCCATGCCTTCTTGCCCTCCTTAGTGGAAAGTACAAAGGAGGAGACCAGCGGCACCATCGCGCCCTTCGCGGCAGGATCCGGACTACGGACCGTCCGTGCCCAGATCCAGGCAATCACAGTAGCCTTCGATCCGTCCGGCAGGGTGGCGTCGGGATATAGATGTCCGATACGCCGCGCAGCCTCGTCACGCATCCATTGGCCATAGTAGCGCACGTCGGCAGCCAGCCCCTGTGCCCCGCGGCCCTGCCACTCCCCGCCGCGAGCGTACTCAGCCCGGGCATCAGGGTTCACTGGCGGTTGGCCGGCGAATTTGGGCGGGATTTCGATCAGTGCCTTGCCGATCAGCACCGCCACCGGGTTTAGGTCACTGCCATAGGCGCGAAGGCCCAGGCGCTGCGCCTCGAGCGGGATCGACGCTCCGCCCGAAAACGGGTCATAGACGGGGGGAGCGTTGGCTTGGAGGTAGGCTAGAATCGCCGCGCCATCGTCGTGCGCCGGCGGTTCCTCGCCACGGCCCCAGGCGACGCTCCGGGCGATCTCCCAACGCGCGGCCGTCAAGATCGCCTCGTCGTTTGATGCCTCCCACGGCACTAATGCCTCGATCACCCGGTGGAGGCGTTTACGCTCGGTGTCCTGCGCGTCCTCCGTTGAGAAGCGATCGGGCCACGCAGAGGGATCGTCCACCAACTGTGCAAACAGCACGGCACGGCAGGCGGCAAGCGGCCGGCGCGCCCACCAGAGATGGAGGGTGGATGGATGGCCGTGGCGGATCGACTTTTCCCGCGCCGAGGCCTTGTTGATGGCTTCGAGCGGGATAGAAACTTCAATGAGCTTGCGGCGGATGGG
>JANPIH010000316.1:0-3028 GCA_031424895.1 Rhodospirillales bacterium
GCGGATGGTCAGGGAAGCTGGCGGCCTGCGCGAGATCCATGACGAGATCGTCGGGCTGGTCGGCGGCTTCGCCGATCTCCTGCAGGACGACGAACTTCTCGCGCTCGATCTCTTCGAGCGGCAGATCGGTGGCGAAGACCAGCGACAGAGCGATGTCAAGCATCTGCGGCGCATCGGCGGAGAGACAGCGGACGAAATAGCTGGTGCGTTCGTAGTCGGTGGCGGCATTCATAGAGGCGCCGCGTGCTTCGACGGCTTCCGCGATAGCGCGGGCGCTGAGGCCGCCGGCGCCTTTGAAGGCCATGTGTTCGAGGAAGTGGGCGAGGCCGTTGCGCTCTGCGGACTCGTGGCGCGCGCCGGCGCCGAGATAGACGCCGACGGACGCCGTGCGCAGGCCGGGCATCGCGTCGAACACGATGCGGGCGCCGTTGGACAGGGTGATGACTTGGCGCTGTTCCATCTCAGGCCTTCGCGGCGATGGCGAGGATGCGGTCGCGGACGAAGTCGGCGCTCATCGGGCCGGTGTCGAACTTTTCCCAGCGCGAGGCGAAAGCGTGTGCGCGGGGCGGCAAGGCCGCGTCGACGCCGAGAACTTCGCGGACGGTCTCGGGGAATTTCGCGGCGTGGGCGGTGGCGAGCGTGACGACAGGCGCGTCGGACTGCACGCGGCGGGCGGCGACGAGGCCGACGGCCGTGTGCGGGCAGACGACCCAGCCGGTTTCGGCGAGGGTGCGTTTCATCTCCTCGCGCGTTTCAGCGTCACTGACGCGTTGGCCGTCGAGGCCCATGGAGGCGAGGCGCGCAGATACTGCGGGCGGGATGGCGCCCTGCCCCTTCGCTGCGAGTTCGGCATACGCCTTCGCGACGACGGCGCCGTTGCGGGCTGTGGGATCGCCGTTCGCGCTGGTCGCTTCGTAAAAGAGGCGCTCGAAATTGCTCGGTAGCTGGATGTCCATGGCGGGGCTGATCGTCGGGGCGGTCTCACCGCGTGTCAGCGGCTGACCCGAAAGCAGCCGCGCCATGGCGTCGTTGGCGTTGACGGCGGCGGTGATGCGGAGGCTGTTCAGGAGCCCGGAGCGCGAGGCGACATAACCGGCCAGTGCATCGCCGAAGTTGCCGGTCGGCACGACGAAGTGGATGGCGCGGTCGGCGCCGAGCTGGGCCTGCGCTTGCGCGAAGTAGACGCTCTGGGCCGCGACACGCGTCCAGTTGATCGAGTTCACCGCTGCAAGGCCGACGCGGCGCTTGAACTGTTCGTCGCCGATCAGCTGTTTCAGGATCGCCTGCGTGCCGTCGAAGTCGCCTTCAAGCGCCAGGTTGTGGACGTTGTCTGCGCCCGTCGCCGTCATGAATAGGCGCTGCGTGGGCGAGACGCGATTGTGCGGATGCAGGATCACCATGTCGACGCGCTTGGATCCCGCGAAGGCGGAGGCGGCGGCGCCGCCCGTGTCGCCGGAGGTGGCGCAAAGGATGGTCATGCGCTCGCCGCGCTGTTCGAGCACGTGGTCGTAGAGCTGCGCGATCAGGCGCATCGCCACGTCCTTGAAGGCGAGCGTCGGGCCGTGGTGCAGCTCCAGCATCCAGCGGTTGGGGCCGACCTCGACGAGCGGCGCGACGGACTGGTGTGCGAACGGCGCGTAGGCGCGCTCCGCCAGCGTTCGGATAACATCGTCCGACAGCGTGCCGCCTGCGAAGGCGGAAAGAACGCGCGTGGCGGTTTCGACATAGGTGTCGCCCGACTTCGGCCGTGCGATCTGCGGCCAGCTGACGGGCGTATAGAGACCGCCGTCGGGGGCGAGCCCCGCTAGGCTGGCGGTGAGGAAATCCACCGCTTCGGAGTGCCCGCGGGTCGAGACGTACTTCATTCCTTCGCCTCGCTCTCAGCCGCGCTCTGGGCTTTACCGAACCGCAGGCGCCCTGCCCGCATGTGGAAAAGCCCGTATATCACCACGAAGGCAATCGCCATCCCGAACCAGGTGACCGAATAGCCGACATGCGTCTCGGGAGGCGTGCGGACGAGGAAGTCGGGCATGCCGTCGAGAGGCAGGACAACGAAGCGGGTCTCGAGTTCCGGCTGGTCGAGGGCGGCGGTGATGGCGGGGCCGTCCATCCAGTGCCATTCGTTCGCTGCTGGATCGTTCTGGCTGGCCATGGCCGGCTTCTCCGGCCACGGCGCGACGATGTAGCGATCCGGCCATGGCGGTGCGGGCGCTGGGGAGACCCCGCCGGGGCCGCCGATCGCAAGTTCCTCGAAGCCCTTCTGGACGAGGATTGGCCTGCCGCACATGCCGGATGCCTGGAAGAGTTTCCACCCGGGTTTACCCGAGGCGCGCACGCCGAAGACACGGATCACAGCGCCGCCGGCGGGAGGGTTCGTCATGATCTGCCGCTCGGCAAATCCTTCGGCGCAGATTGTTTCGATCGGCCTGGCCGGCGCCTGGAGCGTCTGCGTAAAGCCGGCGACCTCTGCCGCTTTCCAGCCGGCGCGCTGCGCCTGCCAGACGCCGAGCCACACCAGGAGGACAAGCGCCGGAATGGCGAAGGCCGTGAGCAACGGATAAGGGCGGAAATGCATGGGGTGGTTTAGCCCGGCGGAGGCCCCGCGCGCTACTGCTGCGTCGGATCGTCAACCAGCCGCGCCTCGCCCGCCTTGTGCTTCCATTGCAGCGCGAACATCAGTGCTTTGACGGGGCGCAGCAGCGTAACGCAGAACGCGATGGTGACGGGCGGCCAGATGAGGATGTGAACCCAGCCCGGCGGCCGCACGCCGAACTCGAAAAACATCGCCAGCGGCACGATGAAGATCAGGGCTGCGAACATGACGAAGAAGGCCGGCCCGTCGCCTGCATCGGCGACCGTCAGGTCAGCGCCACACGCCTCGCAGCGCTCCTTGAAGGTGAGAAAACCGCGGAAGACCTGCCCTTCGCCGCAATTCGGGCAGCGACAGCGCAGACCGGCGGAGAGTGCTGAAACAGCCATGCGAAATCCTCAGTCCCCACCGGGATATGGGAGCACGAACAGCACAACG
>JANPIH010000317.1:0-24550 GCA_031424895.1 Rhodospirillales bacterium
GGTTCGATGACCTGATCATCGGGGCGCGGGGCGGCGTTGCGGCAGGAAATGCCAAGTCCTATGCCGGGGACAGCTACGTGGTGTTCGGCCGCGCGAGCGGCTTCGTGCCGGCAATCGACCTAGTCAACGTCGCCGCCGGCACAGGCGGATTTGTCATTCATGGCCACGACGCGGTCGACCGCTCGGGCTACTCGGTTGCCTCGGCGGGTGACATCAACGGCGACGGGTTCGATGACCTGATCATCGGGGCGCCTGGCGGCGTTGCGGCAGGAAATGCCAAGTCCAATGCCGGGGACAGCTACGTGGTGTTCGGCCGCGCGAGCGGCTTCGCGGCTGCGATCGATCTTGTCAACGTTGCAGCCGGCACCGGCGGGTTTGTCATCCATGGCCAGGACGAAGGCGACCAGTCGGGCTTCTCGGTTGCCTCGGCGGGCGACATCAACGGCGACGGGTTCAATGACCTGATCATCGGGGCACCTGGCGGCGATGCGGCAGTGAATGCCAAAGCCACCGCCGGGGACAGCTACGTGGTGTTCGGCCGTGCGAGCGGCTTCGCGGCGGCGATCGACCTTGCCAACGTCGCTGCCGGCACCGGCGGCTTTGTCATCCATGGTCAGGATGCGAACGACCAGTCGGGCTACTCGGTTGCCTCGGCGGGTGACATCAATGGCGATGGTTTCGATGACCTGATCATCGGGGCGACTGCCGGCGACGCGGCCGGCAATGCCAAGCCCTCTGCCGGGGACAGCTACGTGGTGTTCGGCCGCGCGAGCGCCTTTTCGGCGGCGATCGACCTCGCCAGCGTTGCCGCCGGCACCGGCGGCTTTGTCATCCATGGCCAGGATGCGGGCGACGTTTTGGGCCGCTCGGTTGCCTCGGCGGGTGACATCGATGGCGACGGCTTCGATGACCTGATCATCGGGGCGCATGGCGGCGACGCGGCAGGGAATGCCAAAGCCACCGCCGGCGACAGCTACGTCATCTTCGGCCGCGACTTCAACGCCACGGTCACGCATGCCGGTACGACTGCCGCGGAGACCCTCACCGGCAGCGCCGCCGCCGACACCATCGTCGCGGGCCAGGGCGACGACACCCTGGTCGGCGCCGGCGGCGCGGACGTGCTGATCGGCGGCGCCGGCCACGACATCCTGCGCGTCGCCGACCTCGCCTTCGCCAGGCTCGACGGCGGCAGCGGCGTGGACACGCTGGCCCTGTCCGGCAGCGGGCTGACGCTGAACCTCGCCTCCATCGCCAACTCCCGTCTCCAGAACATCGAGCGCATCGACCTCACCGGCACCGGCGCCAACGCGATGGTGGTCTCGGACCTGGAGGTGCTCAACCTCTCCTCCACCTCCAACACCCTCGTCGTGGACGGCACTGCCGACGACAGCCTGGATCTCGGCTCCGGCTGGGCCGCCGCCGGCATGGCGGGCGCGCGCCTCGTCTTCACCAAGGGCGCCGCCCGGGTGGAGGTTGGCGCCGACCTCACCGTCGCCTGCTTCGCCGCCGGCACCCGAATCCGCACCGCAAGCGGCGAGGTGGCGGTCGAACTGCTCACCGAACACGACCGCGTCGTGACCGCCTCCGGCACCCAGCGCGCCGTACGCTGGATCGGCCACCGCTCCCTGGCCACCGCCCGTCATCCGCGGCCGTGGGATGTGCAGCCGATCCGTGTCGCCGCCGATGCGTTCGGCCCCGGCGCGCCCGTGCGCGATCTGTGGCTCAGCCCGGACCACGCCGTATTCGCGGGCGGGGCACTGATCCCGGTGCGCTACCTCCTGAACGGGGCGACAGTGGCGCAGGAGGCCGTGAACTCGGTCACCTACTACCACGTGGAACTGGCCGACCAGAACGGTGCGGCGGTACATGATGTCCTGCTGGCCGAGGGCCTGGCCTGCGAAAGCTATCTCGACACCGGCAACCGCGCTGCCTTCGCCAATGGCGATGCCGCGATGATGCTGCATCCCGACTTCGCGCTCGGCGTGTGGGAAGCCAAGGCGCGCGCCCCGCTGGTGCGCGAAGGCCGCCGGCTGACGGCAATGCGCGCCGCCCTGCTGGCCCGGGCGGAGGCGCTGGGCCACACCACCACCTCAGACCCCGACCTCGCTTTGCTGGTGGATGGCCGCAACATCGCGCCGGTCTGGCACGGGCAGGAAGCCCATTTCGACCTTCCGGCCCGGGCGCGCGAAGTGCGGCTGGTATCGCGCACCACCATACCGGCGCAGCTGCGCATCCTGGCCGACGACAGCCGCCTGCTCGGCGTGGCCGTAGCCAGGCTGGCAATTGATGGCTGCCTCATCCCGCTCGACGACCCGATGCTGGCAAACGGCTGGCACGCCCCGGAGCAGCATCTGCGCTGGACCAATGGCAGCGCCACCCTGCCGTGCGGCGGTGGAGCCACGGTGGCCATCGTTCTTGCCCCGCTGGAACGCTACTGGCTGAACCCCGCCACCGGCGCGGCGATCCACGCCCAACCGGCGCGCGCCATCGCTTATGCCGCCACTGGCTAAGCCGCGCCCGCCTTCGTCGCCCCGGCCTTCGTCGCCCCCGCCCGCGTGCGCGCCGTCATCGCGGCGGCGCCGGGGGGCCACCCGCCGTCATCAGGCGTCAGGGCTTCGAGGCCACGCGGCGCATAACCGCCTCGAACGCAGCAAGGCCCGCGAACACGGCCAGCAGCCGATCGAACGGCCAGAACGCCTCGGTCCCCACCGTCGCGCTGGCCAGCCCTGCTCCCAACCAGCAGAAAAACGCCGTGGCAAGCGCGAGCAGAACCAGCGCCGCATGCCTCCACGCCGGCGGCGGGTCCAACGCGCCGCTCATCGCACCACGGCGCGCGACAAGTCTGGCCGGAACACCAGCAGGTCGCCGCGTCGTTCGACCGGACCCTCCAGCGTCACACGTAGCGCGGTCAATGCCCGGAACCTCCCATCGAGCGGCCCGCCCGCGGGATCGCCAAGCAGCAGGAAAAGCTGCCCCTCCACCGGCGCGGTCGCAGCGAACACCGGTGGCACGCCGCCGCTGACGCACAGATTGGCGCAGGCCCGGTGCGCGATGCCGGAGCCCGGCCGCATTGCCCCGGCCAGGCACTTGCCGTCGCAGATCTCCCCGGTAATGCGCCACGTGCCAAGCGCCTCGGGCGGCGCCGTTGCCAGCGGCGCGTCGGCCGCCCGCACCGCTTCGCCCACCTGCAGCATCTCCAACGAGCCGCGCCGGAGCATATAGCCGGTGGCCTGCACCGCCCGCCCGTCGAGCGCCGCGTCGAACGGCGCCGCGTCCTTGCCGCCGCCGCTCAGCATGACTGTGCGCGCCCGCGTGCCGGGCACGGTGGGCATCGTCAGGGTGGGATAGGGCAGGGCGGTCAGCACCCCTTCCAATGTCACCTCCTCGCCCGTGCCGCCGCCGCCGCCGGGGTCGTCGATCGCCCGCGCCAGCGCCAATCCCAGCAACAGGAATCCCGCAACCGCGCCGGCGACCACGGCACGGATCCACCCCGCCTGGCCGCGCGGAAGCCGCCCCTCCCAGCCGACGAAGAAATCCCGCTGCGTGCTCACCCCGCCACTCCCGGCAGCACCAGCGGCGCCACCCTCGTGCCCGGAGGGTTCGGCCGCGGGTCCAGCAGCACGACGCCGTCGCGCAGGCGAAGCGCATAGGTCGCCAGCTTCTCGGTATAGGGCGGCGGGGCACAGCCATCCTCCAGCCGGTACTGGAAGCCGTGCCAAGGGCAGGTGATGCAGCCGTCGATCACCCGCCCCTCGCCCAGCGGCCCATTCTGGTGGGCGCACAGATTGCTCACCGCCGACAGCCGGCCCGCATGGCGGAAGATCGCAACCGACTCCTCGCCGTCGACCGTCACAACCCGCCCATGCCCCTCTACGAACGCGTCCGCGGGTGCCACCGCGAGCCACGGCGCGTCGGCATCGGCCCGCGCCGGGGCGCCATCATGCAGCATCTGCACCCGCCCGGCCACCACATGCAGGCCGCTGACCATCGCCAGCCCTGCCGCCACCATCAGCGCAGGCAATGGGTGGGAGCCGTCCTGCAACGCGCCCAGGGCGACGTGCAGCACCACGCAGGCATAGGCGCCATACAGCCCCATGTGCAGCGCCTTCCAGACCCGCGGCGTCAGGAACGACAGCCAGAAATCATGGCTGGTCGCAGCCAGAACCAGCAAAATCAGCAGGGCGGCGATTCCGAACGGAATGAACGGCATCCCGCGCAACTGCCCGAAGGCCGCATCCGCCCCCAGCAACGCCACCACCGACGGGGTCGGGCTGAAGGCGAAATACCAGCCCAGCACATGCATCGCGTGCGCCACCGCCACCGCGCAGGCGATCACGCCGAAATGCCGCCGGTTGTACAATACCGGCAGGAAGCGCCGGTCCAGCCGCGCGAGCGGGCCGATGCACAGCACCAGGGTCAGCAGCAGGAACGCGCAACTGCCCCACGCCTTCATCGCCAGCGTCGGCGCATCCACCGGCCGCGTCGCCACCGCCAGGTGCTCGCCGGCCCATTGATATAGCGTTACGTACAGCACCACGGCGGCCACCAGCACGGCATCATAGGCCAGCTTGAACGGCAGCCAACCGACCGGAACGTAGCGCGCGCTCACGGCCGCGCCCCAGGCCCATCCAGGCGCTGCGATGCTTCCTCCAGCGGACCGCCGGGGCGCAGCATCAACGCGCCGAGGAACATCAGCGGCAGCAGCACCGCCAGCACGTTCCAGATGCGCCGGTGCGCCGTCCGGTGGCCCATCCTCATCCGTTCGTCCCCCGCGCCAGCACCACCCAGCGCCACAGCACCAGCGGCCAAAGCAGCACCAGCCCCGGCACCAGCAGCGGCCGGAACGCGTGGGCACCGCGTGCCGCCGGATCAACCCGGTCCAGCCCGAACAGCAGAAAAGCCCCCGCCACCGCAAGCCCGGCGACGCCATACAGGGCGGCGGCATCTAAGATCAGGGGCGGCAGGGGTCCGAACATCCACCGATCATCTCCGAAGCGCGTGCTCCGATCAACTCCGCACAACCGATATCGCCCCGCCGTCCGATCCTGTTCGCGCCGCCCCCGTCACGTTCGCGCCGGTCGCGTGTCTCTCCCATGCCGGCTTACGCCGGCCGACGCCCATATGCCGGCCCACGCCGGCTGGCGCCCACCTGCCGACCCCGCCTCGCTCCACTGCCGAAGGATTCCGCCATGGACCGCGACACGCCAGCCGCCCCGCCGCAGCCCCCCCGCCGCCCGGCCGATCTCGGCCAGGTCACCTTGGTTTTCCAGGGCGGTGGTGCGCTCGGCGCCTACCAGGCCGGCGTCTACGAGGCGCTCCACGAAGCGGGTGTCGAGCCCGACTGGGTGATCGGAACATCGATCGGCGCGATCAACGCGGCGCTCATCGCCGGCAACCCCCGCGAGCGCCGCATGGACCGCCTGCGTGCCTTCTGGCAACGCGTTCAGCACGGGTCCGCCATCCAGGCCCTCGCGCGCCTGCCGGTGGTGGGCCCGCTGGCCAGCACCTGGATGACCATGGCCGGCGGGCTTTCGGGTTTCTTCACCCCCAATGCCACGGCCTTCGCCTTCCCCCACGTCCCGCTCAGTCCCGAGGCGGCAGGATACTACTCCATCGCGCCACTGGCAGCCACGCTGGCCGACCTCGTCAGTGTCGACCACCTTGCCGCAGCCCAGATCCGTCTGACCGTCGGTGCCGCCAACGTGCGCACCGGCGCGATGCACTACTTCGACAGCCGCGACATGCGCCTCGGCCTGCCTCACATCCTGGCCTCCAGCGCGCTTCCTCCGGCCTTTCCTGCCGTGCGGATCGACGGGGAGCTTTACTGGGACGGCGGCATCCTCTCCAACACGCCGGTCGAGGCGGTGTTCGACGACTTCCCTCGCCGCAGCGGCCTCGTCATTGCCGTGCACATCTGGACACCCCACGGTCCGGAACCCCAAACCATCCGCGACGTCCAGAGCCGCCAGAAGGACATCCAATACTCCAGCCGCACCCTCACCCACATCGTGCGCCAGCGCGAACTGCACCGCCTGCGCCACGTGATTGCCGAACTCGCCCGCCTGCTTCCTGCAGACGCCGCGAAGACCCCAGAGGCACAGGTGCTCGCCAATCATGGCTGCCTTACCCGCATGCACGTCGTACGGCTGATCGCACCCGTGCTGGATGGCGAGGACCACACCAAGGACATCGACTTCAGCCCGGCCGGCATCGCCGCGCGCTGGGCCGTTGGCAAGCTTGATGCCCAGCGCATGCTCGCCGCCGCCCCATGGGACGAACCGTCCGACCCGCTGGACGGCTTCGTGCTGCACGAAGCCGGAAGCGGGCAGCCAGGCGTCCTTTAAGCGGCAGCGATCTCGCGCAGGAACGCATCCGTCGTCCGCTGCCGGCAATACCCCTTGATCGCCTTCAGCGTCGCATCGTGCCGTTCCTGCGTGTAGGTCGCGCAGGCATCGGTCACCAGCGTGACCAGATAACCCAGGTCGCACGCCGTCATCGTCGCCGAGGCGACGCACTGGTCGGTCACGATCCCCGAGATCACCAGGTGCTTCGTGGACAGATTGCGCAGCACGTAGTCGATGTTGGTCGAGACGAACACGTTGGACGACGTCTTCGGCAGCACCATCTCGTCGGGCCCCGGCTTGATGGCGTCGAGCACCTGGCCATCGAAGCTGTCCTTCGGCACGTTGAACCCGGTGATCTTGTAGTCGAGCGACCGGTCGCGCCCATCGTCGGTCAGGTTGCGGATCACGGTATACATCACCTCGATCCCGGCGCGGCGGCACCCTTCCTGCAGCTTCTGCATGTTCGGCAGTGTTTCGGCTTCGAACTTGTCGAAGAACCAGCCGAGTTCCCGATCGAACGCCTCCCTCGACATGTGCGCGAACTCGCTGCCGTCACGCCGCGCGCAATAATTCTGCACATCGATGAACAGCAGCGTGGTGTGCGGGATTTCCACCGGAAGGTCACGCGTGTCGGGGTGCGGCAGGTTGGCCATCGGTGGTTCCTCTAATGAGTCGTCGCGCGGAAGCGCGCTCAATAAGTTGCAGCGTAGCGCGCGCATTGCTCGGCCTCGGTCAGCCCCGCCATGGCCGCCGCCTCGCCGCGCTTGTGCATCAAATAGGCGCCGTGGAAGCTCTCGCCCATCCAGCCCTTCGCCGCCTCGCTGGCCGCCAACGCATCGAGCGCCTCGTCCAGCGTCGCCGGAAGGGCAGGGCCCTCCTCCGGAATTGCCAGCCCCCGCCGAATGCCGTCCACTCCCGCCCACACCACCGCAGCCAGCGCGATATAGGGCGAGGCGGCGCCATCGGCCACGCGATACTCCACGTTGAACTGCCGAGCGACGTTCGGCCCCGGCAACACCGGACAAATGCGCAGCGCCGCGGACCGGTCCTGCCGCTCCAGGGTGGCATGCGTCGGCGCCCAGCGGTTCGGCCGCAGCCGGATATAGGAAACCGTCGCCGGCGCCGTCAGCGCGCACAGCGCCGGCTGGTGATGCAGGATGCCTGCCACGAAGGCCCGTGCGGCGTCCGACAGCCCATGCGCCCCGGCCGGATCATGCATCATCGGCACTCCGGCCGCGTCCTTGAAGCTGAAATGGATGTGCACCCCGTTGCCCACTCCCGCCGGGTCCAGCACCGGGGAGAATATCGCCCGATGCCCCAGCCGGTGCGCCGCCGCACGCGCCATCTCGCGCGCCACCACCGCCCGGTCCGCCGCCCGCACCCCCTCGGCCGCATCCACCGTGAACTCGTATTGCCGTGCGCCGAACTCCGCCATGAAGCTGTCCGGCTCGCACCCCGCAGCGCGCAGCGCCGCCGTGAACACCTCCGCGAACACCCCCTGCCGCCGGAACGCATCCAACGAATACGGATTGCCCGGCGCCTCCTCCACGCCGGTGTAGGTGAACTCGTGCTCGAACGCCGCCACCAGCGAAAGCCCCGCCGCCGCCTTCAACGCCGCCAGCGCCCGGCGCAGGAAATCGCGCGGGCACAGCTCCCACGGCCTCCCGTCCAGCCAGCGCAGGTCGCCGAGGAAGAAGTGCTCCTTGGCCGACCCGTCGGCGAAATCCACCTCCACTTCCGTCGTCAGATCGGGCACCAGGATCAGGTCGCCGCCCGTCCCGAACGGCGTGGCCGCAATCGCCGAGAACGCATTGATCATCGCATTGGTCGGCACCCAGCCCACCCCGCGCGCCATCCGCCCCGGCAACTCGCGCGCCGGAAACCCCTTGCCCCGCACCCGCCCGGCCATCTCGCAGGTGCAGACCATGATCAGCTGTTCGCGGTTCATGGCATCCGGTCCTTTCCTCAACCCTGCAGGAACGGGTTGCGCTGCCGCTCGACCCCCAGCGTGGAGCCCTCGCCATGGCCGCAGATGAAGTTCATGTCGTCGCCGAGCGGCAGCAGCTTCTCCTTGATCGCCGCGATCAGCCCCGCCCCGTCGCCATAGGGAAAGTCGGTCCGCCCCACCGAGCCGCGAAAGATCACATCGCCCACGAACGCCAGCCGCAGCGTCCGCTCCACGAACACGATGTGCCCGGGCGTGTGGCCGGGGCAGTGCAACACCTCGAATGTCAGCCCGATCGTCTCGACCGTATCCCCCTCGCGCAGGAACCGGTCCGGCGTCACGTTCATCAGCCCCTCCAGGCCAATCTGTTGCGCCTGCGCCTCGATGCCCTCCAGCAGGAACCGGTCGCGCTCGTCCGGTCCCACGATCGGCACCGTGCCCCAGCCCCGCTCGGCATAATCGGCGTCGATCGTCCCCTTGGTCGCCAGCGCCCCCCCGGCATGGTCCAGGTGCCCGTGCGTCAACAGGATCGTCTCGGCCCGCAGGTCATGCTGCACCAGGATGTCGAGGATGCGCCCTGGCTCCCCGCCGGGATCGACAATCAGGCAGCGCTTCGTCCCGTCGTTCCACAGCACGGTGCAGTTCTGCTGGAACACCGTCACGGGAACGATCGCCAGGCGATACTCGGACATCACGCTCTCCGGCCAGTCAGCCCTCGGCCTTACCGGCGCCAAGCCGTCATGTCCACCCGACACGCCGCCTCGCCGGCGCGATCAGATCGCGAACGTGATCGGCTCCGCATTCGGCCGCCGCAGCCCGGCCGAGGTCGCCTGGCGCAGCATGTCGTCCAGCGTCAGCCCCGCCAGCACGCCCTGCGCCGTCGTCTCCAGCTTCGCCCACAGCGGATCGACCACCTTGTCCTGCAACGCCCCGCCCGGCCCGTCCACCGCCTCGGCGTCCTCGCCGCTCACCACCGCCACGATCTCCGACAGCCTTATGTCCCGCCGCGGCCGCCCCAGCCGATAGCCGCCGCGCGGCCCCCGCACGCTCTCCAGCAGCCCCGCCCGCGACAGCGTCTGCAACAGCGGCTCCATCCCCCTCCGCGCCAGCCCCAGCCGCTCGGCCAGGTCGGCGGCACTGACCGTCGCCGTGCGCCCGCCATGGAAGGCCACGTCGAGCAGGATGGTGATGGCAAGCATGGCCCGGTCCTTGCGGATCAGCATGGTCAAGTCCCCCGGTGGTCCGTCCCCGTCCGCTCACCATGGAGCGCGTGCATCGTTGCCCCGACCTGCATCGGTGGCGCCGGGTTGGTGGCACTAAACCACGACCAGCGGACGTGTAAAGCCACCATCTGCATGCTATAGCCGACCCATGACCCGCCCCCTGTCCGCCAGTGCCACCTTTCCCGCCGCCCCGGCGACCTCCCACGCCAGCGCATCCTTCCGTGGCCGCATCCACGCCAGCGTGCTCGAAACGGTCGGCGCCACCCCCATCGTCCGCATCCCCCGCCTCACCGCCGCCGAGCACCTCCTTGGCGACGTCGCGCTGAAGCTCGAATTCTTCAACCCGCTCGGCTCCGTCAAAGACCGCATCGGCCTCGCCATGATCGACGCCGCCGAGGCCGAAGGCATCATCGCGCCCGGCCGCTCCGTCCTCGTGGAGCCCACCAGCGGCAACACCGGCATCGCGCTGGCCTTCGTCGCGGCCGCGCGCGGCTACCGCCTGATCGTCTGCATGCCCGAAGGCGCCTCGGTCGAGCGCCGCAAGATGCTCCGCCTGATGGGGGCAGGGGTGGAACTCACCCCCGCCCGCGAAGGCATGGCCGGCGCCATCGCCGAGGCCGAGCGCATCCTGGCCCAAACCCCAGGCGCCTGGATGCCGCGCCAGTTCGACAACCCGGCCAACCCCGCCATCCACGAAGCCACCACCGCCGAGGAAATCTGGGCGGACACCCAGGGCCTGGTCGACATCGTCGTCGGTGGTGCGGGCACCGGCGGCACCCTCACCGGCATCGCCCGCGCGCTCAAGCCCCGCCGCCCCGAACTGCGCGTCATCGCCATCGAGCCTACCGAAAGTGCCGTCCTCTCCGGCGACGAGCCCGGCCCGCACGGCCTCCAGGGCATCGGCCCCGGCTTCCATCCCGCCGTGCTCGACCTCGCCCTGATGGACGGCGTGATCCGCGTGTCCGAACGCGAAGCCATCGCCGCCGCCCGCAACTGCGCCCAGATCGAGGGCCTCCCCCTCGGCATCTCCTCCGGCGCCGCCCTGCACGCCGCCATGAACCTCGCCCGCGACCCCGCCAACGCCGGCAAGCTCATCGTCGCCATCGCCCCCAGCTTCGCCGAACGCTACCTCTCGACCGCCCTGTTCGCCGGGATGTAGCTCACCGCCCCCGCAACGCCGCCTGCACCAGCGTATCCAACGCCGACAGAAACTTCGACCTGTCCGCCTTCGCCAACGGCGCCGGCCCCCCCGTCATCATCCCCATCTCCCGCATGTGCCGCGACACCTCCCGCCCGGCCAGCGCATTGCCGATATTGTCGGCACTCCACACCCGCCCATTGCTCGCCAACGCCCGCGCCCCCCTCGCCAAACACCGCGCCGCCAGCGGAATGTCCGACGTCACGCACACATCCGCGGCCGTCACCCGCTCGGCGATCCAGTCATCGGCGATATCCGCCCCCGCCTCCACCACCACCATCCGCACATTCGCCATCCCCGGCGGGCGGATCGGCCGCGACCCGTTCGAAACCAGGTGAACCACCAGCCCCAACCGCCCCGCCACGCGATAGATCTCGTCCCGCACCGGGCACGCATCGGCATCGACGTAGATCTCGGTCCTCTTCGTCTCGCTCATCCCCGCAGTATCCCCGCTGCAACGCACAAACCCCCTGTGCGCAGAACGCACGGCATGCTTGCATCCATCGCGGAACACAACAAAGGAACCGGCGATGCGCATCCCCCTGGCCCCCACCCTCGCACTCGCCCTCCTTGCCACCCAGGCCCACGCCGCCCAGCTCCGCATCGGTCTCGGCGGCGACCCCGACCTGCTCGACCCCGCCAGCGGCGGCTCCTATGTCGGGCGCATCGTCTTCGCCTCCCTCTGCGACAAACTCATCGACCTCGAGGGCCAGATGAAACTTGTCCCCCAGCTCGCCACAAAATGGGAATGGTCGGCCGACAACATGGCCCTCACCATCACCCTGCGCCCCGGCGTCACCTTCCACGACGGCGAGAAGCTCGACGCCGAAGCCGTCCGCATCAACATCGAACGCTACCGCACCGCCCCCGAAAGCCAGCGCAAGGCCGAACTGCGCCCGATCAGCGCCGTCGAGGTCATCGACCCGCTGACCATCCGCCTGCGCCTCTCCGCCCCCAACGCCCCCCTCGTCGCCATCCTCGCCGACCGCGCCGGCATGATCGGCTCGCCCAAGGCGCTGGACCGCCTCGGCAAGGAGTTCGGCACCGAGCCCGTCTGCGCCGGCCCGTTCAAGTTCACCCAGCGCGTCGCCCAGGACCGCATCGTGCTCGACCGCTTCCCCGCCTACTGGAACGCCGCCGCCATCCACGTCGACCGCATCACCTTCCGCCCCATCCCCGACACCACCGTCAAGCTCGTCAACCTCCGCTCCGGCCAGCTCGACCTCATCGAAGGGATGGCCCCCTCCGACGCCGCCGCGGTCAAGTCCGACGCCCGCCTCAAGCTCCTCCAGGCCCCCGCCGTCGCCTACCAGAACATCCTGTTCAACCTCGGCAACGGCGCCATGGCCCAGGGCCCCTTCGGCCGCGACCCCCGCGTGCGCGAAGCCTTCGAGAAATCCATCGACCGCGTCGTCCTTAACCAGGTCGTGCTCGACGGCCTGATGGTTCCCTCCAACCAGACCGAACCCCCCGGCGGCACCTTCTGGAACGCCGCCCTCCCGGTCCTCCCGCGCGACCTCGCCGGCGCCCGTGCCCTGCTGAAGGCCGCCGGCGTCGACCGCGTGCCCGTCACGCTGGTCGTCGGCAACGCCCCCATCCCCCTGCAAACGGCCGAGCTGATCCAGTCCATGGCGGGCGAGGCCGGCTTCGACGTGAAAATCACCGCCATGGAAGCCAACGCCGCCGTTGCCGCCACCCGCGCCGGCGAATTCAACGCCTATATCGGCATCTGGAGCGGCCGCGCTGACCCCGACGGCAACGTCGCCGTCTGGCTGCAATCCGACGGCTTCCTCAACTGGGGCAAATACACCAACCCCACCCTCGACGGCCTGCTCGCCAAAGCCCGCGGCGTCACCGACATCGCCCAGCGCCAGGCCCTCTACCGCGACATCTCCGCCATCTACACCACCGACCGCCCGATGATGGTGATGTACCACCACAACTGGCTGTTCGCCCACAGCACCAGGCTCTCCGGCTTCACCCCGGTGCCGGATGGGCTCATCCGCCCGCATGGCATCAAGGTCAGCCAATAAGCAAGGCGTTCTTTTTTGAAAAAAAGAACCAAAAAACTTTCATCCCTTAGAACGAAGCCCTCTCCCCTTGGGGGAGAGGGTTGGGTGAGGGGTTAACCGCGCGCTCCCACTCAGATCATCCTCCCCACCCAAACGGACAAAAAGTCTTTTTGCTTCTTTTTCTTCAGAAAAAGAGGATTCTTCCTTTCTTCTACGAACCCCCCCCCGAGGCCCGACCATGACCCTCTCCAACACCGGCTACGATGGCAAGCGCCTGCTGGCCGATCTCTACAAGCTGCGCGGCTTCGGCACCTTCAAGACCGGCGTCCACCGCCCGACCTACTCCAAGGTCGACATGGACTCCCGCCACTGGCTCTGCGAGCGCATGCGCGAGGCCGGCCTGGAACCCGAGATCGACGGCATCGGCAACGTCATCGAGCGCGACCCCACCCCCGGCCCCAAGCTCCTCCTCGGCAGCCACACCGAAACCCAGCCCGAAGCCGGCTGGCTCGATGGCGCACTCGGCGTGATGTATGCCCTGGAAACGGCAAGAGCCCTCGGCTCAGGCATCGACGTCGTCTCCTGGGCCGACGAGGAAGGCCACTACGGCAGCTTCCTCGGCAGCCGCTCCTACATCGGCGAGGTCACTGAGACCGAGATCGACGCCTGCCGCAACCGCTACGGCGACACCACCCTGCGCCAGGCCCTCGCCGAGGCGGGCCTCGCGAACACCCCCCGCATCGCCTTCGAACCCGGCCGCTACCAGGGCTACCTCGAAGCCCACATCGAGCAGGGCGACGACCTGGAAGCCCGAAACCTCAAGATCGGCGTCGTCACCAGCATCGTCGGCATCTGGTCCTACCGCGTCGTCTTCACCGGCGTGCAGAACCACGCCGGCACCACCCGCATGGCCATCCGCAAGGATGCCGGCCTCGCCGCCGCCAGGCTCGCCGTCGCCATCGACCAGGAATTCCCCAAGGTCTGCGCGGCCCGCACCGTCTGGACCATAGGGCGCATCACGCTCGACCCCGGCGCCGGCAGCATCATCCCCGGCGCCGCCGAGCTTGTCTTCCAGTTCCGCGACGCCGACCCCGAAATCCTGAAACGCCTCGAAGCCACCCTCGAATCCCTCGTGGCCGAATCCAACAACGGCCCCTGCACCGCGATGCTGCACAACACCTCTCGCTCGGTGCCCAAGGTGATGGACCCCGGCTTCCAGGCCGCGCTGGAACAGGCCGCCGAAGCCCACGCCCCTGGCCTGCACCAGCGCATGCCCAGCGGCGCCGGCCACGACGCCCAGATGCTCGCCAAGGTGATGCCGTCCGCCATGCTTTTCATCCCCAGCATCGGCGGCATCAGCCACCACTGGAGCGAAAACACCGCCGACGAGGACATCGTCACCGGCGGCGCCGTCATGGTCGAAGCGGCCCGGGCGCTGCTGGCCACCTAATCCACCGGTGTCCCGCTCCGCTGATGCCAACCGATCGAAATGCCGAATCTTCCGGTATTTCGGGCGGTTGTTATCGCGCGCCGGGCCGGCCGGCAGCCTGCAAAACAAAGAGCCATACCAATGGGGAGGCCGACTGGCCTCCCCTTCGTCATAGCTCCAGTATGCCCGTCCCCTGTCGTTAGCCCCGGCGTCGCCGCGCCAGCCCCAGGCCCAGCAGGCCCACGCCCATCAGCGCGGCGGTCACCGGCTCCGGAACCCCGGTCGGGGTGCCGGGATCGATGATGCTGCCGGTGTTCGAGCCGATGATTACGATGTTGCTGGTCGCCGTCGAAGTGCCCAGCACCGGGATCAATCCAACGTTGTTGAACACGGAGTGGTACGGCCCGGAGCTGAGATCGCCGTTCGTCAGCCCCGGAAACGCCGCCTGGCCAGACGGTGTCAATTGGATGCCGGTCGCGGACTCGCCGGCAACCGTCACCCCCAGCCCCAGCGCTCCAAGGAAGCCGAAGCCGTTGGCCTGGCTGAACAACCCGCCACCGGCGCCCACATAATTGTTCAGCGCCGTCGCCTGGCCCGAGATCGCGGTCAACTCCGCACCGGTCAGGCCGCCCGTCACGTTCGAGGCGGAATCGAGCATGATGATGCCCGCGCCGGTCGCTCCCCCGCTCAGGAAAGCCGTGATCGGTGCGGCATCGTTCACCGTCTGAAAGGTCCAGCCCATCCCCGGCAGGGATGACTTGCTGAATGCGGAAAGTGCCGCATTGCCCGCCTCGGAGCCGGGATTGCTGCCCAGCGACACAACGGTCTTGTTGCCGTTGGTAACTGCCGGGGCAAGGTTTTCAAGCACCTTCTGCATGAACAGCCACCCGTTCAGATTGGTGGTGGCGGTGGCGGAGCCGTGGTCGTCGGCATCGGTGCCGGACAGGATGAACGGACCCGCATACGATGGCAAAGAATACAGGAGGATTCCGGAACAAACGCAGGCGATTGAAGTAAATCGTGATACAGACATGTGCATGACCTCTCAGATTCGAGTCATTGCAATTTAAAAGCCCGCCATTCGGGTGCCAATATATTTCCAAGGTCATCACTGATCTGTGTCCGTGGCAACATCTTCGTCTTGTGTACGTTCGTGTGAAATCCGGCGGCTTCGTTTGCGCATGCTTGGGCAGGAGAGTGGACGACGCAGCGGCACGGAAAGATGGTCGGAGGGTCAAAGCCAGATCCGCCACCTGCTTCCCTCGCTTGCTTGCTGTCCTCCCCCTGCTCGCGGGGGGAGCCAGAGGGGGGCTTCCCCAAAACCCTACCCCGAAAAAAATCTCAGCACCCCCTTGCGGCGACGCTAACTGTTAGTTATATCACTAACCATGATCGCATTAGGCATCCTCCTCACCGGCCTGATCGAGGGCCTGCGCCGCGTCGTCTCGGCGGCAGCCCCGGTCCTCGCAGCACCCCCGCGCCCGGTCTATCGCGGCGTGCAGGATGGCTGGGTCCTGCCGCCCCACGCCCATCTTCCGCCCATTCCCGGCCCCGTCTGGACCCTGCTCTGGCTCCGCCTCAACCGCCTCGCCAACCGCCTCACCCGCCTTTACGACCATTGGCAGGAAGGCACCCTCCCCACCCCCCGCACCGCCATCCCCCGCACCGCCATTCCACGCCCCGGCTCCGCCCGCCAGCGCCCAGCTCCGTCGCAGATCCCCGCCCTGCCGATCGCTGGAACGCACCTCGTCGATGCCCCCGCCCGCCTGCCGCGCGGCCGCGGCTGGATCACGCGCCGCATCCCCCAGGCCGGCCCCAGCGCCGGCTGGCTGCACGAGCTCCTCCAGCACGCCCACACCCGGGATTTCGTCCAGGCCGCCCCCCAGGCCGCCCGCCTCCTGCGCCCTCTCTGCCACGCCCTCGGCATCGACCAGCCCGGCTGGCTGAAGCGTCCCCCACGCCCACCCCACCCCCGCAAGCCGCGCGCCCCCACGCCACGCGCAATAACGCCGCGCGCCCCCACGCCACGCACACTCACGCCACGCACACCGGGCCCGCTTCCCCTCACCGACCCGTCGCTGAAGCTTCAGCCCTACGTCATCCGCGCGGTCCGCTACGTGCGCAAAAAATACGGCCGCGACTGACCTGGGAAACGCACGCCCTATCTGTTCCGGATATCAACCATTCCGCTCGGCGCGCAGCGCCAGCGCCCGTGTCGGGATATCCGTGGTGAACACCTCCATCCCGAGATCGAGCACCTTCCTCACGCTCGCCTCGTCGTTCACCGCCCAGGCCCCCACGCCCAGCCCCGCCGCCCGCAGATGCGCCGCCACCCGGGCATCCAGCCGGCTCGCCCGGATCCCCACATGCCCGATCGCATGCGCCTCCGCCGTCGCCACCACCCCCTCAAGCCCGCAATCGTCCATCACCCCAGGCGCCACCAGCCATATCCGCCCCAGCAACCCCGGCGCCTGCACCGCCTCAGCCACGATCGGCGCCAGGAAACTCGTCGCCACCGTCCGCCCCCGCATCCCCGCCGCATCCAAAAGCCGCAGCGCCTGGCCCAGCAGCCCGGGATAGGGCCGATGGTCCACATCGGACTTCACCTCCATCCGCAAGGCGATCCCGGTCGGCCGGAACAGCTCGATCACCTCCGGCAACGTCATGATCCGGTCCGAACCCGTCCCCGTAATCACCAACCGCTGCAACTCCGCCAGCGTCCGCGCCGCCACCGGCCCATGCCCGTCCGTCGTCCGCTCCAGCGTCGCGTCATGGATCACCACGATATGCCCATCGGCCGTCGGATGGATGTCGAACTCCACCTGCTCCACCGGAAGCCCCGCCGTATGCCGGAAACTCGTCGGTGAATTCTCCGCTGCCTCCAGCGACCCGCCGCGATGGGATGCGATCAGGGTCATGGCTATTCGGCAGCCAGGGTCAGGTGGCGGGACGGCGCAGGCACCGGATGGCCAAGATCATGCGCCGCCTCGATCCATGCCAGGATCGCATCCTGCACATTCGCGACCGCCTCCTGCGGCGATGCGCCGTCGCTCATGCACCCCGGCAGGTCCGGCACGATGGCAATGAATCCGCCGCCCTCTTCCGCGGGAAGCGGTTCAACCAGCAGGGGATAGGAGGCTGGGATCATGACAGGCTCCTGGCAGCCGCGATGAGCGCGACAAGCTTGCGAATATAGACCGGCTTGATCGGCCGCTTGTAGGGGATCGTCAGCTTCTCGGCCAAGCCCGGATGGCCCAACTTATAGTGCGACCCGCCCCCGCGCGGCGGCTCGCAATACATCCCGTGGTCCCGACACACCGCGATCACATCGGCAATGGTCCAATCGCCCATGGGATTGCGCCGCATCCGCTCAAGCAGGCCACTCACGCCCACGATCCCTTACGTCAGCGTCGGGTCAAGCCTGTCGCGAAGCCAGTCGCCCAGAATGGAAACCGACAGCGTCGTCAGCACGATCACCACCGACGGCGACAGCAAAATCCACGGCGCCCGCGTAAGGTACTCGCGCCCATAGCCCACCATGTTGCCCAGGCTGGTCATCGGCGGCTGCACCCCGAGCCCCAGGAACGACAAGCCGGACTCCAGCAGCACCACTTCCGGAAACGAAAGCGTGGCCGCCACGATCAACGTCGAGGCAATATTGGGCAGCACGTGCTTCAGATAGATCCGCATCGGCGTCGCCCCCAGCTGCCGCACCGCCGCCGCATACCCCTGCGCATTCGCCGCGATCGCCAACCCGCGGGAGATGCGGGCATGCCGTTCCCACCCGTACAGCCCCATCAGGCAGATGAACAACGGCAGCGAGTTCCCGAAGAACGCCAGCACCGAAAGTGCCAGAATCAGGAACGGCATGCTGGCCTGGAAGTCGATCAGCATCAGCACCGCCTGCTCCACCCAGCCGCGGAAATGCGCCGCCAGGAAGCCCATCGTGGTGCCGAATACCGCCGCGATGATCGTCGCCCCAAAGGCAATCAGCAGCGACATGCGGATCGATTCGACCAGCCGGCTGAACACGTCCCGCCCCAGCTCGTCGGTGCCGAGCGGGTGCATCCAGTCGCCTCCGAACCCGACCGGCGGTTGCAGCCGCGCGCGCAAATCCATCGCGGTGATGCCGTATGGCCGGATCACATCGGCCAGCAGCGCCACGCTCACCATGAAGCCGAGCCAGAGGATCGCGGCCATGACTCCGGCCGGTACCGCCGCCCGCCGCCGCGGCGGTGCCGCCACCGCCGCCTGCGCAAGTGCCTGCTCCGACATCAGTGCCCGCCCCCCGCCGGCGCCGACCCGCGCAACCGCGGGTCGAGCACCCCGTACAGCAGGTCCACGATCAGGTTCGACGTCACCATCGTGGCCGAAACCAGCAGCAGCACGCACTGCACCACGGCCAGGTCCCGGTTCGCCACCGCCACCACCATCAGCCGCCCCACCCCGGGCCAGGAGAACACGCTTTCCACCACCACCGCACCCGCCATCAGCGAGCCGACCATGAACCCCACCACCGTCACCGTCGGGATCGCCGCGTTCGGCAGCGCATGGCCGCGCACCACCAGCCCCCACGGCACGCCCTTGGCACTCGCCGTGCGGATGTACGGCTGGCCCAGCACCTCCAGCATTGCCGAGCGCGTGAACCGCGCCAGCACGCCCGCCCCGCCCAGCCCCATGGCGATCACCGGCAGGATAACGTTGCGCCATACATCCTGCCCGCCGGAGGGCAGCCAGCCAAGCTGCACCGCGAACACCAGCACCAGCAGCAACCCCAGCACGAAGCTCGGCACGGTAAAGCCCGCGACGGCGAAGGTCATCACCACCCGGTCGGTCATCGAGTTGCGATGCAGCGCCGCATAGATGCCGGCCGGAATGCCCAACCCCACCTTCAGCGCCAGCGCCGGGAGCGTCAGCGTCAGGGTGGCCGGAATGCGCTCCGCCACCAGCTCGATCGCCGGCCGCCCGTCGCGGAACGACTGGCCCAGTTCGCCCTGCAGGATGGCGGTGAAATATTTGAAGTACTGAAGCCAGATCGGCTCATCCAGCCCCCAGGCCTGGCGGAACGCCACCAGCGCCTCGGGCGGCGCGTCGGGTGACATGATGATCAGCGCCGGATCGCCCGACAGCCGCAGCACGATGAAGGCGAAGGTGACCACCAGCGTGATGGTCAGCAGGGCCCGGCCAAGCCGAGTGGCGACAAAGCGGAGCATCAGGCGGCATCCACGAGATGGCAGGCAACCAGGCGGCCATCGGCCGCTTCTCTCAGGTCGGGCACCGTGGCGGCGCAGGCAGCGACGGCGACCGGGCAGCGCGGATGGAACGCGCAGCCGCTCGGCCGGTCGGCCGGATTGGGCGGATCGCCCGTCAGCACCACGCGCTCGATCCGCCGCGGCCCCGGCACCGGGATCGCCGAGACCAGGGCGCGCGAATACGGGTGCAGCGGATCGGCGAAGATCGCCTCCGGGTCGCCCTGCTCGACGATGCGGCCCAGATACATCACCGCCACCTCGTGGCTCACCTGGCGCACCACCTTGAGGTCATGGCTGATGAACAGCATCGCGATGCCGCGCGCCTCCTGCAGGTCGGTCAGCATGTTGATCACCTGCGCCTGGATCGACACGTCCAGTGCCGAGACCGGCTCGTCCGCCACCAGCAGGGCGGGGTCGGTGGCCAGCGCCCGGGCCAGCACCGCGCGCTGGCGCTGCCCGCCCGACAATTCGTGCGGATGGCGCTGGGCCAGGTCCGCGCGCAGGCCGACATCGCGCAGCAGCGCCGCAACCCGGTCGCGGCGTTCGCTGCGGTCGCCGATGCCGTGGATTTCCAGCGGCTCCTCCACCTGGGCGGCGACGGTCAGGCGCCGGTCCATGGCGCCGAGCGGGTCCTGGTTCACTAGTTGCAGCCGCGCGCGCATCTTCCGCCATGCGGGCGTGCCGGGCGGGGGCATCGGCACGCCGTTGAACAGGACACCGCCGTCGCTTGGCCGCTCGATGCCCAGCGCCACGCGCCCGGTGGTGGACTTGCCGCAGCCGGATTCGCCCACGATGCCCAGTGTGCGGCCGGGCGCCACGGAGAACGAGATATGGTCCACCGCGCGCACCGGCATCGGCCGGCCGAACAGGCCGCGGCGGGTGGAATACACCCGGCTGACGCCGTCGAGCGACAGCAGGCTCATGCCGCCACCAGGGCTGCGGATTGCACATGGATGCAGGCGGCGGCGTGCTCCGGGCCCACCGGAACGAAACCCGGCATGGCAGCGTCGCAGGCCGCGGTGGAATGGCGGCAGCGCGGCGCGAAGGCACAGCCCGGCGGCATGTTCCACGGCTCCGGCACGCCGCCGGGGATCGCCTCCAGCCGACGCTTCGGCCCCACCATGTCGGGCAGGGCGGCGAGCAGGCCGCAGGTGTAGGGGTGGCGCGGATGGGCGAAAAGTTCGTCGCTGGGTGCCTCCTCCACGATGCGTCCGGCATACATCACGCAGACGCGGCGGCACATCTCGGCCACCACGCCAAGATCGTGGCTGATGAGAACGAGAGCCATGCCGGTCTCCTGCTGCAGCCGGCGCAGCAGATCGAGGATCTGGGCCTGGATGGTGGCGTCCAGCGCCGTGGTTGGCTCATCCGCGACCAGCAGTTCCGGCTGGCCGGCCAGCGCCATGGCGATCATGACCCGCTGGTTCTGCCCGCCCGACATCTCGTGCGGGTAGATATGGACCCGCCGCTTTGCATCCGGAATGCCGACCTGGTCGAACAGGCGCAGCACTTCCGCCGCCGCCGTGGCACCCTGCATGCCGCGGTGCAGGCGCAGCGCCTCGGCCACCTGGACGCCGACGCGCTTGACCGGATTGAGCGCGCTGGCCGGGTCCTGGAAGATCATGGCGATGCGCCCGCCGCGGATGTGGTCCAGAACCGCGGGCGGGGCGGCCAGCAGTTCCTGGCTGCCGAGGCGGACGCTGCCGGTCACCGTGGCGGTGGGTGGCAGAAGGCCGAGGGCGGCGAGCCAGGTGACGGACTTGCCGCAGCCGGATTCGCCGACCAGGCCCACGGCCTCGCCCGGTGCGACATCGAGGTCGATGCCGCGCAGGGCGGGAAGGCCGTGGAAGGACACCCGCAGGTCGCGGATGGAGACCAGGGGCGTGGCCATGTCAGCCCCAGTTGTGGGCACGGAAATCCATGGCGAAGCTGGGGGAGGACTTCCACTTGATTTCGCGGCGCTTGGCGGTGAACACGACGGTTTGGTGCAGCACGGTATAGGCGGGATCCTCGCGCTCGCAGATCTCCAGCATGCGGGCGAAGACGACCCGGCGGCGGGCACGGTCGGTGCTGCTTTCCAGTTCGACCGAGAGCCGGTTCATCTCCTCGTTCGCCCACTCGCCCATCTGCTGCTGCTGGCCGTTGGGGCCGTGCTGGCTGACGATGGAGGAGACAGGGTCGCTGAAGGTTGCCGAGTTCGACCAGTCGCGCACGCCGCGCTCGGGGCCTTGGGCGAAGATCTGGGTCCAGTTCTCCACCATCTTGATCTCGACGTTGAGCCCGACCTGCTTCCACATCTCCACCAGCGCCTGCGCGGTGGGGCTTTGGTTGGTGTAGTAGTTGGGGCCGACGCGATAGGTGATCGGATCGCCCTTGTAACCGGCCTCCTTGATCAACTGGCGGGCCAGCGCCGGATCGTAGTTCGGCACGGTCCAGTCGCCCACCAGCATGTCGGCGTAGAAATCCCACTGCAAACCGCGTGGCACGACGGTGCGACCGTTGAACAGCGCCTCGACGATGGTTTTGCGGTCAACGGCATGGGTCATGGCGCGGCGCATGCGCGGGTCACGGATCGGGGCGTGGTTCTTGTCGAACACGAGCAGGCGGTGGTTCGGCACCAGGCTCTGCTGTACCTCGAAGGCGCGGTTGCGTTCGATCTGCGGGATCTGGTCGGGGGAGATGTCGCAGACGAACTGGTATTCGCCGGCGAGCAGGCCGTTGACGCGCGAGGAGGCCTCCGGCACCTCGAGGAAGCGCAGCGCCTTGATCGGTGGGCGGCCGCCCCAGTATTCGTCGTGGGCGTCGAGCACCAAGGAGTTGTCGGGCTTGAATTCGCGCACCTTGTAGGGGCCGGTGCCGACCGGCTTGCGGGCGTATTCCAGCCAGGAGGGGGAGTCGTTGAACGCCTTGAAGTTCACGATGTCGCTGCCGCGGACGCTGGCGCGGCCCTCGATGGTCACGTCCGGGGCGGCATTGATGAAGCGGACGGTTTCCTTGTCGACGATCTCGATCTTCTCCAGCGCCGGCCAGAGGCGGCGGGCGACCGGGGGCACGTCACGGATCAGTTCCTTGGTGAACACCGCGGGGTTGGTGTTGCTGAGCGGGATGGTGGTGCCGCGCACGGTCGGGCGGGTTTCGCCGAACATGTGCTGCGGCGAGAAGCTGCCGGCGACGTCCTCGGCGGTCAGCGTGCTGCCGTCGTGGAATTTCACGCCCTGGCGCAGCTTGAATTCCACCGTGGTGTCGCTGATGCGCTTCCACTCGGTGGCCAGGCCCGGCACCGGCTCCAGCTTGGACTGGTAGTTGAGGTCGATCAGGCGCTCGGTAATCAGGGAGGCAAGGCGGGTGCCGACGTTGGACTGCTCGCGCAGGGCGGACAGCGTGTTGGTGTTGCTGATCTTCTGCACCGCGATGGTGATGGTGGGCCGGTTGTCGGCCTGGCCGATGGCGAAGCGCGGCAGGGCGATGGTGGCGGCGGCGGCACCAAGTGCGGTGCGGCGGGTGAGGCGGGTCATGCTTTCTCTCCGTTCGCGTTCGGGCTGCGGCGTTCAAGGCCGTTCGGTGAGGCGCGGTAGTGGGTGAGAGTACGGTCGGCGTGGAACATGCGCCAGGATAGCGCCTTCTGGGCGTAGTCCCGAACGATGGCGGCGTGGTCCGGGCTGTCGGCGAGATTGGTGAACTGGCCGGGGTCGGCATGCAGGTCGAACAGCAGCGGGGGCAGGGTGGTGAAGTGGACGTATTTCCACGTCTCGTCCTGGACGACGAGGAGCGTGCACTCGTCCATGTGCAGGCCCAGCTCGGTTTCGGCGCGGGAGTTGAAGGTGTCGCGGAAGTCGTATTCGTAGTGGAGTTCGGTGCGCCAGTCGGCGGGCTTCATGTTGAGCACGAGGGGGCGCAGGGAGCGGCCGTCGCAGGCGCGCGGGGGTTCGCCGCCGAGCCAGTCGATGAGGGTGGGCATCAGGTCGATGCTTTCGGTCGGCGCGTTCTCGATGCGGCCGGCCTGGTCCGGCGCGTCGGGGTCGACGATGACCAGCGGGATGCGGAAGCTTTCGTCGTGGTAGCCGAGCTTGCCGGCGAGGTGGTGATCGCCGAGCTGTTCGCCGTGGTCGGAGGTGAAGATGATGAGCGTGTTGGCCATCTGGCCGGTGGCTTCGAGATGGTCGAGCACGCGGCCGAGATTGTCGTCGACCTCGGCGATCATGCCGCAATAGGTGGCGCGCATCTGGGCGATGGCGGCCTCGTCCATCTCGGCGATGATGCCCTGGCCGCCGGTGAAGAAGCTGGCCTGGCGGGAGTGGCGCAGGTAGTGGGCGAGCAGCGGGTGGGTGGCGGCCTCGGCCTCGACGGTCGACGCCAGGATGGGCTTGGGCATGTCGTCGGCGCGGTACATGTCGTGGTAGGGCGCGCTGACCACGAAGGGGGGGTGCGGGCGGTAGTAGCCGAGATGCAGGAAGAAGGGGTTGCCGTTGCGGCCCTTCAGGAACTCCAGCGCCTTCTCGGTGAAGAAGGTGCTGTCGGAGAGGTCCTTTGGGATGCGGGCCGGGCGGGTGGTGGCGCCGGGGATGGCGTCCTCGCCCTCGGGCAGCCAGATCTCGTCGCGGTTGGCGGGAAGAGGAAAACCCTTCTGGGCGAGCCAGCCGAAATAGGCCTCGTGGCCCGGGCCGAAGGCGCCGACGGGGCGCCAGCCTTCCATCATGTCGCCGAGGTTCTGGAAGCGCGGGTCGTTGGGATGCGTCGTGCGCGGGTCCGGCACCGTGGTGGTGTAGCCGATCAGCGCCGGGTCCAGGCCGCAGGCGCGGATGGCGCGGGGCAGGGTGGTGTGGCGGGCATCGAGCGGAATCCAGTTCTGCACCTGGCGGTGGTTCATCAGATAGAGGCCGGTGTGCAGGCTGGCGCGGGCGGGGCCGCACGGCACGCAGGTGGTGACGTGGTTGCGGAAGGTGACGCCGGCGCGGCAGAGCCGGTCGAGGTTCGGGGTTCGCAGGTGGGTGGCGCCCAGGTGGGGGACGTGGTCGGCTCGCCACTGATCGACGACGATCAGCAGCACGTTGCGTTTGGTCATTCGAGTCCTCGCTTCCGCCCCGGCGGTATCACACGCTCAAGGGCAGCTAGATGACAAGCAGATTTCAGTTTTATGACATCGCCGG
>JANPIH010000318.1:0-2275 GCA_031424895.1 Rhodospirillales bacterium
TGCCCAGCACCGTGCCGCCGGCGGTGCTGCGGTAGTCCACCACGCCCAGGTAGCGGTTGCCCGCCGGCACGTTCCAGGCCACGCCGACTGACGCCACACCACCGGTGACGACGTTGGCCGGGCCTGCCGGGTTCAGCGTGCTCGGCGTCAGCGACGACGGCACCACGTACAGGTTGATGCGGTAGCTGGCAGAGCCACCGGCCGGGGCATAACCCACGGCACACACCTGGTAGTCGGTGCCCGCCGCGGGGCTGTTGACGACGATCAGCTCGTCGCTCGTGCCGCTCTCGCCGGCGCCGAGTTGGGTGGCGCCCTTGCGCACGTACAGGTCGAGGTCGCTCAAGGCGCCGCCGCCGGTCTCGGTGTTGAACATCTGCGCACGGATCTGGCGGGCGCCTGCCGGCACGGTGAACGGGAAGCACGTCTGCTGGTTGGTCACCAGCGTGCCGTCCTTGCGATCCGACGGCACCAGACCGACGCCGTTGATCAGGAACGGACCGGTGTAGCCCGTGGCCACCGCAAAGACCCGGGTGCCCACGTTGCGGGTGTCGGCCACCGTGGTGACGCCGACGAAGCTCTGCGGGCGCACCGTCACCGGGCTGCGCAGGTTCACGCCGTCGTCGCCGACCATCACCACCTCGCCGAACGAGTAGGCACCGATGGCCGCCGAGGTACGCGTGACCTGGACCGACACGTTCTGCGTCGCGCCCGGGGCGATGGTGAAGCTGGCCGGTGTGACGACCGTCGTGAACCCAGGAACCGACGCGACCGCCGTGTAGCTGCGCGCCGCCGTGCCCTTGTTGGTCAGCCGACGCTGGAAGGTCTGGACGCCGATCACGTTGCCCGCGGTCATCGACGCCAGGTTCAGCGCCGAGCCGTTGAGCGCGCCGTTGTAGTAAGCGACGTGATCGTTGACGGTTTGGTCGAACACCACCTTGGTGGCCAGTGCCACGTTGGGGTCGATGTGACCGGCACCGAAGCCCCAGCGGTTGGTGTCCACCGCACCATTGGCCAGCTTCACGCTCTGCGCAGCGCTGGTCATGATCGCCGACTTGATTGCAAAGGGCGACCAGGTGGGGTTGGCCTGCTTCATCAGCGCGCCCAGGCCGGCCGAGTGCGGGCTGGACATCGAGGTGCCAGAGATCATGTCGGCCCAGGGGTCGGGGATCAAAGTGCCAGCGGCCACGGCGTTGCGCTGGGCCAGCGTGAGCCCGCGGTTGGCGAAGGCGGCGATGATGTCGGTGCCGGGCGCGGTGACGTCGGGCTTGAGCACGTTGGCGTCGGCCTGGTTGGGGCCGCGTGACGAAGAACCCGCCATCACCGGCGCGATGGCACCGGCCACCTGCACGCCGCCGCCGATCGACGCCGTGGCGCCCGGGATGGACGCGTAGGTCGTCAGCGCAGCGAAGTGGGCCACCGCGGCATGCACCGTCGGCAGCACCGCAGAGATCAGCGGCGTGGTGTTGGCCGAGACCGGCGTGTTGATGATGATCACGCCGACCGCACCTGCGGCTTTGGCGTTGGCCACCTTGTTGACCAGCACGTTGCCGCCGCGGTCACAGACGAGGATCTTGCCCGCGACCTTGGCGTTATCCAGCAGAGCGGCCACGCCATCGGCGGCACCGAAGCACAGCGCCTGATTGCTGTTCTGTGCCGCTGCAGCGCCGGTACCGGCATCGCGTGACCAGATCAGCGGTGCCGTGCCGACGCCGGCGACCTGGAACGAAGCCCCCGAGAAGCTGACGCCGTTGCCCAAGGTGACCAAGGCTTCGGTGTAGCGGTCGTGCGTCGAGTTGCCGACCGTCATGATCCACGGGCTGTTGTGCGCCGCGGTCGACGCGCCGGTGGTGTTGCCGTTGCCTGCCGAAGCCGACACGTAGACACCCGCCGCGGCGGCGTTGAAGAAGGCCGTCTCGACCGCATCGCGGAAGCTGGTCTGGCTGCCGCTGATGGAGTAGTTGATGACGTCCGCGCCGTCGGCCACCGCCTGGTTGATGGCGGCCACGCTGTCGGAAGGGAAACAACCCGACGGTGCCACGCCAGGGCCGGCGTTGCCGTTGTAGCAGGTCTTGTAGGACGCCACCCGGGCACGCGGGGCGATGCCCGAGACGCCAGAAATGAGTGTCGTGCCGCCGACCAGTGCGTCGACGTTTTCGTTGCCGCCCGACGTGCTCAGCGTGTGCGAGCCGTGGCCATCGGCATCGCGCGGCGAATCGATGTACTCGAAGGCCCACTCCTGCGCGGCCGTGCGGTTGGCCTTCCAGCCGGTGTTGAA
>JANPIH010000319.1:0-2720 GCA_031424895.1 Rhodospirillales bacterium
CTGAAGGCGCGCGGCTTCACCGAGCACGAGATCGCCTCGGCCGAGGCCGCCCTGCCCTTCGCCGCCCGCCTGCGCGACGCCTTCTCCCCCCAGGTGGTGGACGCGGGGTTCCTGACCGACGTGCTGGGGGCCACCGACGCCGACCTGGCCGACCCTGAGTTCGACACCCTCAAGCTCGCCGGTTTCAGCGAGGCGCAGATCACCGCCGCAGAGGCCCACGTGCTGGGCGGCGGGGCCCTGGCCGACGCGGCCTTCCTGACGCCCGAGCAGCGGCAGGTGTTCCTCACCGCCGAGGACCTGGGGCCGACCCCTTATTTCGCCATGCTGGCCGCTCTGCAGCCGGCCCTGGACCTGCCCGCCATCGCCGAGATCGAGCTGGAGTGGGACACCGCGCCTGCGGACGCTCGCGTCCTGCTGGCCGAGGCCGCCCAGGCCGGAGTCGCCGCCGTGCGGATCCGCCGCTCCGATCCGCCCCTGAGCTTCTTCCTCGACCTGCCGAAGGCGGCCGAGGCGCCGGTGCGCGCCGCCCGCGAGCCCGAACGCCCGGCGCCGCCGCCCGAGGAGCGGATCGTCGAGCGGATCGTCGAGCGCGACCGCACGCGGCGAAAACTGCCCGACCGCCGCAAGGGCTACATCCAGAAGGCCGCCGTGGGGGGCCACAAGGTCTATCTGCACACCGGCGAGTACGACGACGGCGAGCTGGGCGAGATCTTCATCGACATGCACAAGGAGGGCGCGGCCTTCCGATCGCTGATGAACAACTTCGCCATCGGCATCTCCATCGGCCTGCAGTACGGGGTGCCACTGGAGGAGTTCGTGGACGCCTTCGTCTTCACCCGGTTCGAGCCGGCAGGACCGGTGACCGGCAACGATTCCGTGCGCTCGGCCACCTCGATCCTCGACTACCTGTTCCGCGAACTGGGCATCTCGTACCTGGGCCGCGAGGAGCTGGCCAACGCCGACGGCGAGCTCAACGCCGACGGCCTGGGGCGCGGCAAGGACGAGGGCGAGCCGGAGGGGGAGAACATCCCGGCTTCTCACTTCATCTCCCGCGGGTTCGCCCGGGGCGCGACGCCCGACAACCTGGTCTTCCTGCCCACCGCCAATGCGCGTTCGGCGCGGCTGGAGGCCGATGTCTGCGCCGCCTGCGGGGACCTCGCGGTGGTGCGCAAGGGCGCCAGCCTGATCTGCGAATCCTGTGGCGTGCGCGCCGGCCCGCAGGACAGCGACCGCACCGGCTAAGCATGGTCACCGGACCTTAAGCTTGCTGGCCTAGGCAGGAGGGGAGTCTTCCGCCGGAGCCCGCAGATGAAGCCGCTTAGCCTGCTCAGCCTGGCCGCCGCGCTGGCGCTGGCCCTGCCCGCCAGCGCCCAGAACACCGGTCAGATCGCCGCGGCGCGCAAGGGGGCCAACTGCCCCAGTTGCAACCTGTTCCAGGCCGACTTCTCAGGGCTGGAGATCAAGGGCCGCAACTATGTCGGCGCCCGGCTGCGGCAGGCTGATCTCAGTGTCTCGGTGATGAACCGCGCTAATTTCCGCGGCGCCGACCTGCGCGACGTCAACGCCTATGGGGCGGTGTTCGGCGGCGCCAATTTCGCCGGCGCGGACCTGACCCAGGCAAGTTTCGTCGGGACCTATCTGGAGGGCGCCAATTTCGCTGGCGCGCAGTTGGCCGGGACCAACTTCTCGGGCGCCGAAATGGCTCGGGCGCGAGGCCTGTCGCAAGCACAACTCAACCGGGCCTGCGGCGATGGCGCCACCCAGCTGCCACCCGGCCTGCGTGTGCCCGGTTGCTAATCCGTCAAGAATTACCGCGATTTAAGTAGCCTGAGACATCCTCCACAGGGCACATGGTGCCTCATGTTCGGCTCTCTCCGCACCGCCCTGACCCGCATCGCGCCGCTGGCGGCGTCCCTGGCCATGGCTGCTGCGTTCGCCCCCGGCACGGCCAGCGCCATGGTCGGCGACAAGGAGGTGGCCAGGCTGGTTTCCTTCGGCGGCGCCTGCGCCAAGTGCGAGCTGTCGGGCCGCAAGCTGACCGGCGCCCAATTCAACGGTGCGAATTTCGCGGGCGCGGCCCTGGTGGGGTCTGACCTGCGCGAGGCCCGGTTCTTCGGCGCCAACTTCGCCGGCGCCGATCTGTCGCGGGCTGATCTGTCGGAGTCCCAGATGATCGGCGCCAATTTCGGCTCGGCCAATCTCTCCGACGCCAAGCTGCGCGATGTCGAGGCCAAGGGCGTGAGCTTTTCCTCGGCCAATCTGGCCAACGCCGACCTGCGCGACCTACGCGCCCAGGGCGCCAATTTCGGCAGGGCCTCGATGAGCGGCGCCCAGGTCAATGACGGGGATCTGACCGGAGCCAACTTCACCAAGACCGACGCCCGCGGCGTCAGCTTCCGCGACGCGGCGATGCAGGGGGCGGTGCTGGCCCATGGCCGGTTCGAGCGCGCCTCGTTCCGCGACACCAATCTCGACTCCGCGGTGCTATCAGGGGCGATGTTCGCCGGCGCGGACTTCCGCGACGCCAGCCTGCGTCGCGCCCTGCTGTACGGGGTCGATCTCTCCAAGGCGCGCAACCTGGACCAGGGTCAGCTCGACGAGGCCTGCACCGACGCCTCGACGAAGCTGCCGCCGGGCCTGGTGGCCCGCGGCTGCCACGGCGGCGGCGCGCGCCTGACCGGCTGGCGTCCGCCCGCCCCACCGGCCGCGCCGCGCCTGCC
>JANPIH010000320.1:0-24035 GCA_031424895.1 Rhodospirillales bacterium
CGAGTTCTCGGATGTCGCCAGCGGCAAGGACGACCGCCGCACGGGCTTTCAGGCAGCGCTGGCGCGGTGCCGGCAACTGGGCGCCGTGCTGGTCGCCGCGCGGCTCGACCGGATCACCCGCCGTGCCCACACGCTGTCCCAGTTGCTGGAAGACGGCGTCTTGATCCGGGCTGCCGACATGCCCGGGGCCGACGACTTGATGATGCGGATTTATGCCGCCATGGCGCAGAAGGAGCGGGAGTTGATCAGCGAGCGCACCCGCGCGGCGCTTGCGGCGGCGAAGGCCCGTGGGAAGGCGCTGGGCGGCGATCGTGGCTATCGGCCGGCAGGCGGGCCTGATGCTGCAGCAGCGGCTCTGGCGCGACGGGACACGGCCGAGCGGGCGGCACACCGGTTGGTGTTGGAGGTATTGGCGTTACGGGCTGGAGGAGCCCATTCTCACCGGGCCCTTGCACGTGCACTTAATGAGAAATGCATCGCTCCACCATTGGGGAGCGGCGCATGGACGCACACAACGGTTGCGCGAGTCCTGCGTCGGGTTCGGGCTGCGGACAAAGCCGCCTAGCCAGTGCCCACCGGCGACAGTTCAGATCACCAATCTCTTCGCGATCGAGCACGCGGTTGATACCTCACCGACACTCGAAAACGGTTGCATGAAGGAGCCGGCCCGCTACCCTCGTCAGTGCCGGATAAGCATTGGGAACCGTCCAATGCGAAGGCGGCGGGACGACGAGAGAGGCCAGCCACATGGCTCGTACGCCGATGCTTCGCCAAATCCGCCGTCTGATTTCGGCCGCCCTGCGTGCCAATCACCTTCGCCTGACGGAGGCTGGAATCCGGGAACGGCTGGAAGAGGATCACTCCAAACTGGTCAGCCGACGCCGCATTCTCGAGGGCACAGCGATGATGACCGCGGCGGCGGCGTCAAGCGGCGCGCTGATGGGACGCGAGGCAGCCGCTGCACCACTCGCCGCGGGACCACCATCGCCGGCAACCCCGGTGGTGATCGTCGGTGCGGGAGCGGCCGGCATGGCGGCCGCCTATATGCTCAAGAAGAACCGGGTGCCATTCGTCCTCTACGAGGGCGCCAACCGCGTTGGCGGTCGGATTTTTACCAGCGACCGCTTCAACACCGATGGGCAGTTTGTCGAACTAGGCGCGGAACTTGTTGACTCCGACCACGATGCGCTTTTGGGCCTGGCCAAGGAGGTGCTCGGACCAAGGGGCCTCCAGGAGTTCGCCGGCCCGGACATCCTGGAGGGGGATCTATTTTTCTTCGACGGCCGGCTGCGCAGCCAGATCGAGTTCATCTCTGGGGTCCGTCCGCTGCTGGCGCAGATCGAAGCGGATCGGGTCGCGATCTACAACGGCCTGGATCCGGAGACGACGATCGTCAGAGCCGATTGGCCCGGGTCGGATAAGGTGCGCGAGATCGATCGGCTGTCCGTCGCGGAGTATCTAGGCCGGCACTCAGGCCTGATGGACTCATGGATCCGGCAGGCCCTCGTTGTGGCCTACACCGGCGATATGGGGACCGAGGTCGATCGTCAGTCCGCGATCAATCTGGTCGATGCCATCGATACCGGGCCCGACATCGACGGGTTCCACCTGTTCGGCGGCGATGAGTCCATGCGGGTGCGAGGCGGGAACAGCCGCCTGATTGAAGCGCTTTACCGCAGGGTCTTCGATGGACGGGACCGCAATGCCACACTTTACCGCGGCTTCAACCTCCAGGCGGTGCACGAGAACACCGGCGGGTCGCGGTTCACGCTGACGTTCGACGCGCGCGGACGGACGCAGGAGATCGAAGCTCATCAAGTGATCCTGGCCATCCCTGCCACCATCCTGCGCCAGATCGCGGGGCTGGATCGGCTGGAGCTCGATCCGTCGGTGAAGCGACAGATCGCCGAGTTGGGCTACGGTACAAACAGCAAAATCATGATGAGCTACGACCAGCGATTCTGGCGCCAGGGGCACAATGGGCGGCCCAGGAACGTGGGCTCGCTGTACCTGGATCTGGGCAGCCAGAACATTTGGGAGACCAGCCGCCGGCAGGAGGGGCGCCAGGGGCTGCTGACCAACTTCCTTGGCGGCGATGCCGGCCTCCGCGCAACTGGGGAGACGGCGGACAAGGCTCAGTCGGACCTAGCGGTGGTGTACGGCGACGATGCACTCCGGACGCGAGCGACGAAATCGGTCTGCTGGAACTGGAACACGATGCCTTTCATCAAGGCGAGCTACTCCTGTCCAGGGCCGGGCCAGTTCACCTCGTTCTGGGGGCGCATGGAGAGGATACAGTTGGGCGGACGTCTTATCTTTGCCGGCGAACATACCAGCCCATCCGACTGGGGCTTCATGAATGGGGCCTACGAGAGCGGCATTCGCGCTGCGCATCAGGTTCTGGAGTCACGACGACCAGCGCGTGGCGTGCCAGCAAGGCGCGCTGCCGGCTGAGACAACGACTCGAGCAAAATCAAGGAATCCGCTCCATGCGGTTCACCACCGATCAACGGTCGTTGGTCGGTGTTGAACATGGGGGCCTCAGCCGCCGTCGGCGTCCTTGTCGATCGACAGGACCGGCGACGGCGAATCGAAGGGCTGGCTGACCGGATTGCCGTGCCGGTCCGTGGCCCAGCGGTAGATCACCACCGTCGTCTTGTCCTCCTCCGCCGGCTCCTCGGGATGCTTCTCTCGCCAGCCAGCTCGGGCCTTCATCCAGAAGATCGCCGCAGCCACGCTGCCGCCGGTCGTGGCCATGCTGAACAGCGACTGGGCGACGCGCATGTTCGCCTCAGTCATCCCGCGATCGAGCTCCTCTCGGAAGTGCCTGCGCAGCGTCTTGGTGTCGATGCCGATCTGGCTGGCGATGTCGGTCTGTGGGATGCCGAAGCCCGACATCACCTTGACCATCCGGCGCTGCTCGTCAGTCGGCGTGTACATCACGCCGCCGCGGGCGTGCTGCGGCGCGTCCTCGTCACTCATAGTCGATGTCCTGTGCGATGCCCCTGCGCCCGCCTGGGAACTGGTCGGACCGGGGCACGTCGTCCGGTGAGACCCAGCTCACCACGAGGCTGGTCGGGGTGCGGACCTGGGGCTGTTCCTCGTCCGGCAGCGGCTTTTCCCGCCAGCCAGCTCGTGCCTTCATCCAGAAGATCGCTGCCGCCACGTTCTTATCCACCGTCGCCATCGTGAACAGCGTCTGTGCCACCTTGGCATTGGCCTCGATGGTGCCGCGGTCCAGTTCTCGCCGGTAGTGCTTGCGCAGGGTCTTGGCGTCCATGTCCATGTGGATGGCGATGTCCTCCTGCGGCACGCCGTAGCCCGACAGGGCCTTTACCATGCGCCGCTCCTCCTCGGTGGGGCTATGCCGCCGGGTCATGCACCACCTCCCCCAAACGGGCCGCCTGCACGGCCGCAAAGGGCTGTCCTGTCTCCGCCAGCACCGCCTGCTGCCCCGTGAATGCCTGCCAGCGCAGCACCGCCACGTCGACATAGGCCGGCGAAAGTTCCACTGCGTGGCATGCGCGGCCCTCCATCTCGGCGGCAATCAGGGTCGTGCCGGATCCCGAAAATGGCTCGTAGACCGCTTGGCCGGGGCTGGAGTTGTTGACGATCGGCCGGCGCATGCACTCGACCGGCTTCTGCGTGCCGTGGGTGGTGGCGGTATCGCGCTGGTCCTGCGCCCGGGTGGGGATGGACCACAAGGTCGTCTGCTTTCGGTCACCGGCCCAGTGGCCCTTGCCGCGCACGGCGTACCAACAAGGCTCGTGCTGCCAATGGTAGTGCCCGCGGGCCATCACCAGACGCTCCTTGGCCCAGATGATCTGGCTGCGGATCTCAAAGCCCGAGGCGGTCAGGCTCTCGGCCACGGTGCTGGCGTGCAGGGCGCCGTGCCAGACCTAGGCAACGTCGCCGGGGAACAGCGCCCACGTCTCGCGCCAGTCGGCCCGGTGGTCGTTCAGGACCTTGCCCGTGCGCTCGGTGGTGGAGATGCCGGCGCGGTTGCGCCACGCCGGGTCGTAATCCACGCCGTATGGCGGGTCGGTGGCCATGAGGTGGGGCCGCACGCCATCCAGCACCTGCTCGACCACCGTCGCATCCGTGCTGTCCCCGCAGATCAGGCGGTGCCGGCCGAGCACCCAGATGTCGCCCGACCGTGTGACAGGCACCTCGGGAACCGGCGGCACCTCGTCCGGGTCGGTCAGGCCGGCGGTGGGTGTGGCGAACAGGGCCTCGATCTCGCCGATGTCGAAGCCAGTCAGCGCTAGGTCGAAGCCCTCGGTCCGGAGGTCGCCCAGTTCCAGGCGCAGCATCTCGTCGTCCCAGCCGGCGGACAACGCCAAGCGGTTGTCGGCCAGCACGTACGCCCGCTTCTGCGCCTCGGTCAGGTGCGCCAGTTCTATCGTTGGCACCGTGTCCATGCCCAACTGACGCGCAGCAAGCAGACGACCATGTCCGGCGATGACGCCGCGCTGGCCATCGATCAGCACCGGGTTGGTAAACCCGAACTCGCGGATCGACGCGGCGATCTGGGCCACCTGCGCTGGGCTGTGCGTGCGGGCGTTGCGCGCGTACGGGACCAGCGCGTCGACGGCGGCGAGTTTGTAGGGAGGGAAGTCAGCAAGAGGGAGCGTCATCGAGGCCTCCACGAGAAGCAGGTAAGGGAGCGGGAGAGAACCTGCGGGCCTGGTGGGTCACGGCAACGAACGGTCACCTCGGCAAGCCAGTGTGGTGGAGGTGGTGGAGGTGGGGTAGGTGGTGGAGGTTTTCCGGTCCCCCTCATGAACATGTCAGTTATTATAGTATCGTAATATGACATCTTGCGTGGGGTAATGGAAAAATCTCCACCACCTCCACCACCTCCACCCCTGGGAACGGTCCTACACATGGCCCGAACCCGCCGGAGCAGATTCCAGCCGCCAGCGCGTCAGGCCCCGCGATACGCCGTCACAGACGATGCGGCACCCCTCGACCAACCGATCCTTGTTGCTGGCGAGCCACTTGCCCAGGCGAACATTGTTGATGTTGCCCTTAGACCCGGCTACCTCCAGCAGGGCCTCGCGCAGTTCGGGATGGGCAAACTCGTATTGGTGCGCACCCTGGGCGACGTCCCCCAACGCTGATTTCCTGGAACAGGCGATATCGATCAAATCGCCGGCCGTCACCGCCCCGGTCCCCACTACGGTTTCCCATTGCGCGACCACCGCCATCAACCCGTTCCGCGCCGGGTCCAGCGAACGGACCTCCTCGACCGAATTCACAGGGTCAGCCTTGCCGAGCCAGATCAGCGCACCACGGACCCAAGCGCTCCAATCCGAGTACGAGGCCAAGGGATCCGGGCGGTTCGGCCGCCCCGCCACGTGGTAGGCGCGCAAAATGGTTAGCGCCGCGATCAGGTACTTTGGCCTGTCGGTTTTGATCATCGCATCCGGTACGGATGAGAACGTGCGTAGTTCGGGCCGTTCGATCTTGGCGTCGAGCTGGCACAGGACGGCGCGGCGCGACATGTCGCCCACCAGCCGGAGATTGTTTCCAGTCGCGGTGACGAAGGAGTTGGACGGCAGTTCTGGTGCCTCAGACCGGCCCAAGATCCGCGCCCGCACTATAGTCTGGGTCAGCATGGCGCAGAGGAAGTCACCGCCAAGCGGCTCGTCGCAGTTATCAATCGCGATGACCGGATCACCGGCCAGCAAAGCTGCGCTGAGCCGCTTCTCCAGTTCCTCGGATGTCCGCCCCTGGGACAGCACCCCGGCCTCGCGTCCGGCGGCGATCAGGCAGGCCAGATCTACGAGCAGGGACTTGCCGGATCCCGGCGTGGGCGCAGTGTAGGCATGCAGCGGGGCTGTCGTCAGAGATCGGCGAATGCAGGCCGTCAGCAAGCCACTCAGTGCCACAGACCTGCTGACGTCGTTTACGAACGGAAAGCCAATGAGCAGGTCCTCCAGCACCTGTAGCGCCACGAGCGCGTCAACCTTGCAGGGACGTGGGGGGATGCAAGGGAATGATGCTCCCGCGGTGTCCAACAGCAGTCCGGTCATCGGGTCGTAGCCTGGCACCTCGAGAATCGACCCGTCGAAGCGCAGCGTCGGAGCGTTGATGATTCCGATAAGCGGGGAAAGACGCCACCGTCCAATTCGCTGCTTGTAGGTGATGGCCACCTTCAGCGGCGCGTCGATCGCCACGGGCTTGTTGCTGCGCCCGTCCCATTTCTCCCAGCGCGCCGCGGCGGACATGGCCTCCGCGAGGGCATGGTCGCCTACCTCGACGATATGCTGGGCATTGACGGTCTGGTTGTTCCGGATAGCCACCGTAACGATGGCTGGGCGAACCAGGAAGTGTCCTCGCTGGTAAATGCCCGAAGAAGCGCCGATCAGCGCCTGCTCAGCCGCATCGACAACCTCCACGATCGCGCCCGGCTTGCTACGGATCACCGGCAGCGTTGGGTCCTCAGGCGAACGGAAAGCGCTATCGAACAGGTCCTCAACCGTCAGCCAACCCTGCTCAAGCATCTGCCGCAGAAACAGGAGACGGTCCCGGCCATCGCAATGGCCATGGCGACAGTGGATCACGAAGCCACGGCTGCTGCTCGCACTGGAGTTCATGCAGAACGTGGCGTGGTCCTCGCCCGCCTGGGTATGCGCCTCCTCGTTGGGGCAACGCATATGATGCTTGTGAGTGTCGGTCACCAGGTCGATGAACGCACCCGGGCGGCGAGCCTTCAACGCCGCGGCGATCTCGAACCGATGCGCGTGTTCCCGCGCCCAGTCGTGGAGGTCTTGCTCGGCACCATCGCTACCAAGATAGAGGAACTCGTCGGTTGAGCCGGGTTTGGCCGCGCTGCCGCGGCGGGCTTTTTCCCGACGGCTCTGCGACCGCGCAATGGGCAGCTCGAAGATGTCGCACGGTGTGCCGTCCAGGATGGCAATCTCAGGCAGCGGACCATCAATCGGCCGACGTGGAAGGTAGAACAACCGCGAGGTGTCCGTGCAGGACTGGTCGTGGTTCAAGCCCAATGCTGCTGCGACAGCTTCGATCCGCTCCTTCCACGCCGCATTGGCGACGCCCTGGGTTGGGAAGTCCGACGCCCGCCATGGTCGCGCCAGCGGCACAATGATCCTGAACTTCGGGCAAGGCTCGTGCTGGAAGGTGATGTGCTCGTCGCCCTCCTCAACAATGTGCGCGTTCATCGCTACGCGCGGCAGGTAACCCTTCTCCTGAACCAGATACTGCTCGGCCGCGACGACCGGGTCGTCGGCTGTGGCCAGGAACTTCGCCCAGTGCAACCGCTTGACCCGCGTCCTGCTGGAGCCGTGCGAATGGGTGCTGCTGATGATGCCCCTCCACCCCAGCGCCGTGAGCGCTGCCCGGATCTCCTGAAGACTCGCGCCGCTGTCGCTGTCGAGGAAAACCACGTCGATCTTGTCGGCATGCTCCTTCTTCCGCTCAGTGCCCCTGAAAGTCGCTGGGACGATGCACGTCCCCTCTTTCGGGCCAGTGCGGTGGCCGCTGACGACATCTACCAACGCCGGCCACATCAGTGACCGTATGTCGGTCCAGGGGGTGGTTTGGTTGTAGCTGCCGAAGGTCAATGCAATCCGGCCTCTGTCCGCGCGCGATTCGGCTCCGGCGCTGCCTCGCTGCTTCCAATCGGCCTGTGGGTCCATCGCTTCCATCGCAAATCCTGACGGACGCCAAGGAAACGCGGCGTCGATCAGAAATATGGAACGCCTCGGGTGCCCAATCCAGCCACCCAATTCAGGTCAAGGACTGGCCCAATTCAATCTGTATTGGGCGTGTGGATTGGGAAAAATTTGCCGCTATCTTGAGGTTATGCCGCTCCACACCGTTCCCATGATGGAATTCTGTCTGATCTGCCACGAGGGTGAACCGATCAATTGGAATCGGCACGTGCCAACCTGTGGAGGAGTTTCGGTCCCTGCATCGCCGCGTCTATTGCGGGGGAAACGGGCTGCCTTTCGTCAGGTCGTTATAGAGAGGCCGAAGTTTATTGGCGATCGCCTTCTCACCCGGACAAAAATAGGACGGCGCGGCAGACTGGGCCCATTTCGCCAGCCAACCAGCTTCTTCTGCCAGAGATGCACGAAGCTCCCCCCGCTGGTTCCTGTGCTTCATCATAGACGCGATAAGTGCAATGCAGGAGACTTTGCCCGGCAGAGCGAGACTAACGCGCAGACCAACACGAACATGCTCGGCGTGCTTCTCGAGAAGAGCCACAACGACATCCGGGTGCAGTGTCGTAACATCAATGGCTGGGACCGCTTCGATGTCTTTCTCCAGGGCAACAAGAACATCGGTAACGCTCGGGTCGGAAGCATTGGGGTCAGGAGTCCGTACCTGAATCCCCCCCTCAAGCAAAGGCGGGCGGAACGCGACGACCCCTTTGTATGTCCTCATCCCAATGAAGATGGCGCCGCTGGGCGGGTCGACCACAATCTCAGCTGCCTGGTCGGGCAGGATGATGCTGCGGTTGCGGGTGATGAAGTCCTCGGTGCCTTCGACGCAAATTTTTTCGCGCTCGATTTCAAGCTTGAACCTGCCGATCAAGCTTTCCCACGCGACGTTCAGATGCGGAATCCCGACAAGCCCGCCGGACGAGAACTGCCAGTTGAAGGGAACCGTCCGCGTGGTGCGTATGCTATCGAGGGTGAACCGGGCTTTCGTGCGCAACGTCAAATTGCCTGCGGACAATTCGGCGTTTCGAATCGCCTTGATGGCATCTGGTGGCGACCATTCGATCAATGCATCTGGAAGGGGCAGCCGGGGCTCGCTCATGTGGTGGCAAGGGCTCCAGGTGATGAGGGGGTGCAACTTAGGGTCGTGCCGGGGCGGGCGCGATGACGGTCGGAATACGAAATCGCCTCCTATCAAGGCATGGCACAACACCCCCTCACCTCCCGCCGCATTTGCGGGAGGTGTGCCAAATCCTGGCGGCAGGGGTGCTGCGACTCCGGTCACGTCCCGAAATGATAGCATCAAGCGAAGTGCCGCGGCACGGAGAAAGTTCGCTACACTTCCACCCCGACCAGAGCGGTCATGCGAACCGGACCAACCGGAGAGACGCATGACCAGACTGGCCAAACCAAAAGGCACCCCGACCACCGCCGCGCCCACCACGTTCCCCGCTATCCCGCCGGCCGACGTGCTGGGGCGCTTGGCGGCGCTGAAGACTGCGCCGGCAGCGGAATTGCAGGCGCAATGGCGCGAGCTGTTCGGCAACGAGGCGCCGCCGCACAACCGCGCATTCCTGCAGAGCCGGCTCGCATATCGGATCCAGGAAGTGGCGTACGGCGGGTTGAAACCTGAGACCCTGCGACGCCTCGAGGCGCTGGGCGAGCAACTGGACGGCGGCAACCCGGTGCTTCGGCGCATCCGCGTCGATGACAAGCCGGTCACCGGCACCAAGCTGGTGCGGAACCACCAGGGCGTCGAGCACACCGTCACCGTCCTGGCCGACGGGTATTCCTGGGAAGGGCGCCCCTACAAATCGCTGTCTGCCATCGCCCGTGCCATCACCGGCACGCGGTGGAATGGCTGGACGTTCTTCGGCATTGCGAACCGGCGGGGTGGCGCATGAGCCGGAAATCTGGACTTCCCGCCGGTGGGAAGTCGACGGCCGCACCGCCTGTCCGTAAGGTCCGCTGCGCCGTCTATACCCGGAAATCCACAGACGAGGGGCTGGAGAAGGAATTCAACAGCCTCGACGCCCAGCGGGAATCCTGTGAGGCGTACATCGCCAGCCAGCGCCCTGAAGGGTGGGTGCTGGTGCCGGACTATTACGACGACGGCAGCGTCTCGGGTGGCACGCTGGAACGCCCGGCGCTGCAACGTCTGATCCAGGACATCGAAGCCGATCGTATCGATGTGGTTGTGGTCTACAAGATCGATCGCCTCAGCCGTTCCCTGATGCACTTTGCCAAGCTGGTCGAGACCTTCGATGCCCACAACGTCACTTTTGTTTCGGTCACGCAGTCCTTCAACACGACAACGAGCATGGGCCGGCTGACGCTGAACATCCTGCTCAGCTTTGCCCAGTATGAACGCGAGATTATTGGCGAGCGGGTGCGCGACAAAATCGCGGCGTCCAAGGCGCGCGGCATGTGGATGGGCGGTCCCGTACCGCTCGGCTACGAGGTCCGTGATCGCAAGCTGGTGGTCAACGAGGCGGAGGCCGCGAGGGTGCGGCGGGTGTTCGCGGCGTTCGCCGCCTTTGGCTCGGCCACGCTCCTGGTGCCGGCGCTCCGCGCCGAGGGCCTGCTGACCAAGATGGGGCGGCCGTTCGACAAGGGGGCGATCTACAAGACGCTGAACCTCCGTACGTACCTCGGCGTCGTGACCCACCAGGGGAAGGTCTATCCCGGCGAGCATCAGGCGATCGTGCCCCAGGACCTATGGGACCGGGCACACGACATCATGCGCGAGAGCCCGCGCATCCGCGCCAACGAGGCCCGCCGCCAGACGCCTGCACTGCTCCGCGGGTTGATCTTCGGGCCGGACGGCAGGGCGCTGTCGCCGACGCACACGCGCCGCAGGGGGAAGCTCTATACCTACTATGTCAGCCAGGCCGTGCTGCAGGGCACCGACGATGGCTGCACGGTCAGGCGCATCTCGGCCGGGGAGATTGAGGCCGCGGTGATGGACCAGGTGCGGGCGCTACTTCAGCAACCGGAGGTCGTGATCGGCACGTGGCGCGCGGCGCAGGCTGAGGAGCCGGATCTGACCGAGGCCGAGACGCGCGAGGCGCTGGAGCAGCTTGATCCCTTGTGGGACGAGTTGTTCCCGGCCGAGCAGGCGCGGATCGTGCGGAGCCTGGTCGAGCGTGTGGACGTCAGCCCCGCCGGCGCCGACATCCGGCTACGGCTGGATGGGCTGGCCGGCCTGGTGCGCGATCTGCGGGCGTCGCCCACGCGCGAGGCCGCCTGATGTCCGCCAGCATCACGGTTCGGGTGCCGGTCACCATCCGCAAGCGCGGCGGACGGCGGCTGGTGGTGGCGCCCGACGGCGCGCCCTGGTCGGCGCCGCGGACGCGGGTCGACAACACGCTGGTCAAGGCACTGGCGCGCGCGCACCGGTGGAGGCGGATGCTGGACGACGGTCGCTACGGCTCGGTCACCGAGTTGGCGGCGGGGGAGAAGCTGGATCGGGGTTACCTCGGGAAGATCCTCATGCTGACGTTGCTGGCGCCGGATATCGTTGAGGCGATCCTGGATGGACGGCAGCCGGCAGAACTCGGGGTGCACGTCCTACGGCAGCGGTTTCCGGTGGAGTGGGGGGAGCAGAGGGCCATGTTGGCCTGATGGCGCGGTCGCGCACTGCCCGTCCGGAGCTCCATTTCCGACACTGTCCTGGCATTCGCTACGGCCAATCAACTTGCGAGTCATAGCCGTAACATTGCTCGTGCTCATCATTGGAGAGGCGCAAGGAGGCAGCACTCAGCACCGTTCATAAGGCGACGATTGCGCGGGCCGGGTTCTCCAAACAAACATCAGGGTGCGCCCGGCGGAGTGTATTACGATACAATTGTCTTGGCCCTCGCATCGCTGCACAATGCCTGGTATGAACACTGATCTTTCAGATTTGGTCGACTTCCCCCGAGAGACCTTAGAGGTCGAGGTGAAGGGATGGATCGACATGACCGACAACGTTGCGCGCGCGAAAATTGCACGTCATATCGCCGCCCTCGCCAACCATGGCGGCGGCTATTTGGTCTTTGGCTTTCGTGATGATCTCGCGCGGGACCCGAACCGTCCACCCGATCTCAGGGGGTATAGCCGCGACGCGATTGCGGGCATTGTCCGCCGCTATCTGACACCGGCAATCGAATGCGCCATTACCGTCGTCTTGGCGAGCGACGGTTCTGGCTTTCCGGTCGTTCGGGTCCCGAGCCACGGCGCAGCGCCGGTCGCGGCGAAGGGTGACGGTCCCAGCGACGATAGAGGCCGGCCGCAAGGCATTGTCTCCGGGACCTACTACATTCGAAAGGTCGGCCCCGAGAGTGCGCCGATTACGGGGGCCGATGAATGGGGCCCCCTAATTCGACGTTTAGTGCTCACAGACAAGAATGCACTTCTGGGGCAATTGGCCGTCATCATGCAGACTCCAGACGCGCAGGTCGTGCCGGATATGGAGCGATTGGCCAACTGGCACGTCCAGACGGAAAGCAGGTTTCGAATTCTCCTAGAAGCAGCCACGATGCTTAGGTGGCCCGTGCCGATCGTGAGCAACCGATGCCATTTGAGCTACCTGGTTCTAACGTCAGATCGCGAAGTCCTGCCCTCCGAGGAACTCAACTCTATTCTCGAGGCCGTCAACCGAGAGGTGCGTGGGACGGTTTGGACGGGGTGGAGCATGTTCTATCCCTTTACGCGTCCCGAAATTGCGCCCTCATTCCACGCAGAAGCTGCAGATGGCACGGGCGGGGAAGTGCTCGAGGCCAACCTCATTGGGGATGGCGATTTTGGGACTTCGCTCCCTGATTTCTGGCGCTTTTCGCCGGACGGCCGCGCGAGTATAACCCGGCCCTATCGTGAGGACCGTCCGCGGAGCGTCGAGCAGACCGGCCGATCAGCGGGAAGTTGGCTTAGCCCTGAAACCATTCTTCGGGAGACAGCCGAACGCGTCATCCACGCGCGCCAAATAGCCCGCCATTTTCCAACCGCTCATGCGGTTGCATTCCGGGCTAGCTGGATGGGGCTCAGGGGTCGTGAACTGGCAGACTTTGACCCCGCCATCTATTGGTCGCCTGGACGCATAGCGCGTGCAGATTTGCGTACGACCACCTGCGAATGGACGGTATCTGCTCTCGACGCCAACTGGCATGAGGTGGTAGCCGGACTTGCCTGTCCTGTGCTGCGGCTGTTCGGACTCGATGGGTGCAGCCCCGCACTCGTCACAAGTATGGCAGATCGTTTCATCAAACTATGATCGGCGTCGAGTGCTGAAACGTTTTTACGCGCGCCTCGAAAATATCGGTTCGACAACACTACCGTCGCGGCGGTGTCTGGTTTTGGTGCCACTCCAAAGTTGTTCTATGAAGTATTTGGTAGAATTCAGCGTTCGATGATTCAGATATCTCGCAACAAAATGCTGCCCAGTGTGGGCGTTAAGGCTGAAAACAACTAGTGACTTGGCTTGGCTGAATTGGTCGCCTCCTCATGCTGACGCTGCTGGCGCAGGATATCGTCGAGGCGATCATGGACGGGCGGCAGCCGGAGGGGATGACGCTGCCGGGGTTGATGGAGCCGCTTCTGCCCGCTTGGAAAGAGTGCCGCCGGCTGTGCCCACGTGAGTGAACGCGCCTAAGCCCCGACGCCTTATTGCTCCAAATGCTCGCAGATCCGAGCCAGATATGCCACCTGACGCCCATCTGTACGTGTCCGATGAAACACAGGGAGAGGGTCGATGGCGTATCCGAACCACTCCACGCATCGCCGCCCGCATGCGCTGTTTCGCCTTCAACATCCTCAAAGCCAACCGCTTCGGCACCCTCACCCAAGATCGCTACCGCGTCGCCCTCGGCGGACCCGAAAACCTGCCCCAGCTTCTCGCTATCTCATAGCGTTGAACAGTCTTGGTTCTTGCGCCAGCACGCCGGCCGCATCTCCTTTCCGGTGTTGACATGCATCCGCGGAAACCGCCGAAATAGGCTCGCACCGAGCATACGAGCGTCCATGTCGCTTAGCTGGGACGATCTGAAAGTTCTCCTCGCGGTCAGCCGCGCCGGGTCACTGACTGGCGCGGCTTCCTCGCTGGGCATTGACCAATCGACCGTGGGGCGCCGCATCTCCGCACTGGAAGCCAGCGTCGGCGCCATTCTGTTTGTGCGCTCCAAGACCGGCTTCGCGCCGACCCCGGCGGGGGATGTGGTGGTCGCACGAGCGTTGGAAATTGAGAGCCGCGCGATCCGCCTTGCCGAAGAGGTTGCAAACGTCGGTGACGGCCCCGTCGGACTGGTGCGCGTTGTCGGTAACGCGTGGACTGTGGCCCGGCTTGTCGAGCGGGCGGTGCCGACATTGCTCGCCCGCCATCCCAAGCTCGACCTTCGCACAATCAGCGGGCCACAGGCGCGCAGCGTAGGCCGGGGCGAGGCAGTAATCGCCCTGTGGTTCGAACTGTCGCCACGCGAATCCGAGTTCGCCGTTAAGCTTGGCGACGTGCCTTACGCGGTTTACGCCTCGGCCGATGTCGACCCGGACGAGTTGGGATGGATCTCGTTCTGGGACGACCAGGCGCCACGCTGGGCGCCGACCCGTTGGATCGAGCGCGAGCGCAAGCCGGGCCAGTCGCTGCGCCTGACCTCGACCGATACAGTGGTGCTGCGGGCCGGGATCAAGGCCGGGATCGGCAAGGGTCTGTTGCCCATGTGCATGGCCGAGGGCGATCCCGGCCTGGTACGGATAACCAAGGGAAACCCGGACCTAGTTCGCACGCTCCATCTGCACCCCCATCCGGATACGATCCAGACGACCCGCATCCAGGTCACCATGGCGTGGCTGCGGGAGACGTTCGACACCGTCTTTTTGCCGAACGGCTGATATCGCAGACCATGTATGGTGTGGGCCAGTCGGAACAAGGCGAGCAACCATGCGTCTGAACGAGGACGAGATCGATCATGTGCGCGGCAGCTTCTCGCGCGTCGAGCGCTCGTCGCGTGAAGTCGCCGTCAAGTTCTACGATCGTCTCTTTGAGATCGCACCGCATCTGCGCCCCCTGTTCCCAACCAGTATGGACCAGCAGGGCACCAAGCTGATGAGCACGCTCGCCTCGATCGTCGCGCGGCTGCATGATCACGAGGTGCTGATGCCGATGGTGGCCGACCTCGGCCGCCGCCACGTAAGCTACGGCGTGAAGCCGGCGCACTACGACCATGTGGGTGCGGCGCTGCTCGCCGCGCTGAGCCACACGCTCGGTGAGGCCTACACGCCGGATGTTGCGGCGGCTTGGCAGAAAGCGTTCGACGGCCTGGCCCGCACGATGATCGCGGCCAGTTCGCCGGACGGCGACGAAGCCGGGCGCAACGGCGCCTGAACTCGAAGCCGGCACCCGTCGGCGCCGCGGATCACGCCCGAAAGTCCCTGCAAATCGGCACAAGGCGCGTGCGCGGATGGGTGTTCATGCCCTCGTACCTCACGGCCCAACATCCGCTCTGATCTTATTTTCAATGGCTTACACCGACCGTCCGCCATCGTGCACGCCACACCAAGGGCGGCACGCCGAGGGCTGCATCCGTGCAACGGGGTCGTGCGGCAAATCGGGTTCCGTTGCTGCAGGCGTCCGCCTATCACGCCGCCAGCCGGACGGAATGCTCCAGTCCAGGCTTCACCAACGAGGAGACACCACCACGACGAAGCAAGCCCACAGCAAGCCCGAGACGGCGCCGTGCGAACTCACCCCCGAGGAACTGGCACTGGTGGCTGGCGGCCTAATACTGATTGCGCACGTGGCCGTCCAGAAGGTGCGCTGAAGCACATGCAACAGAACGGCCCGGCGTCGCACGGCTGAGCCGGCCTGGCCGGTGCCTGCAAAACCGCATGCGCCGCCTGCACGGCTTCGCCTTCCGCAACGCAGGCACCGGCCCCAACCTTCAACACACCGCCTGGCCCCGGGCGGGTCAACATAGGAGAGAAGATCATGACGAACCATGCACAGAGCAAGCCCGAGACGGCGCCCCGCGAACTGACCATCGCCGAGATGCGGCAGGCCGGCGGCGGAAAGGATCACGACCGCTGGACCGAACTGCAACCCTTCAGCTTCGGGACCCGCAAGGCGGGCGGCGGCGCCTGATCCAACCGCCGTGCCGGTCCGGCGCCCCGGGTTCTCCGGGGCAGCTGGACCGGATCGACGACCAGCCTTCGAGACGCCGGACGGGTCATCCGGACGGTGCAGAACAGCACAGGAGAGTGAACGATGACCAGCAACCAGAGCGCGACCATTCGGCAGGACGAGACGCCGGTGATCCGCGCCGTCAGCCAGGACGAACTGCGCCTCGCCGGCGGCGGCATCCAGGTCCCCATCAAGGTCAAGCACAACCTTTGAGCAGGAGAGCCCAGAATGACGAAGGACGAGAAGCCCGCCATCCGCGAATTGACCGTCGAGGATCTGCGTCATGCCGCTGGCGGCGTGGTGAAGATGCCGGGCATGAACAAATCCGACAACGTCACGCTGAAGCGCGGCTGACCCCGCTTGGCGACCCACGCCGGCCGGATGACCCGGCTGGATGTAACCAACAAGGAAAGACAGGACATCATGACCAAAGTCGATGCGGCACCCATCCGCGAGCTGAGCAGCGCCGAAATGCAGCACGCCGCCGGCGGCGCCGCCTACTTGAAGTACGACGGCATCCGCGGCGATGTGAGCAAGTCTGCGCAAGGAGGCGGCGCCGGCAAGGCCGTCGTCCAAGACCTCGTCTTCATGTGACGCCCGGCATGCGCCGAAGGCCGAGCGAGGCAGCGACGAAAGTCGCGCCGGCCTTCTCCATCGCCGGTGATAGCGCCGAGGAAGCGCGGGATGAACAGAAAGGAGACACCACCATGACGAACCACGCACAGAGCAGCTCCGAGACCGCCCCCCGCGAACTGACCATCGCCGAGATGCGGCAGGCCGGCGGTGGCTCTGACTCCGAGTGGCGCTACCTGCCGGTCCGCCGGTTGGGTTGACCCCACAGCACGATCCGCACGGCCCTCGGCCGTGCGGATCGCCACGCGAATCGGACAAAACACTCCAATGAGCACCGCCAACCCGCCGCTGTTCCGAAGCGTCGATCCCGATGCCGGCATGCGCATGGGCACGGTCGGACTGCGGTCCCTCCGCTGGACCGTGCCGACCCTGCTGCTTGCCGTCGCGCTGCTGGCCGGCGCGACCTTCGCCGTCACCGCCAGCTATGCGCGCCGGCAGGCCACCATCGGCACCCTGGCACCGGCGGCGGGCGCGCTGCGCATGGTGCCGCCGCGTGCCGGGCTGCTCGCCGCGCTGCATGTCCAACATGGACAGGCGGTCTCCGCGGGCGATGCGCTGTTCACGCTCGATTTCGCGCAATCGCTGGATGGCGGCGGAACACTGGACGCCGCGCTGCGCCAGGCGCTGGAACGCCAGGATGCGCTGCTGCGCGAACAGCTCGCCACGGAAGCGACGCGGGGTGCCACCGAACGCGCGCGCCTCGAAGCGCGGCTGGCGGGGATCGAGGCGGAATCGCGCGCCCTCGCCGCGCAACGCGGCCTGCAGCACCGCCGCGCCACCCTCGCCGATGACCGCGCGCTGGCCGCCACCGATCTGCGCCGTCGCGGACTGCTTTCGGAGAACGAGGCGCGCATGCGCGAGGACGCTGCACTGGCGCTGCAACAGGAACTCGCGGCTCTCGACCAGCGACTGGCGGCGATAACGCAGGAAGCGGCGCAGACCGCGCTGCAGCGCGACATGCTCGCCGCCGAAGCCGCCGATCGCGAGGCCCGGCTCCGCAGCACGCTCAACGACCTCGACCGCCAGCGCGCCGAGATCGCGGCGCAGCGGGCGCTGGTGGTGCGCGCGCCGGTGGCCGGCCGCGTCACCTCGGTGCAGGCCACGGCCGGCCAGCGGGCCGAGCCCACGCGCCCGGTGCTGACGCTGGTGCCGGACGGATCGGAGCTGCGCGCGGAGCTGTTCGTGCCATCGCGCGCCATCGGCTTCGTGCGGCCGGGCCAGGTCGTGCGGCTGATGTACGACGCCTTCCCCTTCCAGCATTTCGGCACCCATCGCGGCATCGTCGAGAGCGTGTCGGAGGCGATGATCGCGCCGGAGGACGTCGCCGGGCCGGTCAGGCCGCAGGGGCCGGCCTACCGCGTCTCGGTCCGCCTCGATCGCGCGACGCTCGCCGCCGGCGGCCGGGAGCTGTCGCTGCAGCCGGACATGACGCTGCGCGCGGACATCGTGCTGGAGGAACGCAGCCTGATCGCCTGGCTGCTCGAGCCGCTGATCAGCGCACGCGGGAGGATGTGAACATGGCCTCGCCGCTCTCCCTGCTGCATCTCGGCGGCGGCAGGCGGCTGCCGGTGATCACGCAGGCCGAGGCCGCGGAATGCGGCCTCGCCTGCCTGGCGATGGTGGCCGGCTATCATGGGCTCGAGACCGATCTCGGCACGTTGCGGCGCCGCGTGCCGATCTCGGCCAAGGGCATGACGCTGCATTCCGTGCTGGTCGCGGCGCAGGGCCTCGGCCTGACCGGGCGTGGCCTCCGGCTGGAGCCTGAAGCGCTCAACCAGATCCGCCTGCCGGCGATCCTGCATTGGGACATGAACCACTTCGTCGTGCTGAAGTCGGTGCGCGGCGGCAAGGTGACCATCCACGATCCGGCGCGCGGCGCGCGTGGGATGACGCTGGCCGAGCTGGGCAAGCACTTCACCGGGATCGCGCTGGAACTGACGCCCACCACCGCCTTCCGCACCGGCAGGGAGACGCGGCGGCTGAAGCTGTCCGAGCTGGTCGGCCGCGTGGACGGCGCCGGGCGCGCAGTGGCGATGGCGCTGCTGCTCTCGCTGATGCTGCAGGTCTTCGTGCTGGCCAGCCCGTTCTACATGCAGCTGGCGGTGGACGAGGCGGTGCTGCAGGGCGACGAGGGCCTGCTGACCGCGCTCGCCGTCGGCTTCCTGCTGCTGACAGGCATCAAGCTGGCGGCGGATTTCTTCCGCGCGCGGGTGCTGCTGGCGCTGTCGCAGGTGATTGGATTCCAGGCGGTCGTGAACCTGTTCCACCACCTGGTGCGCCTGCCGGTGGAATGGTTCGCGCGACGGCATATCGGCGATCTCGTCTCCCGCTTCAATGCGACGCGGCCGATCACCGACCTGTTGTCCCAGGGGCTCGTCGCGGTGCTGGTGGACGGGCTGATGGCGGTGCTGACGTTGGCGATGATCCTGCTCTACAGCCCGACGCTCGCCGGGATCGTGCTCGGGGCGCTGGTGCTTCACGTTGCTGTTCGGATCGGTGGCTATCGGATACTGCGCGCGCGCGAGGAGGAGGTGATCGAGGCCGAGGCGCGCGAGCAGACGACCTTCATCGAGACTGCGCGCCGATGCAGACCATCCGCCTGTTCGGCCGCGAGTCCGACCGCGAGGCGCTGTGGCAAGGCCGCCAGGCCGATGTTGTGAACCGCGAGGGCGCGCTTGGGCGCGCACGCGAAGGCTTCCGCGGCATGAAGGAACTGGTGACGGGGCTGGAGACGATCCTCGTCGTCTATGTCGGCGCAAGGCTGGCGATCGCGGGCGAGCTGACGATCGGGATGCTCTTCGCTTTCATGGCCTATCGCCAGCAGTTCATCGACAAGACAACGGCGCTGGTGGATTTCGCCGTGCGCTTCTGCCTGCTCGACCTTCATCTGCAGCGTATCGCCGACATCGCCCATGCCGAGCGCGAGCCGGGGCTCGAGGCCGGCGCCGCCGCGCCGCTGGTCGCGCGGGCCTTCACCGGCCGCGTCGAGCTGCGCGGGGTCACCTTTCGCCATGCCGAAGCCGAGCCGGAGGTGCTCTGCGGCCTCGATCTCGCAGTAGCGCCCGGCGAGTTCGTCGCCATCACCGGCCCGTCCGGCGGCGGCAAGACAACGCTGCTGAAGCTCATGCTCGGTCTCCTGAAGCCGCAATCGGGCCAGGTGCTCGTGGATGGCCGCCCGCTCGATGCCGCGGGCATGGCCGCCTTTCGCGCGCAGGCCGGCGTGGTGATGCAGGACGACTCCCTGCTCGCGGGCTCAATCGTCGAGAACATCACCTTCTTCGACCCGCAGCCCGACCTCGACTGGATGCGCGATTGCGGGCGGCTGGCGGGCGTGGACGAGGAGATCATGGCAATGCCGATGACCTATGGCACGTTGGTCGGCGACCTCGGCATGGCGCTCTCGGGCGGGCAGCGGCAGCGGCTGCTGCTGGCGCGTGCGCTATATCGTCGCCCGCGGATCCTGCTGATGGACGAGGGCACCAGCCATCTCGACATCGCCAAGGAGCGCGAGGTGAATGCAGCCCTCGCCGCGCTCGACATCACGCGCATCGTGATCGCGCATCGGCCGGAGACCATCGCCGCGGCCGACCGCGTCGTCGTGTTGTGCGACGGCGCGTTGTACGCGGCGCCGCGCATGTCGGTGCTGGCCGCAGCTGAGTAGGATGATGCCCTCCGCGGCAATGCAGATGGGCGGAGTGGCCCCACCAGGCCATGAGGCATCGCCGCCGCGCGGGAGCGGCCCTGGCTTTCAGCTCGGCGGGGCCGGACATTTGCTCATGTGCCTTCCGCCGCCGTTGCGCCCGCGCCGTGCTACCCGGGGGCCTGACGCGTCTGGGCGGTTGGGATGACCACCCGCTCGTACAGCAGGTCGGGCTCGGCGCAACGGGCGAGAATCGCAGGACGCACTTGGGCGCGCAGGCGGATGGCGGCGGAGAAGTCCTCGCCCTCCGGCGGGATCGGCGCGGCGACATCGACCGCGGTGCTGCCCGACCGGGCAAACCACTGCTCGCCGCGCAGGATCGAGCGCGTGCCGCGGATCGTCACCGGAACCACCGGCCGGCCGCTCCTGGCGGCAATCACGAACGGGCCGAGGTGAAACCCCAGCAGCCCCGGCATCCGGGTCAGCGTGCCTTCCGCGAACACCACCAGCCGTTCGCCCGCGCGCACGGCCTCCAGCAGCACCGCGGCATCCTCCACGCCTTCGCTCGCCACCGACCGCTCCACGAACAGCGTTCCAAGCCGCCGCAGCACGGGGCCGGCGATCCACTGCCCGGCGAGTTCCTTCTTCGCCACAAAGGCGAGGGCGCCGGGAAACGCCGCGATCAGCACCAGGGCGTCGAGATAGCTGGCATGGTTGGCGACGAGGATGGCCGCCTCGGGCGGCGGGCCGCCGTCGAACGTCACCCGCGGCTTCATGCCCGCCAGGCGCAGGAACAGCCGCGCGGCCCGGTGAACCACGCCATGGCGCCAGCGCCGCCGCGGCAGCAGCATGAGTGCCGGCCCGGCCACGGCTATGGAGGCCCCCAGCAGCGCCCAGAACCAGGCCGCGAAGGCCAGTTCGCGGGCGCGCCGCCACAGCTGCCACGCCTGCCCGCGCAGCCCCGAGAGCGCCAGCATCAACATCTGCATCCGCATGCCCCGCCGCCGCAACGCCGGCAGCCCGGCCTCATAGAGTGCGCGCGCCGCCGCCCGCCGGATCTTGCCGCTCGACGTCTTGGGCACGGTGTGCGGCGGCACCAGTTCGATCACGTCGGGCACCATGTCGAGCACGCGCGCGCAGCTCTCGCTGACCAGGCGGGTGAGCTGCGCACGCTTCTGCGCATCTCGCACCCGGGTTTCCACCAGCAGCACCAGCCCTTCCGTTCCCGTCTGCGCGTTGCTGCCGGCAAAGGCCGCCACCCCGCCGCGATGCACGCCCTCGATCTGGCCCACCAGCGCCTCGACCTCCTGCGGATAGAGGTTGCGCCCGGCCTTGATGATCATGTCCTTGATCCGGCCGGTGATGAACACGTCGCCATCGGCGATGTAGGCCCGGTCGTGGCTCTCCACCCACTCGCCGTCGAACAGGGTGCGGTTCTTCTCGGGGTTGCGGAAATACCCCGAGGTCGCTGAAGGTCCCTTGAACTGCAGCCGCCCCTCGCGCCGTTCGGGCAGCTCCAGCCCGGCTTCGTCGACGATGCGTATCTGGTGCAGCGGCAACGGTCGACCGCAGGCCACGAAGGACAGCGCGGTCTCGTCCGCCGCATCGGCCGGAATCGCCTCGCGGTCCCGCGAAATCGCCAGGCGCACGATCCGGTCGACGACCGGCACGCGGTCTAGCGGGGGAAACGCCAGCCCGACGGCATTCTCGGCCAGGCCATACACCGGAGCCATCGCGCCGGGGCGAAATCCGTAGCGGGCGAACCGCTGGGTGAAGTGGCGGATCGTGGCCGGGCTGACCGGCTCGGCGCCATTGGCGATCATCCGCACCGAACCGAGGTCGAGCCCGACGACATCCTCGTCGCGGATGCTCTTGCAGCACAGCTCGAAGGCGAAGTTCGGCGCCGCCGACAGCGTGGCGCGGTGTCGCGACATCGCGCGCAGCCAGCGCGCGGGATCGGCCAGGAAGGCCAGCGGCGACATGATGACGGTCGGCACGCCATAGTAGAACGGCCCGAGCCAGGCGCCGATCAACCCCATGTCGTGGTAGAGCGGCAACCAGCTGACGAACACGTCGTCGGGGCCGACATCGAGCGCCGTGCCCATCGCGCGCACATTGGCCAGCAGATTGGCGTGGCTGAGCACCACCCCCTTGGGGTCGCCGGTGCTGCCGGAAGTGTACTGGATCAGCGCCGTGGCCTCCGGTCCGGCCGGCATCGGCGTCTCGATCGCCCCGCCCCCGCGCAACGCGCCGACCGTCAGGACATGGCGCAGGTCCCCGGCCAGTCCCAGCAGCAGCGGGCCCACCTCGCGCAACTCGTCGGCGACGATCAGGAATCCGGCCTGCGCGTTGCGCAAAATGCCCGCTTGCCGCCGCAGATGCTCCTCCACTTGCGAGCGCCGCGCGGGCGGATAGATCGGCACCGGAACGCCGCCGGCATAGAGCGTGCCAATGAAGGACTGGAAGAAATCGAGCCCGGTGCCCAGCATGATGCCGACCCGGTCTCCCGACGCCAGACCCGCATCGATCAGCCCGAAAGCAATCTCGCAGGCCGCGCTCCGCAGTCCCCCATAGCTGAGCGGGTCTTCGTGGTCGTCCTTCGCCGCTACGCGCACATGCGTCCGGTCCGGATGTGCTCGAACATGGTATTCCAGCACTTCGACCAGGGTCTGCGCAGTCGCCGGCGCCTCTACCCGCGCCTGGTCCTCGGTGCGGGCCGGTGCGTCAGTTGCCGCCTGCGCTGACAGGTGCGCAGTCTGCGGATCGGCGGCCAGCAGGGCGGCCAGCAGGTCGCGGCAGGTCTCGGCCTCAGCCAGGATCGAATCGGGCAGGCGCACGGCGAACGCCTTGCTGAGCTGCAGCACGAGCTCCACCCGGCCAAGACTGTCGAATCCGAGGTCGCGCTCCAGATGGCTGCCGAGCGTGGCATCCTCGGTGGCGCGCAGATGCGGGTGCAGTTCCTTGGCAAGGGCGCGCACGATCCGCAGCAGTTCCTTCACCGTATCCGTGTTGGCTGTGCTGCACGCTTGTTCTGGCAGTACTGGTTGTGCGACTACCATGATGTTGGGCCCTCCGGACTGCAGCATGCCGCAGCCAAACTCTGCGGCCAAACCCTGCCGCCGTATAGAAATCTTGCTTGAGCGCATGGCCCTGAGATCCGGGCCAGCGTCCGTTCGCCGGCTTGCGGCCTCGTTGGAAGCATCCGTTCAGCCCACGGGCGGGACGGTTCCGGGATTCGAACTCGGCGCAGGCGCTCTAGGGCGAACCCTTGTGAATTTCAATGACTTAAAGCTCGGGCCCAAAACCCCCATAGCCCCAGGTCGCAGAGAGAATTGGCCCTCCGGAGAGAGATTCGGGCGTTCGTTGCGTTCTCGGAGACCCGAGTGCACCGCGCAAACCCCACGGAAAGCTTGGGGTTGTTCAGGCCGTCTCACCAGCGGAGACTGATTGCCCAGGAATGGTTGCGCACCGTTAAAGCCCAGGATCGAAAATCTAGCGCCGCGCCGTCACCACGACCGCCCGCGTCGGCGCCAGCACGCCGCCGCTTCCAAAACGGGCCTCCAGCGCTTCGGTCGCCGCCTGCGTCGCTGCCTCCAACCCGCCGGGCTCACGCGCCTCGATCTCACCTCGCATCGGCGTGCCCTGGCAGATTGCGATGGCGGCCAAGGCGGCGGACGCGGCACCGCTCTGCTGGTCCACCAACTCGACGGAAAAATCATTGAAACCTGCAGCGCGCAAGTCGGCTCCGATCACCGCCGGATCGTGGTACCCGAACGGGGTGCGCGGGAAGAACTGCGGCGGATCATGGCGATACCGCGCCGCGATCGCCTCGTGCACCGTCTCGCTGATCGGGTTGTCCGAAAGCCGGCCCCACGCGTTGAACAGGAACCGCCCGCCCGGCTTCAATACCCGCCTCGCCTCG
>JANPIH010000321.1:0-3574 GCA_031424895.1 Rhodospirillales bacterium
GGAGAGGCTGCTGGACTGCAAGAAGAACGGGTTTCCCGTGGTGCAGCATCTGGCCTTCGTGGAGCACGAGGCGCGGCGGGTGGACCTGAACTGGATTGAGCTGGGCTGGCTGCTGTATTCGGACGGGTATCGGTTCGGGCCAATCGACCGGGCGTTGAAGCGGGTGCTGGACATCGTGGTGAGCCTGGTGGTGCTGGCATTCGGGACGTTCCTGCTGGTGCCGGCGGCGATGGCGGTGAAGCTGCAGGATGGCGGGCCGGTGTTCTATGCGCAGACGCGGGTCACGCGTGGGGGGCGGCATTTCCGGATCCTGAAGTTGCGGACGATGCGGGTGGATGCGGAACGCGGGGGGGCGGTGTGGGCGGTGGCGGGGGATAGCCGGATCACCCGGGTGGGGCGGTTCCTGCGGACGTCGCGGATCGACGAGCTTCCGCAGTTGTTCAACGTGCTGCGGGGGGAGATGTCGTTGGTGGGGCCACGGCCGGAGCGGCCGGAGTTCATCGGGGAGTTGTCGGCGAAGATCCCGCTGTTCGAGGAACGGCTGACGGTGAATGCGGGGCTGACGGGGTGGGCGCAGATCAACTACCCCTATGGGGCGTCGATCGAGGATTCTCGGGCGAAGCTGGGATATGATTTGTACTACGTGAAGAATTTTTCCATTCTCTTTGATTTGTTGATTTTGTTGCAGACGCTGCGGGTGGTGTTGTTTCCGGGGGCGGCGGGAGCGAGGTAAGATTCTTCTTTTTCTGAAGAAAAAGAAGCAAAAAGACTTTCATTCATTTGCATCGGGTGTTCCCGGCTGACACGGGTGCAAGGATCGAAAGTTTTTTGGTTCTTTTTTTCAAAAAAGAACTTCTTGCTAAGATTCTTCGCCTTGCGCCTTGAGCCGCAGGGTTTTCAGCCGTTCCTGGTTGCCCGGGAGGTTGGGGGCGAGGTCGATGACTTTTTCCCAGGCGCGCAGGGCGCCGGTGAAGTCTTGGCGGGATTCGGCGAGGCGGGAGAGGGTTTGCAGGGCGCCGAAGTGGCGGGGTTCGCGTTTGAGGACTTCCTGGATATCGGCCAGGGCGCCGCGGTAGTCGCCGAGGGTGGCGCGGGCGGTGGCGCGGCGGTTGTAGGCTTCCATGTAGTCGGGATCGATGACGAGGGCGGCGTCGAAATCGTCGAGCGCTTCCTCGTCGGCGTCGTTGCGCAGGTTGCGGGTGCCCTTGCCGAGCAGGAGGGCGGCGACCGGGGCGCCGGCGCGGAGCCAGGATTCGCGCAGCTTGGCTTCGAAGGAGGCGGCGGATTGTTCGGTTTCGGCTTTCTTGAGGGCATCGAGCAGGGCGTCGGTTTCGCCGCGGCGGCCATCGGGGCGCGTGGCTGGTGGGCTGGCGCCCTGGGCCAGGGCGGGGAGTGGGGCGAGCAGGGCAGCGAGGAGGAGCAGGTGGCGCATGGTGGGATGATGCCGCGTTGGGGGTTCGGGTTGCAATGGGACCGGCGATCGGTGGTCGGTGGCAGATTGGATCGTTAGTGGAACATTAAGGGCATGGGTGGGCGGCGGGGGTCATCGCGGGTTTTTTCGCATGGCGCGGGCGAAGGCGAGCACGTTGGGCGGGAAGGGGCGGTCGCCGGGCGGCAGGCGGAGCGAGTGGCGCGCGGGGGGGCGGCGTGGTGCGGCGGGGGTTGGGCGGCGCGGGCGTCGGCGTTCGGGGAGGCGGAGGAAGGGCGGGAGAGGGACGGCCAGCAGCCGGCAGAGCGGGCGCAGGTGGCGTCCGGCCTGGGGGGCGGCCGCGATGAAATCGGGGAGGTCGGGGCGTTCCAGCCAGGCTTGCAGCTGGGTGCCGGCGGCGGCGATGTCGTGGCGGCCGAGGCGGAGGAGCCAGAATTTGGCGCGGGGCACGACGGAGCGCGGGCGGGGCGGGGCGGGGGCTGCTTCCTGCGGGGCCGGGGGCGGGCAGCCGGCGCGGGAGGGGCGCGGGGGCGGCAGGCGGCCGGCCAGAAAAAGGGCGTAGAGGCGCGCAATCCGCTCGGCGTAGCGCCCGACGCGGTTGGAGAGGACGACATAGAGCGGCGGCCCTTCCGCTGCCGGGCGGTGCTCCAGAGGGAGAATCCGGGCGAGGAGGGTTCGCAGATATGTGACGATGTGGGTGAGGTGGTCCGGGATGATTGACACATGAGTTTATATATATAACTGACGGCGGCGCTGCAAGGGGTGATGGGGAATTTATTTGCGAACCGCGCGATGGTCGTGAACGATCGGACTCAGGGGTCGTGGCCGTTTTGGGGCGGTGCCGAGATATTTGGACGGGGTGGTGCAATCGCCGCGGCGGGATGGCACCGTGCGGGATGCCGGTTGGACCTGTTGTATCGATCCAGCGGCCCAGGAGGCGTGATGATTGACGACTACGTAACCACCATGGAGCTGATGGCCGCGATCGAAGCAGCGTTGCCGATGCCCGCGCGCATGACGCCTGAAGTGCGCGCCTCGATGGACAGGGAGGACAGTGCGGCGCCAATGCCCCTGGAGTGCAATGTCATCGGGCTGCACTATTTGGGCGACGAGGGCGGAATCCTGTGTCGGCTTGACGTCGGCGGCACCGCGGCGCAGGAGACCTTTGTCTCGATTACGCATCTGCGCTTCGATATCCGGCTGCCTCTGGCCCGAAGGATCGCTGCCTATCAGAAGCACCGGGTCAAGGTGCTACGGCGGCAGGGGACTCGCATCTAGCGTCCGTGCCGCGGCCGGCATCGTCAGGCAGCAAGCATTTTCACAAGGTGACGGAGAGGCGGATAGACGAAGGTCTTTCTGACTCTCTATTCTGTCGTGAGCTTTGCGCTTGTGGCTGCACACAGTGAGCATGTTGGCCAATTATAACAGCCTGTCCCACAAGTGGTTCCGCTTTTACCAAGTGATTACATCCCATCGCGTTGCTTACTGGTGCAACCGGCGAGTAGCGAGGTCAGAATCCGGGCGTCTCGGTGCTCTCTCTGGCCCTCTGTGTTCTCTGTGTCCACTACCCCTTGCTTTGGCTGACACGTCCCGATGGCCTGAAAGGGCGATGGCGGCGGCCATGGTGGCGCGGGTTCGACGGCGACGACTTCCTAACCACTTCTGGCGAACGATCCGGCGTCTCGGCCGTTGCCGGCGTCGACATCGAGCATCAGGCCGGGGGTGGCGGGGAGGTGCGGCAGGGATTGGGCGTGGATGTCCGCGAAGGTGAAGGCGTCGTAGGCCTCGGCGAATTCGCGGAAGCCGCGGTGGTAGGGGGAAACGGTGTCCCAGTTCACGGGAGGGGGTGCCCGGTTGTTGTCCGGTCGGAACTTTGACGTGCAGGGGGGTGTCAGGAAAGCGGTATCGGGGGGCGGGGGGGATTTGTGGGGTTCGGGGGAGGCGGATGGCGCCTCGCTTATCAGATCTACCGGGATGGAGGGTGGCGGAACACGCTGCGCGTTTCCGCCCTACGGGGGTGTGCTGCTTGGGGGTGGTGCCGTAGCGGGACTGTTAAACAAGGAGGCTGGCAGAGGGGTGGTTGTTGGGAGTGGAAGGAAGCAAGCAAGAAAAACTGGGCAGGGGAGGCACAGAGGCACGGAGGAG
>JANPIH010000322.1:0-15108 GCA_031424895.1 Rhodospirillales bacterium
CGCGGCATTGAGGGTGGCGACGTAGTTGCCCTTGTTCACGGCAACCACGCGGAAGCGGCTCTGGCTCGCGTTGAACTTCGCCACCACCTCGTCGAGCGCCGCGCCGAGCTGGCCGGTCATGGCATGCCACCACGTGATGTCTATCGGCGCCTGACCGGATGCCGGTGCGGCGCGGGCGATGATGGCCGCGGCGGCGGCGGCGCTAAGGGTGCGGCGGTGCAACATGGCAGTTCTCCCACAAGGCGGCATGCGTCCGGCGCGACGTCGTCGCGCGGTTCAAGTCTGCAGCTTCGTTTCACCATCATCGCATGCGTGTGTTGCGTGGGTTTGACCGTTTGGTGTGGGTTCGATGACAGCGCGCCTTCCTGCGGTGCGGCGATTGTCTCGGCTTATTCATTCTCATCACGCCCGTGATGCGCTAAGTGATCGGCGTTGCGCGAGCTGCTCCCGACGCCGCCCCTGTGCAGTTTTCATGTGCCCACCACCCTGATGCACCCAATCCACCCGCATCCGTGATGACGCTTGCCGCCGAGCCGTTCCGCGCGATGGCAGGCTGATCCCGGGAGCAGGGGCAAGCCTGGACGGAGCCGATGACGCAAAGCACCCAAGGCGGCCATGGCCGCACCCCCGCCGACACCTGGCTGCATCGCGAGCTTCAAGACGATTTCGACGAGGAGCTGGAACAGGAGATCGACGACCTGCGGCTGCCGCCGGAGTTGAGCGAGTTGCTGGCCCGCCGGCCGGCGAGCACGCTGGAGCGCGGCCTCTACTTCCGCGAGTTGCTGCGCCTGCAGTCCGAACTGGTGAAGCTGCAGGACTGGGTGGTGCACAACGGCCTGAAGGTGGTGGTGCTGTTCGAGGGGCGGGACAGCGCCGGCAAGGGCGGCGTGATCAAGCGGATCATGCAGCGGGTGAACCCGCGCACCTGCCGCGTTGTGGCGCTGCCGGCCCCGTCGGACCGCGAGAAGACGCAGTGGTATTTCCAGCGCTACGTGCCGCATCTGCCGGCGGCTGGCGAGATCGTGCTGTTCGACCGCAGCTGGTACAACCGCGCCGGGGTGGAGCGGGTGATGGGCTTCGCCGACGAACGCCAGGTCGAGGATTTCTTTCGCGACGTGCCGGATTTCGAACGCATGCTGGCGCGCTCCGGCGTGATCCTGATCAAGTACTGGTTCTCGATCACCGACGAGGAGCAGCAGTTGCGGTTCCTGATGCGCATCCACGACCCGATCAAGCAGTGGAAACTGTCGCCGATGGACCTGCAGTCCCGCGTGCGTTGGGAACAGTACACCAAGGCCAAGGAGGAGATGTTCGCGCGCACCAACATCCCCGAGGCACCGTGGTACATCGTGGAAGGCAACGACAAGAAGCGGGCGCGGCTGAACTGCATCGCTCACCTGCTGTCGATGGTACCCTGCGATACGGTGCCGCAGGAACCGATCGACCTGCCCGAGCGGGTGTTCAACCCGGAATACGAGCGCGCGACGCTGCCGCGCGAGCTCTACGTGCCGGACCACTACGGCAGCTGACCGCGCGCCCTGCGTGCGCCAATCCACGCCGGGTGCAACCTCAGCTTCACGCATCTGACGCAGGAGCGCGCTAGCTTCGTCCGCACGCAGGCACCTTATTGCGCCGGCTGCCTATTCGCATCTGGAGGGAGACTGCCATGCCGGCGCGATCCGTCGATCCGCTGCCCCGCGTGTGGGACCCCGAGGCCCGAATCGGCGAGATGCTGAAGGGCAAGCGCGGCCTAGTCGTCGGCATCGCCAACGAGCATTCGATCGCCTTCGGCTGCGCGGCCAAGCTGCGCGCCTTCGGGGCGGAGCTCGCGGTCACCTTCGTGAACGAGAAGGCCGAGCGCTTCGTGCGCCCGCTAGCCGAGCAGATTGACGCGGCGCTGTTCCTGCCTCTCGACGTGGAGCAGCCGGGGCAGATGGAAGCGGTGTTCGAGCGCATCGCAGCGGAATGGGGGCGGCTGGACTTCGTTATCCACTCGATCGCCTTTGCCCCGCGCGACGACCTGCATGGCCGGGTGGTCGACTGCTCGGCCGAGGGGTTCGGCCAGGCGATGCGGGTGTCGTGCTGGTCGTTCCTGCGCATGGCCAAGCTGGCCGAGACGCTGATGGCCGATGGCGGCGTGCTGGTGACAATGAGCTACTATGGCGCGGACAAGGTTGTGGGCCACTACAACATCATGGGCCCGGTGAAGGCCGCGCTGGAGGCCTCGGTACGCTATATGGCCGCCGAACTGGGGCCGCAGGGCATCCGCGTGTTCGCCGTCTCGCCGGGGCCGCTCAGGACGCGGGCGGCCAGCGGCATCGAGCACTTCGACGAGCTGGTGCAGATGGCGCAGGAGCGCGCGCCGGCCGGACGGCTGGTGGACATCGGCGAGGTTGGCCGCGTGGTGGCCTTCCTGGTCGGCGGCGCGTCGAGCGGCATGACGGGCGACACGATCTATGTGGATGGCGGGTTGCACAATATGGCCTGAAGCTGCCGGCGCCCAACGCCAGAAAATCAAGCGGTTGGAATCATTCGATCAAGTCGAGCCGTTCCGCCCGATACCCTGCCAAGTGGCCGAGCCCCCTGGACCCTCGCCCTATCGCGCCACGCAGCGCACGCCGCAGCGGATGACCGGGGAGATGGCGCGCTGATCGCCGGCGCCAAAAAACGTCTCCAGCAGCGCGGGGTCGCTGGTGGTCGGGGCGCTTGCAATCTGGATTGGCGGCAAGGGCGCGGGGGTGCAACCGGCAAGGGCCACGCTGGCCAGCAGAACGACGCGAAGCATGGGCACCCTATCCTCCGGGCGCAATCCGCGCACCCCGAGACATACTGACGGTTGCATCCGCTGCACCGGAATACAACTGTCCGTGAGAGCGCCCGTTACCGTGCGTCGCGCAGGTAGCGCTCGGCCAGTTCGACGTAGTGGCTGGCGGTGCGCCCATATTTGGCCAGATCCTCGGCCGACAGCACTCGCCACAGCTTCGCCGGCGAGCCGGACCAGATTTCTCCGGCGCCGATCCGCTTGCCCGGCGTCAGCAGCGCGCCGGCGGCCAGCATGCCGCCCTCCTCGATCACCGCGCCGTCGAGCACCGTCGCCCCCATGCCCACGAAGGCGCGATCCTTCAGCGTGCAGGCATGGATGATGCAGGCATGCCCGACCGTCACGTCCTCGCCGATGATCGTCGGCATGGTGCCGGCGTTCACATGCACGATGGTGCCGTCCTGGATGTTGCTGCGGGCGCCGACGCGAATGAAGTTGGTGTCTCCGCGCAGCACGCAATGGAACCACACGCCGGCCTTCGCGCCGATTTCCACCCGGCCGATCAACGCGGCGGTCGGCGCGATGAAGGCGTCGGGCGCCACCTGGGGGGTGGCGCCCTCGAACCGAAACAGCGGACCGTTCACGCAGCCGCCATTTCGCGCGCGACGTTGCCGGGATGGGCGAGGCCGAGCATCAGCGCGATGTTCTGCACTGCCGCGCCGGACGCGCCTTTGCCGAGATTGTCCAGCCGCGCGACCAGCAGCGCCTGTCGGTGCGTGTCGTTGGCATAGACGCGCAGCTCGAGCATGTCGGTGTCGTTCAGGTCCTCCGCCTCCAACCGGTCGCCCGGCTGGGTGGGCATCACCTTCACCAGAGTCTTGGTGTGATAGTAAGCCTCAAGGATGCTGTAGAGGTCAGCCCCAGACGCCTTGCCCGCCAGCATATCGAGATGCAGCGGAATGCTAACCAGCATGCCCTGGCGGAAATGCCCGACCGAGGGAATGAAGATCGGCCGGCGCGAGAGGCCGGCATAGTGCTGCGTCTCCGGCACATGCTTGTGCTCGAAGCCCATGCCGTAAAGCTCGAAGCTCGGGCCGCCGGTGCTGTCATGCGCTTCGATCATCGTCTTGCCGCCGCCGGAATAGCCACTGACGGCGTTGATCGCGATGGGATGGTCGGCCGCCATCGCGCCTGCCTCCACCAGCGGCCGGATCAGCGCGATCGCGCCGGTCGGGTAGCAGCCGGGATTGGCCACCTTGCGCGCCATCGCGATCTTCGCCGCCTGTCCGGCAACCATCTCCGGGAAGCCATAGGCCCAGTCGGGGTTCACCCGGTGCGCCGTGGAGGCGTCGAGCAGCTTCGGCGCCCGGTCGCCCAGCGCATCGGCCAGCGCGGTGCTCTCCTTGGCCGCGTCATCGGGCAGGCACAGCACAACGAGATCGACCTCGCGCATCATCTCCTGGCGCGCCGCTGGGTCCTTTCGTCGTTCGCCGGTCAGGCTGCGCAGGGCAACCCCCTCGAACGCCTCAAGCCGCGTGCGGATGCCCAGCCCCGTCGTGCCGGACTCGCCATCGATGAACACCGTGGCCGTGTGTGCCATGCGCAAATCTCCTTCCGGCCGCATGCTTCGACGCGCGCGCCTGCCATGGCAAGCAAAACAACGCACCTCCCGTCGCCTGCCTTCCATGCAAAAACGCACGCCGCGCGGGATCGAATCCTCATCGGCCGATTGGGGGGTTCGCACCTGCACAATATCCGGCATGCTGCCGCGAACGGACGATAGCGGGACAGGTGGCGTGGCAGCGGATGGCGTGACAACGAAGGCAGCCCCGGGGCTGTTCGACCGCAACCTGCTGCTGGGCATCCTGTTCATCTGCCTGTCGGGCATCGTGTTCCCGGTGATGAACGGCTTCGCCAAGTTGCTCGGCGCCGACTACTCCACGCTACAGGTCTCCTGGGCGCGTGCATTCGGCCATTTCGTGTTCCTGCTGATCGCATTCCTGCCGCGCCACGGGCTTGTGGTGTTGCGCACGAGGCGGCCGATGGTGCAGCTGGGGCGGGCGGCGATGCTCTATGTATCCAACATCTGCTTCTTCATCGCCGTGGTGTTCATCCCGATCGCCGATGCGGCGGCGATCAGCATGACCTCGCCGCTGGTCGTCGCCCTGCTTGCCTGGCCGATGCTGGGCGAGCGCACCAACACGGCGCGGCTGATAGCTCTGGCGATCGGGCTCGCGGGCGTGCTGATCATCATCCGCCCGGGCACCGACCTGTTCCACTGGGCCTCGCTGCTCGTGGTGGCCAGTGCCTGTTGCTACGGCGTCTACCAAATCCTGACGCGCAAGGTGGCCGGGATCGATTCGCCCGAGACCTCGGCGATCTATGCCCCGGTCATCGGCGCAATCGGCATGCTGCTGGTGATGCCGTTCGTCTGGCGCACGCCGGTCAGCGCGCTGGACCTCGGCATGTTCGTCGGCCTGGGCGTGCTGGGGGCCGCGGGGCATTACTTCGTGGCGCGGGCGCTGACCTATGCGCCGGCCAACCTGGTCTCGCCGTTCCAGTATTTCCAGCTGTTTGGCTCGGTGATCGTGGGCTACCTGTTCTTCGCCGCACTGCCGGATGCGGCGACGTGGATCGGGGCGGGAATCATCGTGGCCTCCGGGCTCTATATCGGCTGGTCCCAGACCAGGGTTGCGAAACAGGGGTGATGGCATGGGAACGCTTGCGGGCAAGGTCGCGCTGGTGACCGGCGCGGGGAAGAACATCGGGCGCGCGATCGCGCTGACCCTGGCGCGGGACGGGGCGGCGGTGGCGGTGAACGGGCGCGGCGACCAGGAAGCGGTCGAGGCGGTGGTGGACGAAATCCGCGCCGCCGGCGGGCAGGCCGTGGCGCTGATGGCCGACGTGTCCGACCGCGAGCAGGCGCGCGCGCTGGCCGACCGGGCGGCCGCGGCGCTGGGCGGGATCGATATCCTGGTCAGCAATGCAGGGTTGCGGCGGCAAACCGCCTATCTCGATATCTCGCTCGCTGAATGGCGGGAGATCATGTCGGTGGCGCTCGATGGCGCCTTCTTCCTGTCGCAGGCGGCGATTCCGCACATGTTGGCGCGCGGCGGCGGGGCGATCATCGCGATGTCCGGCATGTCCAACCACGTCGGCACGCCGAACCGGGCGCATGTCTCGGCGAGCAAGGCGGGGCTGGAGGGGCTGATGCGCTCGCTGGCGGTGGAGTTCGGCGGGCGGAACATCCGCGCGAACTGCATCGCGCCGGGAGCGATCGACACGGTGCGCGGAGCCTCGGCAGGCGTGCTGCCGAATACGCTGACGATCGATGGCACGCCGCTGGGGCGGCGGGGGACGGTGGAGGAGATCGCCGGGACGGTTCGTCTGCTGGCGGGGCCGGAAGGGGCCTATATCACGGGGCAGACCATTCATGTGAATGGGGGGGTCTATCTGACGTAGGAAAGCACGTTCTTTTTTGAAAAAAAGAACCAAAAAACTTTTATCCATTTGCGCCGCGCCTGATTGGATCAGACGCGGTGCAAATGAATGAAGTCTTTTTTGCTTCTTTTTTCTTCAGAAAAAAGAAGATTCTTACTTCGACTGCGCCTTGAGCGAATCGAGCTGCTGCTTCGCGCCGGCGATCAGGCAGGACAGGTCGGAGGTCAGCATCACCATGTCGAAGCCGCGCTTCACGGCGCCGGCGGCGAAGTCGGCCCCGGCGCAGTGCATGACGCATTTGATGCCGTGCTTGTGGGCGGTCTCGCGGATATTGTCGCAGGTGGACATGTGCAGCGGGTGCGGGTTGTCGCCGCGCGGCTCCAGGCCCAGGGCGAAGGAGAGGTCGGCCGGGCCGATATAGACGGCATCGAGACCGGGGGTGGCGCAGATGGCGTCGAGGTTGGCCAGGCCCTCCTTGGTCTCGATCATGGCGAACACCAGGATTTCGTCGTTGGCGCGGGCGACGTAGTCGGGGCCGCCGTATTGCGCGGCGCGGACCGGGCCGGAGGAGCGCATGCCGATGGGCGGGTAGCGGCAGGCGGCGACGGCCTGGGCGGCTTCCGCGGCGTTGTTCACCAGCGGCACGATGATGCCGTAGGCGCCGAGGTCGAGTGCGCGCATGATGGCGGCGGGCTCGTTCCACTTCACGCGGACGAAGGGCGTGGTGTCGGTTTGCGAGATGGCGGCCAGCAGGGGGCCGACGTCGGACATCTCGTTGATGCCGTGCTGCAGGTCGACGCACAGCGCGTCGAAGCCCTGGCGGGCCATGACCTCGGCGGTGAACCAGTTGGAGATGGAAATCCAGCCCAGGTTGGGGCACTTCCCGTTGCGCCACATCTGCTTGATCTTGTTCGGTCGCATCCGCGTTCCTCCGGTTTCGTTCATTGGTCTCGATCACGGCCTTACATCAAAGCGGCCGACCGGGACAGCCATGTGCGGCGGGCATGAAAAAGGGGCCGTGCCGGAGCACGACCCCTGTTCCGTTCGTCCGGCGTGCCGGATCAGCGCTTGCTGAACTGGAAGCTACGGCGGGCCTTGGCGCGACCGTACTTCTTGCGTTCCACCGCGCGGCTGTCGCGGGTGAGGAAGCCGGCGACCTTGAGGATGCCGCGCAGCTCCGGCTCGTAATAGGTGAGTGCCCTGGTGATGCCGTGGCGCAGCGCGCCGGCCTGGCCGGAGAGGCCGCCGCCGTTCACGGTGCAGTACACGTCGAACTGGTTGTAGCGGTCGGCGACCAGGAAGGGCTGGGTGATCAGCATGCGCAGCACTGGGCGGGCGAAATACTGGCCGACCTTCTTGCCGTTCACCATGATCTCGCCCTTGCCCGGCTTGATCCAGACGCGCGCGATGGCGTTCTTGCGGCGGCCGGTGGCGTAGCTGCGGCCGAACGCATCGCGCTTGGCCTCGCGCTTCGGCGCGTCGCTGGTGGGGACGGTCTGGGCGACCGCGAGGTCCTTGAGGTCGGCGAGCGTGCGGCTCTGGGTCTCGGACATGCGCTCAGCCCTTCTTGTTCTTGGGGTTCAGGGCGGCGACGTCGAGCGGCTTGGGCTGCTGGCCGTCATGCGGATGTTCCGGCCCGCCATAGACGTGCAGGTGCTTCATCTGCTTGCGCTGCAGTGGGCCGCGCGTGATCATGCGCTCGACCGCCTTTTCCAGCACGCGCTCCGGGTGCGCACTGGCAAGGCGCTGGCCCTGGGTGCGGCCCTTGATGCCGCCGGCATAGCCGGTGTGGTAGTAGAAGACCGACTGCTCGGCCTTGTTGCCGGTGAGCTTCACCTTGGCGGCGTTGATGACGACGACGTTGTCGCCGCAATCGACATGCGGGGTGAAGGTGGGCTTGTGCTTGCCGCGCAGACGGTTGGCGATGATGACGGCGAGGCGGCCAAGCACGAGGCCCTCCGCGTCGATCAGCAGCCAATCCTTCTTGACCTCCGCGGGCTTGAGCGAGAGGGTGGTGTTGAGCATGGGGGCTCCCCTTGAACAGGGGGCGGCTTATGCCCGTGGATGCCTGTTGCGTCAAGAGGTTGCGTGTGTGGTATCATGATACCACAGCATTGTCCGCCCTGCCCCTCAGGCCCTAATCTCGGCAAATGCAGCGTGTTCATGTGATCGGGGCGACCGGGCGGTCGGGGTTAGCGTTGTGCCGGGCGTTGGCGGCGGGCGGGGTGCCGGTGGTGCCGGTGGTGCGCGACGGCGCGAAGTTCGCGGCTTCCGGCCTGGCTTTCGCGGCGCGGCAGGCGGATCTCGGCGATGGGGAAGCCCTGCGCGCGGCGCTGGCGGACGCGACGCAGATTGCCAGTGCCGCCCATGCGCGCCATGCCGGAGCCATTATCGAAGCGGCGCCGGGCGAAGCGCGCCTGGTGCTGATGGGCAGCACACGGCGGTTCACGCAATGGCCGGATGCGCATGGCGATGGCGTCATCGCGGGCGAGCAGGCGCTGCTGCGCTCTGGCCGCGACGGGGTGATGCTGCATCCGACGATGATCTATGGCGCGCAGGGCGAGAACAACGTGCTGCGCCTGGCGGCCCTGTTGCGCCGCCTGCCGGTGCTGCCGCTGCCGGGGGGTGGGCGGAGCCTGGTGCAACCGATCCACCAGGACGATGTGACGGCCTGCCTTTTGGCGGCGTTGCAGCGGCGCTGGCGCGGGCCGCATGGGCTGGTGATCGCGGGGCCCGCAGCGGTCAGCTACGCCGATTTCGTGCGCGCCATCGCCGCGGCCGCGGGGCTGCCGAGGCCGCGCGTCATGCCGGTGCCGGCATGGCTGCTGATGGCGGCCAGCCCACTGACCCTGTTGCCACTTCTGCCGCGCATCCGCCCTTCGGAGATCCGGCGGCTGCTGGAGGACAAGGCGTTTCCCGAAGCGGCGGCCAGTCTTGACCTGCTTGGCGTGACGCCGGTGAGCCTGGAGGCGGGGCTGGCGCGAACACTGGCGGGGAGCTGAAAGGGCGCGCCGCCCACGCCGATCAGGGGGCCGGCGAAAACCGGGCCGGCAGGATGCTTCGCAATGCCTCAATCAACCTGTCTGCCTGGCAGGGCTTCTGGAGGTGCAGCGCCCCGGAAAATGCAACGTTCTGCTGAGCAGACGAATAGCCTGAGAGCACGAGAAACGGCATGTTGCGTGCCGTCAGCGCCGACGCCGCCGGGGCGGAGCTTACGCCGGCCAGATTGGCGTCCAAGATCGCGACATCGCAGGCGCCGCTTTCTATCATGCGAAGTGCCGGTTCAAGTTTCGTCGCCACGCCGGCAATTTCGAAGCCCTCGAAGCTGAGAACGTCTTCCAGCATCATCGCGATCATCGGCTCGTCCTCCACGATGAGAACGCGCGGAACTCTGTCAGTGGTCATTATAGTTTCGATCCATCAAACTTTTGCCCAGACAGCGTCAGCACATTTTCCGCAAGCGCGCTCAGGTGCCACACGAGACCCTGTTCTGCAAACTCAATTTCGACGGCGCCGTCGACCGCCACCTCCACCATGCGCTTGATGACGAGCTGTCCGAAGCCCTGTCGGGTCGGGACGGCCACCTTCGGGCCACCCGTTTCCTGCCAGGACATTGAAAACACCGGTGTTGCGGCATCGGCCGCCTGCCAGGATATGCGCACCTGCCCGTTCGCATCCGAAAGGGCGCCATACTTCGCGGCATTGGTGGCGAGTTCATGGAGCGCCATGCCGATGGCCTGGGCCGCGGGCGCCGTGAGCATCGATGGCGGGCCATTCATGATGATGCGTGTGCCGATCACATCCTTGAAATGCGCTAGTTGGGCCGCGATGAGCTCCGTCAGTTCGACACCATGCCAAAGGTTCTTGACCAACAGGTCGTGACTGGCGGCGAGGCCATCGATGCGCTCGGCCAGCCTTGCCGCGAAAGTTGCGGGGTCGCCGTGTTTCGCGGTCTGGTGGGTGACGGCCTGGACCACGGCGAGCAGGTTTTTCGCGCGGTGGTTAACTTCCGCCATGAGCAACCGGGAATGCTCCTCGATGCGCTTGCGGTCGGTGATATCGAAGTTTACCCCGAGATACCGCAGCCTCGGCCCGCCACCGTCGGCACCTTCGGGGTAAACCGCCCAGCGCCCGGCCAGCCAGCGGAGTTCGCCGTCGGCGCGGATGACGCGAAACTCCACGTCCGTCTCCCCGGTTTGACCAGCCTGCGCCCACCTTTCCCGTAGTGGCCCGACATCGTCGGGATGGACGTGGCGAAAGAAGGTCTCCGGACCAGCCGGGGCATCGCCGGGCCGCAGGCCCAGAAGGCTGAACTCCACGGAGTTCCAAGTTGGCGTCTCGGCAGGGAGGTCGCCATAGAAGGTGCCGATCTGGCAGGCCTCCAGCACCCGCCGCTGGCGTTCCTCGGTCTCCTTCAGCAGATCCTCGCTGCGCCGGCGCGCGGTGATATCGCGGATATTGCACTGGACCACGGATCGGCCGTCCTCGTCGTAGAGGTTGGCCACCACCTCCACTTCCCGGCGATCGCCCTCTCGGGATTGCAACGGCAAGTTCTCGTATCGCACCTGGCGCGTGGCCTTGAGGGTCTGGAACATGATCCGGCTGGCCTGTGCGTCCGCGAGGAAGCCGATTTCGAACAGCTCCCTGCCGATCAGCGCGTCACGCGGGTGCCCCAGCAGCGTGGTCATGAACGGGTTGGCGTCGATGATCTTGTAGGTCGCGGGATCGACAATGAGCACGCCGTCATGCGCCGCTTCGAACAGCCGCCGATAGCGGGTTTCGGATGTGCGCAGGTCTAACTCCGCCGTTTTACGATCGGTGATGTCCTGCATCGTCGCGATGACGTGCGGGGCGCGGCTGCCTCCCGGTGGCGCCCATCTGCCCTTGACCTCGACCCAGCGCGTCTCGCCGTTGGAGCGGCGGATGCGTCCGGTAAACGCCAGCTCCTGCCCGGCCTGCACGGTGCGGGCCATGGCCTGCTCCAAGGCGGCGGCGTCTTCGGGCACGATGAACTCCGAGGCGAAGCGGGCAGAAGTGATGCTCGGCGCCGAGGGCGGCAGGCCAAGGATCCGCTGTGGATGCTTGTTTTCCCATTCGACGATGTCCCCGTCGGGCTGCCATGACCAGAAGCCCAACTGCGCGGCCTCGGTGGCCAGGCGCATCCGCTCCGCGGCTTCCAACTGCGCCTCCTCCGCCTGCTTGCGGTCGGAGATATCGCGCGACACCGACAGCAGCCGCACCACGGGCCCGTCGGCGGAGGCGCGGATCGGGCTGACCACCACATCCCACCACCGCGGCGCGCCTTTCGCCGTGGCACCAAGGGCCTGGAACGAGGCCGTGCCGCCGCCGTGGGCCCCCGCCACGGCGCGCGCGATCTCCTCGCGCATAGCCGGCCACAGGTTCGACCACGGCTGGCCACGCAGGGGCGCGAAGTCATCGATTTCCATCAGGCACAGGCCCGGCTGGTTCATGTGCAGCAACCGCCCATCCACATCCAGGACCTTGACGCAATCCGCGCTGCCGTCCATCAGGCTGTTGTTGAATTCCTCGCTCGCCAGCAGCGATGCCTCGGCCGCCTTTCGCGCGGACAGGTCGCGCATCACGCCGAGCATGCCGGTCATGTGCCCGGCCTTGTCCCTGAGCACCGTGACACTTGAGTCGACGACCAGCTCACGGCCATCGGGGCGCACGTGGATGACCTCGCCATGCCACGCGCCCTGCTCGCGCAGGATGGAAGCCGCGGCGGCCTGGTCGCTGGGATGCGGCCACCGCGTGTGAAATATCGCGGCCCGCGGCGCGCCGAGGACCTTTGCGACCGAGCATTCATAAAGCCGCAGCGCGGCGGCGTTGATGTAGATGACGCGATCGTCCGCATCGACGGCCACGACCGCATCGCCGATCTGCCCCAGGATCTCGCCGCGAACCCGGCTCTCTTCCGCGTCGGCGCCCTGAAGCGTGTATACCGCTGGTCCGGCGGCGTTTTGGACCACCAGCGCATCCGCCTCTCCGCCGCCAATGGCGCGGAGCAATTCCTGCGCTTCCTCCAGCCGCACGCGCAAGTCCTCGTTCTCCTGGAGGAGGTCCGCATGGGAGCGCGTGGTCAGCTGCATGGCGATCATTCGCTCCGGGATTTCGGATGCCTAGGCGGAGGCGTTGGGCAAACCGAGCCCGACGAGAATGCGCTCCGTGTCGGACATATCGCCGATGAAGCGGCGCACCGGGAGTGGCGACCGCCTGATGAGGATTGGTGCGGCGAGGATCCGTTCGCCCGCGGGAAGTGCAGGGTGTTCAGCGATGTCCAGAATTTCCAGGTCGTAGAAGCCTTTCAGGTGCGCTTCGCATATGGCCCGGATGTTCGAAATTGCGCCCAGGGACCGCGGCGCGGAGCCGGCGACGTAGAGGCGCAGCACATAGTGGACCCCAGCCTGCGCCGCCGCCGTGGGTCGCGCGGGCGGGGCCCGGGGTCCATTGGGCGCGTTCATCACACGGTGTTCCCGACGGGCTTCACGTCTAGACCGACAAGCACCCGGTCCTCGTTGGACAGGTCGCCGATGATTTTCTTGATTGGCTCAGGCAATCGGCGCACGAGCGCCGGCAGAGCGAGAATCTGGTCGCCGGCGGCGAGTTGCGGGGTTTTGGTAAGGTCGATGACCTCGATGGAATAGTGACCGGCGAGATGCGTCTCGCAGATCCGTTTCAGATTGGCGATTGCGGCGACTGATTTCACCGTTTGACCGGCCACGTACAGCCGCAACTGGTAGGCGGGTTCATGTTCGCTTGCGGGAAGCGGCTCCCGGGGGTCCGGCGGGTTCATGCCTGTTCGCCCTCGATATCGGTCGCGGCGCCGGGCGGCCGGCGCACCGCAGAGGCGTTCTGCCGGCCGGCGGCCCGCAGCAGTTCCTGCCGCATGCCGAAATCGACCGCTTCGCTCTCGGCCTGCAGCGCCGCGATCTGGGCGTCGATGGTCTTTTGCCGGCTTTGGAGCTGCCGCAGCGTGCGCAGATGGTCGTCGTGGGCCGTTACCAGGGCGCGGCGCTCCGCCTCCTGCTGTGCGATGCGGGCGCGGCCCGTCAAAACGCGATCACCGCTCAGGTGCACGTCGACCAGATCGATCCCCGCGTCGCTGAAGACAAACTCACGCACCTGGTTGGAATGGGCCATCCCGCGCGATTTCAGCACGGAGATGGTTCGGTTGCGTTCGCCGCCTTGCTCCACGTTGCGCAGCAGCAGCCAGGTATCCATCAGCGAGGAGACACCAAGCTGCGCGTTTTCCGACATGGGTTCGACCGGGTTTCCGCCGGTCAGGCCGGTGAACACGCCGGTGATCTGTTCCTGCTTCAAGAAATCAATCAGCCGCATCAGTGTTGCATGGACATCGGGTTCATCGTAGCCGATCGTAAGATTGCTGATCGGGTCAATCGCGACGATCGTCGGGCGGAACGCGCGCACGTTTTCGTGCAGCACCACCAGATGCTGCTCCAGCCCATACAATGTCGGGCGGGAGGAGTGGATCTGGAGAAGCCCCTGCGTTACCCAGGTTGCCAGGTCGATGCCGATGGACCGCATGTTGCGGATGATCTGCGCGGCCGATTCCTCATAGGCGAAGAAAACCGCGCGTTCACCGCGCTGGCAGGCGGCTTCAACCAGCCTGGCGGCGACGCTGCTTTTGCCCGTGCCGGCGGCGCCGGTGACGAGGACGCTGCTGGCGCGAAAGATGCCCTTGCCGTCGAGCATCTCGTCCAGCCGGACAATGCCGGTGGAAACCCGTTCCGCTGAAACGCGATGGTCGAGCTGCAGGGAGGTGATCGGCAGCACGGAAAACCCATGCGCCCCGATGAGAAAGGGATACTCGTTCATGCCATGGGCGGTGCCCCGGTATTTCAGCAGGCGGAGCCGGCGGGTGGAAATCTGCTCCTTGATGCGCTGGTCGAGGACAATGACGCAATCGGCCACGTACTCCTCAAGGCCGTGGCGGGTGAGTGCCGTGCCTTCGCCCTTCTCGCCGGTGATGATCGCGGTCACGCCGCGGTCCTTCAGCCAGCGAAACAGCCGGCGCAATTCCGCGCGCAGGATGGCGTGATTGGACAGGCCGGCAAACAGCGCCTCCAGCGTGTCGAGCACGACGCGCTTGGCGCCGATGGTGTCGATGGCGTGCCCAAGGCGGATGAACAGCCCCTCCAGGTCGTAGTCCCCGGCTTCCTCGATCTCGCTGCGTTCGATGCGGACATGATCGAGCACGATCATTTTCGCGGCTGCCAGTTCGTCGAGGTCGAAGCCGAGCGAGCGAACATTGGTGGTGAGGTCCGCCGCAAGCTCCTCGAACATCATGAACACGCCGGGCTCGTTATACTGCGTGGCGCCGCGCACCAGGAACTCCATGGCCAGCATGGTCTTGCCGGTTCCGGCGCTGCCGCAGATCAACGTGGGCCGGCCGGCCGGCAATCCGCCGACTGTGATCTCGTCCAGCCCGTCGATGCCCGTTCGGGCCTTTGGGAGCATAGGGTGGAACTCCAAATACTTTTCGTACGTCGGCGCCAATCGAGCGGCCGGAACGGCGATGGCAGGTTTTTTAGCTCGCAACGGAAATGGGGTAAAGCAGCCTGACGCCAACGGCGCCGGGGGCGGGAGGCCCTCGATCCCGGTCATGCGGCCTCGCGGAGCCTGGCTGTCGTGGCACTCGTGCGAGGTGGAGATGCCATGCCTGGTTGACCTGGAATCATGGAACGAAAGCGAGGTTGGGCTCTGCCCAAACCCGCCAGGGGCCAAGCCCCATAGGCGCGAAGTTAAGTTGCAAAGAGGTTTGCCCATTGCAGTTGTCGTCGCCGCGGTGCCTCGGCAAGTTTGCGGGCGGCTCCTCGTTTTCGTCGCCGGCTATGGCGGCGGGGGGTGGGCATGATGGCGCGCAA